>CAMLQS010000177.1 GCA_946482165.1 uncultured Verrucomicrobiota bacterium | reverse complement strand
AGGGCCTGCGGGAGATGCTACGGCGGCGCCGGAGAGGCGGCGCGAGGGCGCCTGATTTTAGGGCTTCCCTTAACCTGGGGGCCAGGTGAGCTGGCGTCCGGCAAGCATGTGGACGTGCAAGTGGGGAACGCTTTCGCAGGCGTCCGGACCATGGTTGATCACGAGACGGAAGCCGCGGGGGAGTTGTAGTTTTTTCGCCACGACGCCGGCCGTGACGAGGAGGTGGCCGAGGACGGACTCGTGGTCCGGGGCGGCTTCGCCGACGCGCGGGATGACGGACTTGGGAATGATGAGCAGGTGGACGGGGGCCTGCGGCTGGATGTCGTGGATGACGATGCAGCGCTCGTCCTCGTGCTCGATCTTGGCGGGGATTTCGCGGGCGATGATGCGTTCGAAGAGGGTCATGGTGTGGGTGAAACCACGAAACACCCGAAAGGCACGAAAAGAAAGTTACAGGAACAGGAGGCGGAAGTCGGCGTCGGGGCGGGTGCGGGCGGCGGCGAGGTCCTGCACGTAGGCGAGGGCGTCCTCGTATTCGCGGCGGCGGCGGGCGGTCTCGCGCTGCTCGGGAGGGAGGAGGGCGGCGCGGAGATTGGTGACGAGCAGGGTCGACTCGCGGTAGGGGGCGAGGCGCTTCAGGCCGGCTATGAGCTCGGCGCGGGCGAAGAGCGGCGTGGCCGAGGCGAGGGTGCTGAGCGCGTCCCAATGGAAGAAACCGTGGTCCGGCTGGCCGGCGAAAAATTTCTCCAGGAGCCGCGCGGCGGCGGCGGTGAAGGCGGCGTCGTAGCGCGCGGCGAGTTCGGGGCGAGCCCGGGTTTGCTCGGCGAGCTCGGCGAGGCTGAAGGCGATGGCCTCCTGGATTTGCCGCGCGAGGTAAAGGTCGTCGCCGGTGAGGCGGGCGAAGAGCGCGTTGACGAAGTGCAGGCGACGCAGGTCGTCGCGGAAGGCGGCGGACTCGGGCATGTTCCGTTTTAAACCACTAATGAATACGGATGGGCACTAATGAGACGACCCGGTGGTGGCTCGGTCTGGATTAGTGCGCATTAGTGACGATTGGTGGTTCAGGCGGAGCCTTCCGCCTTTTTCCCGAGGTCCTTGATCTCCGTGACGAACTCGGAGACGTCGCGAAACTCCTTATACACGCTGGCGAAGCGGACGTAGGCGACGTGGTCGATCTTGCGGAGCTGCTGCATCACGCACTCGCCGATGGCGTCGCTGGGGATCTCGGAGTCGTGGCGCGCCTCGAGGATGTCCATCACGTCGTCGACGAGCATGCCGATGCGCTCGGGGTCGATGGGGCGTTTGTGGCAGGCGACGCGGATGGAGCGGGCGAGTTTCTCGCGGTCGAAATCCTCGCGGCGGCCGTCGTGCTTCAGCACCACGACGCCGTCGCGCACGAGCGTCTCGATGGTGGTGAAGCGCGCGCCGCACTCGGTGCATTCGCGGCGACGGCGGATCGAGTTCCCTTCGCGGCTGATGCGGGAGTCGATCACCTTATCCTCGATGGAGGTGCACTTGGGGCAACGCATGGCGGTTGAGCGGGGTTTAGACGGTCTCGGCGCGGTCGAGCTTTAGGAAATTCTCCAGAAGTTTCATGCCGCCCTCGGTGGCGATGCTCTCGGGGTGGAACTGAACGCCCCAGATCGGGAGTTCCTTGTGGCGCAGGCCCATGATTTCGCCCTCGGCGGTCTCGGCGGTGACATCGAGGCAGGCGGGGAGGGAGGCGCGCTCGACGAGCAGGGAGTGGTAGCGCGTGGCGGCGAATCCCTGAGGCATGCCGCGGAAGACGTCGGTGTTCTTGTGCAGGATGGGCGAGGTCTTGCCGTGCATGAGGCGGTCGGCGCGGACGACGCGGCCGCCGAAGTAGTGGCCGATGGACTGGTGGCCGAGGCAGACTCCGAGGATGGGCTTCTTGCCGGCGAAGGCGCCGATCATCTCGAGCGAGACGCCGGCCTCGGCGGGCGAGCAGGGGCCGGGGGAAATGAGGATGCGGTCGGGGTTGAGCTTCAGCGCCTCGGCGGGCGTGATCTCGTCGTTGCGGAAGACGCGCTGCTCCACGCCCAATTGCCCGAAGTATTGGACGAGGTTGAAGGTGAACGAGTCGTAGTTGTCGATGACGAGGAGCACGCGCGGAAGGTGTGAACCGGATACATTGAGCCCACGGTGCGCGCGGGAGCAAGCCGCCGCTGCCGGGGGGGGGCGCCCGCGGATCCGGGCGCCGGGCCTAGGCGAGGGAGCCGGCCTGGGCGACGAGGGTTTTGCGGATGCCGCCGCAGACGAGGTCGCAGAGCTCGAAAATCGAGGGGTCGGCCACGGCGTAGAAAATCTGCGCTCCGTCGCGGCGCCGGCTGACCAGCCCGGCGGAGGCGAGCGTCTGGAGGTGGCGTGAGACGTTGGTCTGCGTGCCGCCGGTCGCCTCGACGAGGGCGTTCACCGGACGCTCGCCGTCCATCAGGGCTTGCAAGATGCGCAGGCGCATGGGCTCGCCGAGCACGGCGAAGCGCCGCGCCACCTGCTGGAGCGCGTCGTCGTTCAGGGGTTTTCCGCCTTTGGCCATGCGTGCGAAAGGAAAGAAGCGTTGACAGTCAGTCAAGCATATGCGCATATGCGCATAAATCGTATGAAAGCCTTCGACTCTTCTTCTCTTCGCATCGTTATCGTGGGCGGCGTGGCCGCCGGCGCCTCGGCGGCGGCGCGCGCCCGGCGTCTGTCGGAAACGGCGCGCATCACCGTGCTCGAACGCGGGCCCGACGTCTCCTTCGCCAACTGCGGTCTGCCCTACCACATCGGCGGCGAGATCGCGGACCGCGCGCGGCTCGCGGTGCAGACGCCGGACAGCCTGGCGAAGCTCTTGAACATCGAAGTGCGCGTGCGCACCGAGGCGCTGCGGATCGACCGGGCGCGCAAGGTCGTCGTGGCGCGGGAGGTCGCTCCGGGCGCGGCGGAGTTCGAGCTGCCCTACGACAAGCTGATCCTCGCGCCGGGCGCCGCGCCCCTGCGTCCGCCGCTGCCGGGGATCGACGACCCGCGCGTGCTCACGTTGCGCAACCTGCCGGACATGGACCGCATCAAGATCGCCGCCGCCGCCGCGGGGCGCGTCCTGGTGATCGGCGCGGGCTTCATCGGCCTGGAGATGGCGGAGCAGCTACGGCGTATCGGGAAAATCGTTACGGTCGTCGAGGCGGCGGACCAGGTGCTGCCTCCGCTGGATCCGGAGATCGCGGCGCCGGTGGCGGAGGCGCTGCGCCACGAGGGCGTGGAGCTCGTGCTGGGCGACGCCATCGCGGGTTTCGCGCCGGAGGGCGCGGGGCTGGCGGCGAGCCTCAAGTCGGGCCGGAAGCTGGCGGCGGATTTCGTGGTGCTGGCCATCGGCGTGAAGCCGGAGAGCGGCCTCGCGGCCGCGGCGGGGCTGGAGCTCGGCGCGCGCGGAACGATCAAGGTCGACTCGTTCATGCGCACGAGCGATCCCGACGTCTACGCGGCGGGCGACGTGGTCGAGAGCGTCGACCGCCTCACGGGCGCGCCGATGAATCTGCCGCTCGGCGGGCCGGCGAACCGGCAGGGGCGCGTGATCGCGGACCACGTTTTTCGTCCTGCCGAGGCGCGGCCCTATCCGGGGCACGTCGGGACCGCGATCGTGCGGGTGTTCGACGTCGCGGCCGGGCTCGCCGGCTGGTCGGAGAAACGCCTCGCGCAGGCGGGGCGGGCGTATCGGGCGACGGTCGTCACGGACTATCAGCACGCGAGCTACTTCCCGGGCGCGACGCCGCTGACCTTGAAGCTGCTCTGGTCGCCCGAGGACGGGCGCGTGCTCGGCGCGCAGGCGGTGGGCGCGGACGGCGTCGACAAGCGCCTCGACGTGATCGCGACCGCGCTGGCGGGCAAAATGACCATCGACGATCTCGCCGGGCTGGAGCTCGCCTATGCGCCGCCTTTTGGCAGCGCGCGCGACGTGGTGAACACGGTGGGATTCGCGGCGCAGAACGCCCGCGACGGGCTGGTGCGGCCCGTGAACGAATTGCCCGCGGAGCGCGCGGTGCTCGACGTGCGCCCGGCCGCGGTTGCGCAGGTGTCGCCCGTGCCGGGAGCGGTAAACATCCCCTTTCCCGAGCTGCGCGCGCGCCTCGGCGAGCTGGACCGTTCGCGCCCCTGGGTGACGGTGTGCGCGCTGGGCAAGACGAGCTACTTCGCGGCGCGCGTGCTCGCGCAGGCGGGCTTCGACGTCGTGAGCCTGGCCGGCGGTATGCGCGCCCGGCCGGTGTCCGCGCCGGCGGTGGCGCCGGTCGTGTCCGCGCCGGCTGCGCCCACGGGCCCTGTCCCGGCGGGGAAGCCGGCCTCGGGGACCGTCGCGCATGAGGTGGCCGCGCTTGATTGCACGGGCATGGCGTGTCCCGGGCCGCTGATGCAGGTGAAGGCGCGTTGCGAGACGCTCGCGCCCGGGCAGGAGCTGGCGGTGACGGCGAGCGATCCAGGCTTCGCGCGCGACATCGACGCATTTGCGCGCTCGAACGGATTTGAGCTGCTTGGCGTCGAGCGGGCGAAAGGGTTGATCAAGGCGCGGCTGCGGAGGCCTGCCTCGTCGTGCGTGGTGGCGTCGGCGGGGGCCGGCGCGTTGCCGCCCATGCCGGCGGGGGACGCGCGGCGGAAGGGCGCGACCTTGGTCGTGTTTTCCGGCGAGATGGACAGGGTCATGGCCGCGTTGGTGATCGCGAACGGCGCGGCGGCGATGGGCGGGCAGGTGACGATGTTTTTCACCTTTTGGGGCATCAACGCGCTGCGGCGCGAGCAGCCGGTGGCGGTGGAGGGAAAGACGGTCCTCGACCGGATGTTTGGCTGGATGCTGCCGCGTGGATTGGGCGCGCTGCCGCTCTCGAAGATGAACTTTCTCGGGGCGGGGCGGCGGATGATGAAATACCAGATGGCGAGCAAGCGGCTGCCGAACCTGCCGGGCTTGCTGGGCGCGGCGCGGATGGCGGGCGCGCGGCTCGTGGTCTGCACGATGTCGATGGACGCGATGGGCATCCGCGCCGAGGAGTTGATCGAGGGGGTGGAGTTTGGCGGGGTGGCGGACTACCTCGCCTCGGCGGAGACGACGGGGACGAATCTGTTTATCTGATACGCCTTCGTGTTTGCGGCGCATTGAAACCGGAGAGGCGGGCAGGTCTCTCCGGCGAAAGCGCTCCGCGCTTCCGCTACGGCCAGTCAGCGTAGCGGGGCGGCGGAGCCGTTTCGCGGGCGCCTCAGAGCTTGTCGCCGAAGCGCACGGGCTTGGCGGCGCGCTTTTTCTTCTTCGCGGACGACGCGACACCGAGCCGCGGATCGCGGGCGCGGGCGAGTTGCACGAGGCGCTTGGCGTCGCGCTCGAAGGTCTCGGCGGACTCTGGGAGGTAGAGCCATTTGCCCAGGACGGGGTGCCGGAGCAGCGCGGGGAACTCGGCGAGGAGCGAGGGCTGGTGCTCGTGGAAGGTGCAGACGAGCACGCCCTGCCAGGGCTCGCCCTGGGCGCTGAGGAAGAGCTGGTGTTTGCCGTCCAGCATGAGGCTGCGGCCGCCGAACCAGGATTTCATTTCAAAGCCTGGGTCGTCGAGAATCGGCTCGGCGAGCCATTCGAGCGGATGCTCGGGCCGTGCGGCGCGGGGACGGACGGAGGCGGCGCGGGAGGGTTTCATCGGAGGGGGCTTAACGCGTTTGCGGGCGCGAGACGAGGCGGACGCGTCACCAGACCAAGCCCCAGCCGAGGGGCGCCGATTCCCACGCGGTCCGCAGGCGGAAGCGAAGGGATTCGGGCGCGGGTAGGCCGGCGAGGGAGCGTCGCAGCGTGGCGGGCTGGCCGTCGCCGTAGTGCTTGGCGCCGAGCGCGGTCCAGGTGGCGCCGTCGTCGGCGCTCGCCTCGGGCTGGTAGCTCACGCCGCGGCGGGAGGGAAACTCGAGCCGGATCGCGGGCTCGGCGGCGAGGATCTCGCTGGTCGTGGCAAGGGGCGCGGCGAGCGCGTCGGCGAGTTCGACGGAAAGCACGGCGCCGAATTTGGTGGTCGCGAGAAGACGACCTCCGACGAGCGCGACGCCGGTGAACTCGGCGCGGCTGGAGGAGCTGGCCGAGGGCGCGGGCGTGATCTTGGCCTCCTCCAGCCCGGTCGCGAGGTCGAAGAGGTAGACGGCGGTGGAATCGGAGAGGGTGAAGCCTTCGGTGTGGAACGGGTCGTCGTTCACGAACCAGCCGAGGCGGTCGTGCTCGGCGTCGATCACGAGACGGGGGGCGATCATGGCGTAGTCTGTGATGTCGTCCGGGCGGTCGGAGAGGACGAGCGTATGGCGGAGTTCGCCGGTGGGCAGGTCGAACACGAACACCTCCGAGGCTCCGCCGGAGCCGACCGCGAGCCATTGGCCGGCGGCGGCGAGCCAGCCGCCGAACCAGTCGCCGGTCGAGGGCGCGGGCGAGGCGAGTTCGTAACGGGTTTCGAAGGTGTGGAGATCGATGACGCGCACGCGTCCCGCATCGGCGTAGGAGCCGACGTCCGGGACGGTGCGGACGATGATCGCGTCGTCGGTGACGGCGAGATCGAGGGGCGGGGTGTCCCACGAGAGCGAGGACGTTTTGGTGGCGAAGGGCAGGGAATGGAGAAGCTGGCCGCCGGGCAGGGAGTAGATGTTGACGCGGGCCACATGGGTGTAGTCTCCCGAGAGATAGTGCGAGTGGGCGGAGGTGGTGACGAGCCGATCTCCGGACAGGGCGACCCGGTCGCCGATCACGGGGTATGGCACGGGCAGGGGAAGGGATGCGCCGGTGCGGGCGTCGTAAAGTTTGATGACGCCGGAGACCTTGAGCACGAGGTAGTCGTCGTTGAGGGCGAGCGGGCCGCCGGCGTCGGCGATGCTGGCGCGGAGTTCGCCGGTCGAGAGGTCGATTAGCTCCACCCGCTGGCTGTCGCCCGCGAATACGCCCGTGCCGGAGCCGACGACGAGGGAGTCGCCGAAGGCGGCGATTCCGGTCAAATTGTTGCCGTGGAGAACCATAGGCAGCGCCGTTTCGGGCGCGGAGAGCCGGTGGGAGATTTGTTGCCCGTCGAGACGGTAGGCGCCGGCCGCGAAGGCGTATTCGTAGGGGACGACCTTCTCGAGGGAGGCGCTCAGGCTGACGCCGAGGTCGGAGTCGAAGGCGAACGCGTCCCTGGGCGAGGCGCGGCGGAACAGCCCGTAGGCGAAACCGCTTTGCAGAGAGGCGGAGAGGCGGCCTTCGAGGGCGGTCGACGGCTCGATGTCGGAGAGCGCGGGGTCGTAGCGGGAGACGTGGGCGAAGCGGTTGCCGTCGCCGCGGACCAGGACGCTCGCGGGGACGGGGCCCGGCGTGATGCGGAGATTGTCGTAAGGCTGCGGATCCCAGCTGCTGTTGTGGTAGTTGACGAAATCGCCCTCGAGCACGAGCCGGTGGGTCCAGGTGGCGGCGGCGAGGTCGTAGAGCAGCACGCCGGCGCCGGTGGTGGTGAAGGGGTCGTGGAGTTGCCAGCTCGAGCCGGCGGCGAAGGAGCGCGAGGCGGCGGACGAGGCGATGGATACGCGGGCGCCGACGGGAGTGAACAAGATCGGCCACGGGAAGGTGCGCGTGACGCGCGAGGCGGCGACGGCGAGGCGGCCGCCGGGCAAGGTTTGCGGCGCGCGGCCGCGGAAGCGGTCTTCGCCGGGAGGAGCGAGGAAGAGGAGCGTCTCGAGCGTGGCGGGGTCGTAGGCGTGCCAGAGGGTGCGCGGCGTTTGGCCTTCGGCGGGCTCGTGACGTCGCAACCAGAGCCGCCCGTCCGCGTAGGTGAAGGACCGCGCGTCGGGGGCGGCGTTTTCGGAGTAGGGGAAGTCGAGGCCGCGGACGCGTTTGCCATTGGCGACGTTGAAAACGTGGAGCGCGCCGCGGCGCTCGGTGCCGCCGGCGCCGGCCACGGCGTCGAGGACGTGGAGGCGACCGTTTTCGACGAGGATGCGGGAAGGGAAATCGTAGGAGCCGCGGAGGGCCGCGGCGCCGAGCTGGTAGAGTCGGCGTCGGGTGGCGAGCTCGTAGCCGATGACGCGGCCGGGGCGGACGCGGCCGAGGCGAGATTCGGCGGTGGCGAGGATGACGCGATCTTCGGTGAGGATGGCTTGGTGGAGTTCGACGCGGTTCAGTCCGTTGGCCGGGATGACGAGCGGGTGCAGCCGATCCCCGGAGAAAACGAAGGCGCGTCGGCCGTGGACGATGAGGGCGCGTTTGCCGGAGACCTGGACGTAGGGGGTGTCGAGCGGTTGCGGGCCGCCGCGGGCGGCGGAGTCGGGCGCGGTGCCGAACAGGGCGCCCTTCACTCCCGGGCCGACGTTGCCGACGTGGCGGCCGGTGGCGCGGTCGAAAACGTAGAGCGCGCCGGCGTCGCGGTGGTAGCGGTCGCGGCCGGGGGCGGCGACGAGGATGCGGTTCGCGGTGAACCACACGGCGCGTCCGAAGTCGTCGTTGCCCCTCGGATCGGTCTGGCCGAGCGAGAAGCGGAGGGCGCCGGTCGCGAGATCGCGGACCTCGACGCGCGCGGTCGCGTCCGGCTGCGGGCGGGTGCGAAACGCGAGGTCTTTGCCGTCGGAGAAGACCTCCCCGTCGGTGGCGCCGGTTATCTCGATGTTCGGGCGGAGGCGATAAAGCGGCGCGTGATCGGCGGCCTTGCGCACGGTGAGCGAGACCTCGGCGGAACTGGTCGCGAGGTTGTAGGGGTCCATCTCGACGAGGTGATCGCCGGCGAGGGTCCAGGCGCCCTCATAGATCGAGCTGCCGCCGAGCGGATGCGGGATCGTGTAGGCGGGCGCGATCGACTCCTCGGTCGAGAACACGTCGGGCGGGAGCTCGGCCCGGCCGGGGATCGCGCCGGCCGCGGCGAGGACGACGCCGCCGATAAATCCGGCCGCAGATCGGCGCAGGGAGCGCAGGCGGGCGGAGATGTGTTGGCGCGAGCCGAGCGGGAACGACGGAAACGGCATCGCGCCAGTCGAGGTGGCGCAGGGGATTTGCGCAAGCGACGAGGCGCCGCGCGTGGGCCGGTTTCGCGAAAGCCCGCGGCGCTTCCGGTGCGATCAGGCGCGTTTGGCGGCGGCGTCAGGCGGCGGCGCGTTCGTTTTCGTCGCCCGGGGCGGACTTGGATTGCTCGACGAGGTCGGGGCGGGCGAGGGCGGCGGGATTGTGGATCAGGCTGGCGAGGCCGCGGCCGAGGCGGGGCTTGGCGGAGGCGGCGGGCGCGGAGATCTGGTCGGAGTTCGGCGCGGGCGAAACGGCGGGCGGCTCGGCGGGGGCGGGGCGGGCGGCGAGGGCGGCGCGGATAATCTCGTCCTGCCGGCGTTGATCGACGGCGGCGAGACGGGCCTCGACCAGGTCGGCGACCCGCGCGGCGAGTTTTTCAGTGTCGATGGCTTCGGCGACGGGCGCGACGGGCGACACGGGCGAGACGGCGGGCGCGGCGGAGGCGCGGGCGAAATCGAGGGCGAAGGGTATGGTGGCGAAGACAGCGGCGGCGGCGGCGCAGGCGAGCAGGCCGAGGAGCTCGGCGGCGCCGAGGGGCTTGATGGCGAGCGCGAAGACGAGCGCGGCGACGCCGAGGAAAAGCGCGGCGGCCGCGAGAAAGGGCGTCTTGGCGACGGGGGCGGGCTGGGAGGAAAGGGAGGACATGCGGCGAATCGCTCGTGCGTTCGTGCGGCATTGGTGGATACGGCTCAACCTCGAAAAGCCGGCGGGGTGGAGCGGGGGCGGGGGAGGGGGATGAGCCGAGACTCGTGATCGAAGGCGGCATCGTGCCGCCGCAGTCCATGGGCGCGGGGCTTCGGGACGATGTTAAAGAGGGTCCGGCGGGGTGAGGGGGTCGCGGTGGAGAAAGGCGTGGAGTTCGGAGGCGAGTTTTTCGCCGAAGCCGTCGACCTCGGCGATTTGATCTTCGCGCGCGCGGCGGAGGCGGTCGATGTCGCCGAAGCGCTCCATGAGCGCGGCGCGGCGCACGGGGCCGAGGCCGGGAAAATCGTCGAGCACGCTCTCACGGATCTTCATCGAGCGGAGGTCGGCGTTGTAGGTGTTGGCGAAGCGGTGGGCCTCGTCGCGCAGG
>CAMLQS010000176.1 GCA_946482165.1 uncultured Verrucomicrobiota bacterium | reverse complement strand
TCGGCGGAAGAGGGCATGTCTCCGCAAACTCCGTGTCCGCGCTCCGGCTCGGCTCCGTAGCAAATCCGAATTTCTAGTTCCGCAGCCGCGACAGAAACGCGCTGGTGTTCGCCGCCGCCTGCTCAAGGTATTCGGCCAGTTGATCCCGCGTGCGCAGCTGCTCCGGAATGCTGGTTTCCCAATAGAGGCTGCTTCGGAAATAGTCGTAGTAATCACCGTCGCGAAGATCCTTTTTGCCGCTCTCAGTCAAAGCCCGCAAGGTGCGGAAATACTCGACGACGTCTTGGGCGACCTGCACATCCGCGACTTGAGTGCGCTCGAATCGCCTCCGGAAACGATCAACGGCGCTATGCACCGACGGACTGGAACTCGTCTGGTTAAACTTGCCCAAGAGCGCATAATAGAGCGCCTCGCTGTCCTTGCGAAACGTCTCTATGCGGCGCGCCTGCTGCCGCCAGCGAGCGAGGTCGATCACCTGCCAACCCGACACGCCGTCGATTCGATAACCAAACCAGCGTTGCTCCGTCTTCGGTTCGCTCGACTGGGAGCCGGCCGCGGAGCTGGCCAAAACACCGTCGAGCATATCCAGCTTTCGCGTCTGGGAGTAAGCCGCCAGACCGATCACTTCCCCGCTCTCGACATGGACAATCGGGCTGCCGCTGTTGCCGGGTTGGAAGGCAGCGTCCACCTCAATCTTGTCCGGCCCCACGCCTTGCACCACGCCCGATACCTGGGTGGCCACGCCGCCGCCGCGACGATTGCCCACGACGACGACCTTGTCTCCGATCTTGGCCGTCTGAAGCGGGTCGGCCGCGAGCGTTAGGTAGGCTGCGGGCGGCGTCCCCTCGATTCGCAAGATTGCCAGATCGCGCCCGATAGCGCCATGGATCGCGCCCACCTCGATCTTCGCTCCCGTCAAGGTGGTCACGCGGAGTTTTTCGCTGCCGCCGATAACGTGCAGGTTGGTAACTATGAAGGGAAGCTCACGGATCTTCGTGATGAAACCGGTGCCCACGCCTTCCTCGCCCTCCACGAGCACGATCGCCGCCATCTGTTCGGCCTCAAGCGATTGCGATCCTGCTGAAACCGGGCTCTTCGGCGGGGGAGACGAAACCATCCCGCCCGGCGTCCACGGGGTTCCCGCGACCGGAGCTTCGCCCGGCTTCAACGGCTGTGCCGGTTTCGTGTCAGGATCGCTTGGCGCCCTCCGCCCCGAACCCGACTCATTCGTCCCTGACGCGGCCACACCCTCGCGCGCCCACGCGCCAAGATCGGCCGCCGAAGCCAAACCGGCCATCGACG
Source organism: uncultured Verrucomicrobiota bacterium (assembly GCA_946482165.1). The sequence goes on along the minus strand of CAMLQS010000176.1, from coordinate 8,824 downwards.
GGAGACTCGGCTGAACAATCGACCAGCCGGAGCCTAGGTCGAAATCCGAAGCATGCCGCCCTTTGTCGGGTGCATACGTGTAAACACTTTCGGTCACCTCGACGAGAGACGACCGCCCCGTCATTTCGCGCGGATCGCGCATCTCGCGCGAGCGGACCACGAGTCCCGTGCTTATGTTCACCCAGAATGAGACCCGCATCGGCGGGCGGACGGCGTCGATACGTTGGCACATGATCCCGTTCACCATCTGGCTGACGCCGAACTTGGCTTCACCGACGACCGATGCGCTTCCGGGAGCGGCACCCGGCCGGGGCGGCCAGCCAGGCGTCCAAGTCAACACGAGGACGTTCATCACAGGACCGATCCGCTGACGCGCCTCTTGGAAAAAGATTTTTGGCGGCAACTTCACCTCCACCCGCTCGTTGTCCTCGGAGCTCAGCGTCAGCATGCCCGCTTCCTCCCCAAGTTTGGAAAATGCAAAAGTGGCAGAACTGTGAGTTTTGCCCTCGATTTGTGTCTCACGTTTGTAGGCCAGCCGCCAATCACCCGGAGACCGCCACGTGACCACCAGACGTTGGTAGGCTTCACGTCTCATTTCTCGCGTCTCGCCTTCTCGGAGATCCGTGAACGTCAGCTCGCGACTTAATATGCTCAATTCGCCATTGCCCATCTCGGCCGCCTTGGCCCGTGCCGTTTCCAACATCTGCTCAGCCGCCTCGTCAGCGCGAAGACAGGCGGAAAAAATCGCCAAACAAAGCACAATGCGGATGAAGCTAGGGCGCGAAACCTTCATCTTCGCAGTGACGCAAAATCCCTCTTCCCGGTAAATCCAAGAACACAGGCCTCAGAATATTCCCCATGCCCGATCTCGACCGCCTCGATTGGTCCGCCCTCGACCGCCTGCGCGCGACGTTCCTCGCACGCGAGGCCGCCACGACCGGCCCCTACTGGCAAAACCGCGCCGCGCTCGCCGCCTACGACGCCACCTACGCCGAACGCATCGGCTGGAAATGGGACGCCCTCCTCCGCGAACTCCGCCTCCGCCGTTGGACGCCGCCCGCAGGCACCGTTCTCCTCGACTACGGCTGCGGCTCCGGCGTCGCCGGCCGCCGCGTGCTCGCCGCCTTCGGAGCGGATCGATTCACCGGCCTCGCCCTCCACGATCACAGTCCCGAGGCCGTCGCCTTCGCCGCGGAACGCGCCGCGTCCGAGTTTCCCGCGTTGCCCCGCGTCGACTTCGATTCTTCCACCTCCCCTTCGCAGCCTTTCACGCTCGTCGTCAGCCACGTGCTCAACGAGCTCCCTCCCGCCGCTCGCGACGAGCTGGTCGCCCTCGCCGAACGCGCCGCCGCCGTCCTCTGGATCGAGCCCGGCACGCATGCCGACAGCCGCGCCCTCGCCGCGCTCCGCGACGAGCTGCGCGCCGGCCACCGCATCATCGCCCCCTGCACCCATCGCGAAAACTGCCCGCTCTTCGCCGAGACCAACGCCCGCGACTGGTGCCACTTTTTCGCCGAGCCGCCTGTCGGAGTGCAAAACAACCCCGACTGGGTCCGCTTCGCCCAACGCGCCGGCGTCGATCTCCGCAGCCAGGCCTACAGCTGCCTCGTGCTCGAACGTGGCGAAGGCATCGCGCCGGACCTTGCTCCATCCGCGTCCGTCCCCTGCCCCGCTCCGGCTTCCGACTCAAGCTCCTCGCTCCTTCCCGCCCGCGCCCTCGGCCGCCCCGAGGTTTTCAAACCCTACGCCCGCCTGCTCGCTTGCGACGCCACCGGCTTGCATTGGCTTGAGTTGCCCAAGCGCGTCGACCCCGCGCTCGTGAAGCGCCTCGACAAAAATCCCCCCGTGCCGCTCTACGCCCTCGCCCACGACGGCCGCCGCATCGCCTCCGCCACCCCGCTCGTCGCCGATTCATCCGATTAGGCCGTGTCTCGTGAATAAGCCGGGGCAGCGTGAGCGAGAAAGGATGCTCGGCCAAGACGACCGAGGCGGAGGCGGACCGGAGGTCCGTGCCGCCGAGGTCAACGCCGGCCCGGCGCCTTTTCTCGTTTCCCGCGTAGGGCGTTGGCGATGCGCCGGTTTATTTGCGAGACACAGCCCAACTAACACCCACAGCCCAAAACGTTCGGACCTTGGTCACGGATTTAAGATGGGCGCGGATTGACCGGTTTGCATCCGTGATAATCCGTGCGATCCGCGGTCAAAACTCGGGCTGTATAAATCCATCGCTTCCGCGCTCCTCGCTTCCTGCTTTCCGCTTCTTCCCTTGACCCCCTCCCCGCCGCGCGCGGAACCTGACCGTTTATGAAAGCCGGAATCGTCGGTCTCCCCAACGTGGGCAAGTCCACCCTCTTCAACGCCCTCACGCGCTCCCGCAAGGCCGAGGCCGCGAACTACCCGTTTTGCACCATCGATCCGAACGTCGGCGTCGTCACCGTGCCCGACGACCGCGCCTACGTCCTGAAGGATATCGCCAAGACCAAGGTCGTCATTCCGGCCGTGATCGAGTTCGTCGACATCGCCGGCCTCGTCGCCGGCGCCAGCAAAGGCGAAGGCCTCGGCAATCAGTTCCTCGCCAACATCCGCGAGACCGACGCGATCGTGCACGTCGTCCGCTGCTTCGAGGACCCCGACGTGATCCACACCATGGGCAGCGTCGATCCGGTGCGCGACATCGAGGTCATCACCACCGAGCTCGTGCTCGCCGATCTCGAGGCCGTCGAAAAGCGCATGGCCAAAACCCAAAAACTCGCCAAGTCCGGCGACAAGGACGCGCAGGCCGAGCTCGCCATCCTCGAAAAACTCGTCCCCCACCTCAACGCCGGCAAACCCGCCAACGTCCTCGAGTGCAGCGACGACGAGAAGAAACTCCTCCAGTTCTTCCAGCTCCTCTCCGCCAAGCCCGTCCTCTACGCCTGCAACGTCGCCGAGGGCGATCTCGCCAACGCCGAGGCCAACCCGTTCGTGCAAAAAGTCGCCGCCTTCGTGAAGGCCCACCACGACGCCGCCTACGTGCCGATCAGCGCCCGCATCGAGGCCGAGCTCATCGACCTCTCGCCCGAGGAGGCGAAAGAGTTCCTCAAGGACCTCGGCGTGACCGACTCCGGCGTCTCCAACCTCATCCGCGGCAGCTACTCGCTCCTCGGCCTCCAGACCTACTTCACCGCCGGTGAAAAAGAGGTGCGTTGCTGGACGATCAAGAAGGGCTGGAAGGCACCGCAGGCCGCAGGCGTCATCCACACCGACTTCGAGAAAAACTTCATCAAGGCCGAGGTCGTCTCCTACGAGGATCTCATCCGCCTCGGCAGCACGGCCGCCGCGCGCGAGGCCGGCAAGTATCGCCTCGAAGGCAAGGAATACGTCTTCCGCGACGGCGACGTCGCCCTCTTCAAAGTCGGCGCCTGACGCCCCGTCTCGCCAGCCAGCCAAGCCGCGAAATTTCAACCGCGGATGGCGCCGATGGGCGCGGATAGACCAGCCAACCAATCGGCCACGGATTTCGCGGATCCACACGGATGAAACAATCCGTCCATCCGTGCCAATCCGTGTGATCGGTGGTCAAAAAACCCGCGAACCGAAAGCCGGCTCGCGGGTTTGTCTTGGGAGATAAAACGCCCGCCCGTTTACGCCGCCACCGCGCGGTCGCGCAGCAGCCAGCCTTCGCGGCACATCAGCTCGGCGTTCTGCACCGCGTTGAGCGCGGCGCCCTTCCAGAGATTGTCGCCGCTCACCCAGAACGAGAGGCCGTTGTCGAAGGCCGTGTCGACGCGCAGACGGCCCACGCCGCACTTCACTTTCTCGGCGAAGGCCAGCGGGGTCGGATATTTCTTCGCCGCCGGGTCGTCGATCAGCTCCGCGCCCGGGAAAGCCGCGATCGCCGCGCGCGCCTGCTCGACGTTCACCGGACGCTCGAACTCGGCGCTCACCGCGACGGAATGGGCCCGCACCACCGGCACGCGCACGCAGGTGGCCGACACGCGCAGGTTTTCGAGGCCCATGATCTTGCGGCTCTCGAGGCGCATCTTCTCCTCCTCGCCCGTGTAGCCGTCGGCGCCAAACGTATCGATCTGCGGGATACAATTGAACGCGATCTGATACGGATAGACCTTGTGCGTCAGCGGCTGGCCCGCCGAGTGCGCCGCGATCTGGTCGGCCAGCTCCTTCACCGCCTCGGCTCCCGTGCCGGAAACGGACTGGTAGGTGGACACGAAAATGCGCTTCAGCCCGAAAAGCTTATGCAGCGGGTAAAGTCCCATGAGCATGACGGCCGTCGAGCAATTCGGATTCGCGATCAGGCCCTTGTGCGTGCGCAGCCCCTCGGGATTGATCTCCGGCACCACGAGCGGCACGTCGGCCTGCTGGCGGTAGGCGGAGCTCTTGTCGATCACCGTGCAACCGCTCGCGATCGCGTCGGCAGCGAGCGCGCGCGTCACGGAGCCGCCGGCCGCGAAAAACGCCAGATCCACGCCCGCGAAGGCGCCGAGCTTGGCCTCCTCGATCATGTAGGTTTTTCCGCCGTGCGTGACGGTCTTGCCCGCCGAGCGCGCCGAGGCGAAAAGCCGCAGCGAGCTCATCGGGAAGTTGCGCTCGTGCAGAAGACGGACGAGCTCTTGACCGACCGCGCCCGTGGCGCCGACGATACCGACAACATTATTACGCGTGCTCACGATGGATGAAAATGGGAAGTCGGTGAACCAAACCTGCGAAAGGCTGGGCATCAAGCCCGCAGACCGACTCCTCCTCGTGCGCATCTCCGCGCAGACCCTGCAGTTCTTCCGCCGCGGCGAGCTAGGGAGTATCCGGGAAAGCAATCAGGCCAGCGTGAGCGGGAAAGGGGACTCGGCCAAGACGACCGAGGCGGAGGCGGGCCAGAGGCCCGTGCCGCCGAGGGCAACGCCGGCCCAGCCCCCTTCCCCCGCTTCACTCGCAGAGCGTTCGCGATGGGCTGATGGCATTCCCGGATACTCCCTGGTCCGCGCCCTCCCCGTCTCCACCTCCGCCAAGCCGCCGAGCAACGTAAAGGACTCGCTCGGAACACCCCGCGGCCTCCACGAAATCGCCGAACGCATCGGCGGCGAGCAGCCCCTCGGCATGGTCTTCAAGGGCCGCCGCCCCACCGGGATACATTTCCTCGAACACGAGGACAACGGTAACCTCATCACCAGCCGCATCCTCTGGCTCCGCGGCCTCGAACCTGGCTTCAACGCGGGTCAAAACGCCGCCGGCCAAGTCGTGGATACCTACGCGCGCTACGTCTACCTCCACGGCACCAATCGCGAAGACCTGATCGGCCGCCCCCAAAGCGCCGGCTGCGTGCTCCTCTCAAACCGCGACATGGTCGCGCTCTACGACGAGGTCCGCGTCGGCGACCAGGTTTTGATCATCGATTGAGGGCGGCGACGGCGCTTAATCTTTTCTTAACGCCCCCGAGCCTCGGCTTAATTAGGCTCGCCCGTCGGCGTCGGGTTAAACTGGCGGGCGATGAACGTCGCCGACTTTTCCCTGCTAGCCCTTTTCTTCGCCGGGCTGCTTCTGGGCGCGCCGCTGCTAGGCGCCTGGCTCTCCTGCATCCTTGATGGCCGGCCACCTCGCTGGCTCGCCTGGCTCCGTCCGCTCGAGACCGCCGCGCATCGTCTCGGCGGCACGCGTCCGGATGCCGAGATGGGCTGGCGCGCCTACGCCTACGCCCTCGTCGTCTTCAATCTTCTCGGCGGCGTCCTCGTTCTCGCCCTCCAACTCGCCCAGGCTCACCTGCCGCTCAACCCGCAGGGTTTTGGCTCCGTGCCCCTCGGCGTCGCCGTCAATACCGCCGTCTCCTTCCTCACCAACACCAACTGGCAGGCCTACTCCGGCGAGGCCTCGCTGGGCTACCTCACCCAGATGGCGGGCCTTGGCGTGCAAAACTTCCTCTCCGCCGCCACCGGCCTCGCCGTCATGGCCGCTCTCGCCCGCGGCTTCTCCCGCCGCGCCAGCGCCACTCTCGGCAACTTCTGGGCCGACCTCGTGCGCTCCGCCGTCTACGTGCTGCTCCCGCTTTCGGCCGTCCTCGCCGTCGTGCTCGTCGCGCAGGGCGTGGTGATGAACTTCAACGCCTACGTCCCCGCCGCCACCCTCGCCGGCGCGGAGCAACTCATCCCCGGCGGCCCCGCCGCCTCGCAGATCGCGATCAAACAGCTCGGCACGAACGGCGGGGGCTTCTTCGGCCTCAACTCCGCCCACCCCTTCGAGAACCCCACGCCCTTTTCCAACTTCCTCCAAACCCTTGCCATCATGCTTCTGCCCGCCGCTTGCGTCGACGCCTACGGCCGCCTCGTCGGCGCCCGCCGCCACGCCCGGGTCGTCTTCGCCGTCATGCTGGCCTTTTTCGTCGGCGCGCTCGGCCTGTCCTTATATTCCGAATACCACGCCCCGGGCGCCTCCGTCCTCGCGCTCGAAGGCAAGGAAACCCGCTTCGGCGTGACCGCCGGCGCGCTCTGGGCCCAGGCCACCACCGTCGCCTCCAACGGATCCGTCAACGCGATGCACGGCTCGCTCTCGCCTCTGGGCGGCGGCCTTGCGCTTTTCAATATTCTCCTCGGCGAAATCGTCTTCGGCGGCGTCGGCTCCGGCCTCTACGGCATGGCCATGATGATCGTCCTCGCCGTCTTCCTCGCCGGCCTGATGGTCGGCCGCACGCCCGAATACCTCGGGAAGAAAATCGAGGCCCGCGAAGTCCGCCTCGCCGCCCTCGCCGTGCTCCTCCCGTGCGCCGTCGTCCTCCTGGGCTGCGCCGCCTCCTTTCTCACCGAGGCCGGCCGCTCCGCCGTCGGCGCCGGCGGCCCGCACGCGCTCTCCGAAATTCTCTACGCCTGGGCCTCGATGGCCAACAACAACGGTTCCGCCTTCGGGAGCCTCGCCTCCACCGGCGATCTCTACACCTGGGGCGGTGCGCTCGCCATGCTCCTCGGCCGCTTCGGTGTCATCATCCCCGTGCTCGCCCTCGCCGGTGGACTCGCCGCCAAGAAAACCGCCCCGCCTTCCAACGGCACCTTTCCCACCGACGGCCCGCTGTTCGCCGTGCTGCTCACGGGCGTCGTCCTGATCGTCGCCGGCCTCACCTATTTTCCCGCGCTCACCCTCGGCCCCGTGCTCGAGCATCTCCTCCTCGTCTCCGGTCGCACGTTCTGAGCGCCGACCGCCCAAGCGCCTCACGCCATGAAATCCTCCGCGAACACCTTTTCATCCGCCCTCCTTCGCCGCGCCGCCCTCGACGCGCTCCGCAAGCTGCACCCGCGCGAGCTTTGGCGAAATCCCGTCATACTTCTGACCGCGCTCGGCGCGCTCGCCGTCACCGTTTCCCTGATACGGGACATCTTCTCCGGCCGCGCGTCCGCCTTCGTCGTCCAGATCACGCTCTGGCTCTGGTTCACCGTCCTCTTCGCCAACTTCGCCGAGGCCATCGCCGAAGGCCGCGGCAAGGCCCAGGCCGACGCCCTCAAGCGCACCCGCGCCCAGACCTTCGCCCGCCGCGTCCGCTCCGCCGCGCGCGGCGCCGCCGAGGAACGCGTCGCCGCGCCCGATCTGCGCAAAGGCGACCTCGTCGTCTGCGAGGCCGGCGACATCATCCCCGCCGACGGCGAGGTGATCGAGGGCATCGCCAGCGTCGACGAGTCCGCCATCACCGGAGAGTCGGCCCCCGTCGTGCGCGAGAGCGGCGGCGACCGCAGCGCCGTCACCGGCGGCACCCGCGTGCTCAGCGACCGCGTCGTCGTGCGCGTCGTCGTCGAGCCCGGCGGCGGCTTTCTCGACCGCATGATCGGCCTCGTCGAGGGCGCCTCGCGCCAGCGGACGCCCAACGAGATCGCCCTCGGCATCCTCCTCTTCGCCCTCACCGCGATCTTCCTCGGCGTCGTTCTGACCCTCCCGGCCTTCGCCCGTTTCTCCGAGGCCCAGGCCGGACAGCCCGGCGCGGTCGACACCTCCCTGCCCGTGCTCGTCTCGCTCTTCGTCTGCCTCATCCCCACCACCATCGGCGGGCTGCTCGGCGCCATCGGCATCAGCGGCATCGACCGTCTCGTGCGCCGCAACGTCATCGCCACCTCCGGCCGCGCCGTCGAGGCCGCGGGCGACATCGACGTTCTCCTGCTCGACAAGACCGGCACCATCACCCTCGGCAACCGCCAGGCCGCCGAGTTTCTCCCCGCGCCCGGCGTCGCTCCCCGCGAACTCGCCGAGGCCGCGCAACTCGCCTCCCTCGCCGACGAGACGCCCGAGGGCCGCAGCATCGTCGTCCTCGCCAAGGAGAAATTCGCCCTCCGCGAACGCGAGGTCGCCGAGCCCCACGCCACCTTCGTGCCTTTCGCCGCGCAAACGCGCATGAGCGGCGTCGATCTTCCCGCCACCAAGGTCTCTCCCGCCCGTTCCATCCGCAAAGGCGCCGCCGATAGCGTGCGAGCCTGGTCGGAGTCGCACGGCGCCCGCTATCCCGCCGAAACGACCGCCGAGGTCGAACGCGTCTCCCGCGCCGGCGGCACCCCGCTCGTCGTCGCCGACGGCCCGCGCGTGCTCGGCGTCGTCCACCTCAAGGATGTCGTCAAAGGCGGCATCAGGGAGCGCTTCGCCGAGCTCCGACGCATGGGCATTCGCACCGTCATGATCACCGGCGACAATCCCCTTACCGCCGCCGCCATCGCCGCCGAGGCCGGCGTGGACGACTTCCTCGCCCAGGCCACGCCCGAGATGAAGCTCCAGCGCATCCGCGACGAGCAGGCGAAAGGGCACCTCGTCGCCATGACCGGCGACGGCACCAACGACGCCCCCGCGCTCGCCCAGGCCGATGTCGGCG
>CAMLQS010000175.1 GCA_946482165.1 uncultured Verrucomicrobiota bacterium | reverse complement strand
CGCGGTATGCGCAGACCGCGAGAGCCGGAGCCCCGCAAGCGGAACCCGCCTTTAAGGCAGGGCGCGACCGCTGGGCCCGCCGCGTCGGAGCGGTGATCGTATCATCCGTCAACTCGCGGCGCGCCCAGCGGTCGCGCCCTACCCAACGCGGCCTCAGCTCGATTTTAACCGCTCTACGGCGGCCTACCCGGCTTCGTCTTCCTCGGCCGGCAGCGAATGGCGTTTTGCGAGCTTGGCGACCGCGGCCTTCGCCGCGGTGCGAAGCCGGTAGTCGGGGCTCCCGGCGTATTGGTTCGCCAATACAGAGTCCTCCGCCTGGCCATGCTCTCCCAGCGTCGCGAGCGCGGAAACTTTGAGCATGATCGGGCTGGCTTCGTCGCCGAGGATAACGACCGCGCGGCGCCGACCCTCCGCCGGCTCCGCGCCGCCCAAAACCTGAAGCGCCGCAAGCTTGCATGCATTCGCTTGCTGCGGGTGGTCGAGGATCGCTTTCGCTCGCCGCGCGATCTCCACCGGGCCGATCAAGGACGGGTCTGCGGCCCCGAGGCGTTGGAGCGAGATTAGGGAGGTGCCGGCGAAGATGTATTCGGCGGATTCCGTTCGGCCTCGCAGAAAATCCGTCGCCCGCTCGCGGGTCTCCGCATTGTCGAACCGCAACGCCAAGTCCGGGATTTTTTGGAGGAGGTATTCCCGCCATGGCGCGTCCTGCGATTCGTTCGCCGCCAAGCCCTGGAAGGCGCCCAGCAAAGAGGCCTCCGGCTTGTTTTGCGCGATAAGGGCATCCGCTACGTTATTCTTTAAGCTCCGTAGCTCCGACTCGCGGACTGAGTCCGCCGCCGGTGGCCGGGCTAAAAACTCAAGCAGCGCGGCAACATCTTCCGCGGCGAGATTTTTACTCAAACGATAGGTTGCGCGATGGCGCTCCTCATAGGGCTGGGCCTCCGCCGTGACGACTAAAGCCACGAGGCTGTCCTGACCCGCTTGCAGGACGGGCCCCAGAGCGCCTAGGCCGGCCAGGCAGAGCATAAAACGAAGGCGTGGGATGCGACGCTGCAAGGAAGGCACCATTGAACCTCTATTGCACGGCTGACGCCGCCGCTTCGAGGCGGATGTGGGCGGCGACCCTTGATCTTACTGGACGAATTCCTTTTTACCCCGGCCGCGAGAATAGCGTAGACGCCACTACGTAGGGTATGCCCCTTAGGGCGATATTCCGGTATAGTGTTTCCTCTTTAATCAAATCACCCGCTCCAAAATGAATTCTACTAAGGCCAATAAGAATCTGCCAAAAAGCCGTTTGGCGAAGATCGTGGTTTTGCTTTCGGGCGCGGGCGCAGCTTCCTTGCCGCTCTCCGCCGGCTCGATTTTCAAGGCGGACAACGTAGACCTACTTAGTGACTCGTCGTCGTGGATAGGCGGCGTGGCCCCTGCCGCGGGGGACGTGGCGGTATTCGACTCCGCCGTCACGGTGCCGGGCCCTTTCGCCTTGGGCGCTTCCCTGTCTTGGGCCGGTGTTCGCGTGGAGTCCCCAACTGCGAACGTGGAATTAAGCGCCGGTTCGTCCCTCTCTCTCGGCGCCGCCGGTGTGGATCTTTCCGACGCATCGCGCGATCTGGCGATCCAAGGCCCCTTGATTCTCTCCGCGGCGCAGTCTTGGACCTTGTCCGCCGGTCGCAATGTCTCCGTCGGCGGAGACCTCTCCCGAGCCAACGGGGTGACCGTGGATTTCGCTTTGTCCGAAGGCTCCGGCGTCCTCCTCTCCGGAGTTCCGCCGGTGGCTCTCCTCCAGGGCTCCACCTCGCCTTACGCGACGCTCAATCGGCGTGATTTCGCCGGGGTGGACGCCTCCGGTCAGCTGGTTCCCGGCGCCCAGGTGATCGCCTACGCGCCCAACCCGGCGGTGGATCTTCCGACCATGGCCGGCACCGTCAACGGCGTCATCGATGTCGTGAACAGCGGCTCCTACGGTATCCGCCTGGGGAATACGCTCACGGTGACCCAGGGCATTCGTTTCTCCGCCCCGCACGCCACCTCTACCCGCTGGCTCGTCGACGCGCCGAGCGGCCGCACGCTGAGCGTCGGATCGATTTTGGTTACACCGGAAGTGGGCGAGGACCGCGTGCTTATTAGCGGCACCGGCTACCTGCGCGGAAACAACAACCAGGCCGCCGGCGGTTTGATCATCCACCAGCACAATCCCGTCGCCGAACTCGAAGTGGCCGTCCCGATCTCCAACTTCGGCGGCTCCTTCACCCCATTGACCAAGACCGGTGCCGGCGTGCTCACGCTCTCGGGCAATAGCACCTATACCGGCTCAACCCATGTCCAGGGCGGCACGCTTCTTGTCCGTGGCGACAACAGCGCCGCCACGGGCATGGTGATGGTCAACGCGCCCGCTCAGCTCTCCGGCACCGGAAGCGTCGGCGGCTCCACCACGATCCGCCCCGGTGCGGTGCTCGCCTCCGATTCGCTCACCTTCAAGTCGGCGCTGACCCTGCAGGGTGACTGCATCTTCCAGATCGACGGCACCGAGACCCGCGGCACCGATTACGACGCCGTCACGGTGGCCGCCACCGGCTCGCTGAGCTATGGCGGGCGCCTGGCGGTCAGCCTCAACCAAGTCCTCGCCCCCGGCGATTACACGCTGAAGCTTTTCGATTTCCCGGGCACGCCTTCCGGCTCCTTCGAAACGGTGGCGATCACCGGCGCCTACCAGCTCACCTTGGTCGACACGGGCGGCGTCTGGGCCGGCGCCACCGGCGGCGTCACCTTCAGCTACTCGCAGGCGACCGGCGAACTCACGGTCAGCGTCCCGGTCACGCAAACCAACGGGACCTTGATCCTGATCTCGGAACATCGGCCGGAAGCTCCGGCCTCCACGCCCCGCGCCGCGGCGGCTCCCGCTCCTTCCGCTCGCGAGTCCGTCCAAAGCTAAAGGGCCCGCCCATGAAATCTCTCTTTCGCGCTTTCGCGGCTCCCGCTCTGGGATCCGCCCTTCTGGGCTCCGCGCTTCCGCTTTCCGCCCAGGGCACGGCCTCGTATTTTACGAGCTTCGAATCCGCCGAAGGCTACGCGCTCGGCGCCTTCGACGGGTATCCGACCTGGGAATGGGAAGGCGGCCTGTTTGCCAACGTCGCCGCCCCGGGCTTCGACGGGGATCAGCGCCTGGAAGTCCACGGCACCGGCAGGCTCGATTACGTGCCCGCCGTCGCCTTCGGCCCGGGAGCGGTGTGGCTCGATTTGATGGTCCGCCCCGCCCTCGGCGATCTCGCGGATCTGCCCGCCCTCGCGCCGGGGCGCTCCGCGCTCTCCGGTTTTGTCCAAGTCGGTTCGACCGGCGAGGTCTACGTCTTCGACGGCGACTCCACTGCGGCCGGCAGCGGCCGCTGGCGGGCTTCGGGCGTGCGCCTGGTCCGCGGCACCGACGGCGCCTTCATCCCCCTGCGCCTGACCTACCGCGTCGATTACGCGGCTCGTCGCTGGGACCTGTTTGTGGATGACCGCCTCGTCTGGGCCGACCTCGGGTTTGCCGACGGTTCCGTTCCCGCTTTCGGGCGCTTTTCCATTCGCGCCGACTCGTCCGCCTCCACCGGCCTCGATTTCTTCTATGTCGGCGAGGAGAATCCCTTGTTCGTCGATGCCGGCGACGGCATTCCCGCGGCTTGGTGGTCGGCTTATGGTCTGAGCGCCGCCTTGGCGGGTGGGCGCCACGGCGACGCGGATGCGGACGGCCTCTCCAACTTGGCCGAGTATCTCCTCGGCCTCGATCCGTCCGATCCCGACAGCAATCACGACGGTCTCCCCGACGGTATCGCCACCGTCGACGCCAACTTCCGCTCCGTGGTCGTCGGCGCCGCCTCCCTGCTCGCCACCGCCGAGGACGGCCTCGCTTGGCGCGCCTCCTTCTCCACCTCGGAGGGCTACGTCGCCGGCCCGCTAAACGGCCAGCAATCTTGGCGCGGCCTGCGCGCCGAGGTCACGTCCGAGGCCGAGGTCCACCTCGGCTCTTCCGCCGTCCCGGGAGCGCCGACGTCCACGTCGGCCCTTCCCTCCGAGATCGAGCAACGCTTCCGCCCCTCCACCGCGTCATCCCTCTGGATCACCTTCCGTGCGCGTCTCCAAGCCGGCCCGCTTCCGGAAATCCAAGCCGACCGCCAGCCTTTCGCCGCCCTCTTCGGCTTCGCCGGCAGCCGCGCGCTCACGGTCCGCGACGGCGAGGCCTGGGTGCCCCACTTCGTCACCGAAAACGCCGCCGACTGGAACACCTACGTGCTCCGCCTCGACTACGCCACCGGACGCTGGCTCCTCGCGCTGAACGGCCGCCTCGTGGCGCGCGATCTCGCCTTCAACGACGCCACCCGCCAGACCCTCGGCGCCTTCCGCGCCCTGCAAACCGGCATCGATGGCGAGGCATGGATCGACGACATCGCCATCACCGAGCGCGAGCCTGCCGGTCTCGACTTCGACCAGGACGGTCTCGATGGCCGCGACGAGACTGCCCGCGGCACCGATTCCTTCCTTTCCGACACCGACGGCGACCAGTTGCCCGACGGCTGGGAAGTCGCGCAAAGCTTCGATCCACTCTCCGCCGCCGACGCCGGCCAGGACGCCGATGGCGACTCGCTCTCCAACCTCGTCGAATACCAGCTCGGCACCGCTCCGCGCGTCGCCAACGACCGCGTGGCCGGCGCCCTCGTCGCCCAGCGTTGGAAGACGCTCTCCGGAAACGAAATCTCCACGCTGACCGATTCGAGCCGCTTCCCGCTCCAGCCGACCGGCAGCTTCCTGCTTTCCGCGCTCACGCTGCCCTACAACTTCGATCGCGACTACGGCATCCGCATCCGCGGCTACCTGCTCGCGCCCGTCGACGGCGACTACCTCTTCTGGGTCTCGGGCGACTTCCAGTCCCAGCTCTGGCTGAGTCCGACCGACAGTCCCTTCGACCGTCGGCGCATCGCCTACGTTGAATCCGGGGTCGGCCAAGGAAATTACGACACCCTCCCGAGCCAGCGCTCCGCGGTGATCAAACTCCGCGCCGGCCAAGCCTACTACTTCGAAGTGCTTCAAAAAGGTGGCGTCAGCTACGACCACCTCAACGTCGCCTGGCGCACGCCCAACGGCACGCGTGAAGTCATCCCCGCCGCCCGCGTCGCCTCCTTCGCCCGCCGCGCCGACGACCTCGACGACGACGGTCTGCCCGACGTATGGGAAACCCAATACGGCCTCAGCGCCGCCCAAGGTTATGCCCTGCACGGAGCCTACGGCGATTTCGACGGCGACCGTCTCTCCAACTTGGAGGAATACCAGGTCGGCACCGATCCCAGCTCTCCCGACACCGACGGCGACGGCATAAGCGATTACGAAGCCGTCCGCCTCCTCGGCGTCGATCCCACCGCCGGCCTCTTCGATGGCGATCCCGTTACGGTTGTCAGCACGCCCGGCACCAGCGGCGTCGCGGTCAGCGGTGACTGGGAATCTGTCGACGGAGGCATGGAGGCCCGCGCCCTCCGCGGCTCCATCGCCTACGACGTCGCTCTCTCCTCCGCTGGCATCTTCCGCCTCGATCTCGTCGTCCGCGACGCCTACGAGGCCAACCCCTTCCGGCACTTCGACGTCGAGGTGAAGGTCGATGGCCTCGCTGTCGGCCGACTCGACATATACGCCAGCGGTGCCGAGACCGGTCTCGGCCAGCTCTACCTGCCCTGGCTCGAAGCCGGCGCGCACCGCATCGAACTCGTCTGGCACAACGGCCGCCCGCAGTCCTTCCTCCGCGTCGAAAGCCTCGCTCTGGTCAACCCGAGCGCGCTCGACGCCGATGCCGATGGCGTGGCCGACTGGATGGAGTCCCGCCTCGACCAGACCTTCAGCGTCGACGCCGAGACCGTCCAGACCGCGATTTCGCCCTTCACCTTGGAAGGCGGCTCGCTTTATCCGCAGTTCCTGAGCGCCACCGCCCGCTACAAGCGCAACGGCCGTGCCGCCGAGCGACTCTTCGCCGCCTTCGGTTCCACCGTCACCGTCGACGCTCCGCGCGGTCAGCTGCTGCGCCAGATCGCGGTCGAGTCCGTCGCTTCGGACACCGAAGAATCCGATCCCACTGCCGTCGACCTCACCGTCGAGGCCGGGCTCGTCCGCCGCTTCTTTGCCCACGTTCCCCTCGATCCCGAGGCGCCGGTTCGGGTGCGCGTCCGCGAAGGCGCGGGCGTTCGCACCGTGACGAAGAAACTCGTGTGGAAGCCGCTCAACCTGCTCACCCTTGAGGCCGGTTCGGAACTGCAACTCCGAGATTTCGACCGCCTCCTCGTCTCCGCCCAAAAGCTGGCCGGCGGCCAAGGCAACTCCGCCCCCGTCGCGCTTACGCTCATTCGTCCCGACGAGTCCGAAGAGCTCTATTCGCTCAAGCGCCAAGACGTGCTTGAGCTCGGCTTCGACCAGACCGGTGTGTATCAGTTCTGGGTCCAGCCCAAGAACGAGACCGAGCGCCTCGCGCTGACGGTCGAGGTCTTCCGCATCGAGCTCGATCCGGCCCCGATCACCATCGCCAACGCGCTGCGCGAGTGGAGCCCCTCCGCCCTGCCCGAGGCCGCCACGGTCCAGGCCGATTCGACGGTGCTCTTCGACGAAAAGCTGCCGGTCCAGAACCCCCGCCGCTTCGTCCTCTCCGCCCCGGCCGTCGGCGGCTCGCTCGTAGCCCGTCTCGGCGGCGAGAGCGGTCCCCTCGCGGACGCCCTCCGTCTCAAACCCATCGTCAGCTATCACGGGGAGAAAAGCGCATGGGACATCGTCCAGGTCTTTTCCGACGGGACGGAACTATGGAAGGGCGTGATCGATTTGGGCGGGCCAGTGCCTCCCGGCTTGAATATCACGATGCGTGTTATCGTCGGAGGTGCGCTTTTCGATGATGGCAGCTTGGTCCGCACCCTGACGGCGACCGATTTCGATGCCAATGGCGTCTACACCTACTACCTGCTCCTGGCTCCCGAGGCTCGCGGCTCGGTTTGCCACGAAGTCCGCTTCTTCGAGGGCGGCGATTACCTGGGGCTCGCATACTAACCTTTTGAACATGTCACCTTACGTTCGTTCTCTGGCTTTGGTCCTGTTAAGCGGCTTAGCCGCCGTTAACGTATCCGCTACCAACCTACCGGGCAACCCGACTTGCAGTAGTCCTAGTGACGCGTCTAAAAGTTGCGGCACATGCGACGCGGGAAAAGGTGCGCCTTCGGCGCCGGCGGGACAGCCATCCGCCGGACCGGGCGGTTCTCCAGCTGCCTCCGGTTCGTCCGCTTCGTCTGGCGGAGGCATGCCAGCGTTGGGCGGAGGTGGTGGGGTGGCTATGCGCTTGGGGGGCGGTGGCTCTGGCTCGTCATCGTCATCGTTGCAGAAAACGTGGGGCGCTGGTTCGAGTGGCGGTGGCGCAGGCCACTCCACGCAATCAGGAGAAGCGACCCAAGGCTCGTCGTGGAACCGTTCGAGCGGAGGAGGCGGGCAAAGCTCGTGGTCCGGTTCAGGCGCAAGCGGCACGAGTGACCGCGGCCCCGTCTCTTCGGGGCTAGGGGGCCACTCATCGTGGACCGTCACCCGCCAGCTTGGATCGCTGGCATTGAGTTTCGCTTTTGGCGGCCTCCCCTTGGAGCCCGGTTTGGATTATGGAAACGTCGTCATCCACCAAGAGACGCCGACGCCCACGCAGTTCACCCCCCAGGTCGCCCGCTACGTCTCCATCGCCGGCATGCGGCTGACGACCAAGTTCCTCACGGCGAGCACATGGGAAATCTCCCTGACCGATCCGAATGGCCGGTCGGTCGCATTCTCGTTCCCCTCGGGTTCCGCTGTTTCGACGTCGCACCAAAAGCACTACACGTTGCGCCTGCTTTCCGCCAACGGAGCGAATGTCGTGGCCGGCTCGGGCAATCCCGCTCCCGCGCGAATCCGTTTGGAGTATGCATCCGGCGGTTGGACGGAGTTTGATTACAACACCAACCTGCCCCTTAAGCACCAGACGGTCAGCGGCCGCATCACGGATCTTGCCGCGCTTCCGGCCGCGTTGAAGACGGACGTTATCTACCACGCCTCCGCCTTGCGTCAGATCAAGGCCATGGGCGGCCTTCTCGATTTCGTCCAAGACACCAGCCAGGCCTTTGAAATGAGGTTCTACACGCCCGCTCAAGTGGGCGCGTTGAACACCACGACGGGTCTCTATGCCCTTACGGGGACGGCCTACCGCGTCGTCCGCTTCTCCAACGCGTCTACGTCGGCGACCGATTACGGCCACGTGAAGGTCACCGAAACCTGGGGCGATCAGGTCGATGAATGCGTTTACGACTACAACGAGGCGCTGAAGGAGTGGGGCCTGACCGAGGGCAATGCATCGCTCAAGCGCATCGAGTTCAAATCCAGCGTGCCCGGACCCGCCGACAATGAGCTGACGATTCGGAACGAGCTTAAGGACGAGAACAACACGGTCGTCTCGACGACCAACACGATCAGACGCAGTTTTCCTTGGGGCGGTGAGATTGTTCAGGTGATCAAGGAGCCGTCGACCCTGAATCTCAGCACGCTCTACGCGTATCACCAGACCGAGGGCCAGCCCGGCTACAAGCAGCTGAAGCACCGGCAGGAGCCCAACGGTTCTTGGGTCAGCTACACCTACGACAGCTCCGACCGGATACTCACCGAGAGCCGGCCTTGGAAAGACTCGACCCTGTCCTATCCCTTGACCGCGCCTCGCAAGATCACCTCTTACACCTACACGGCGATGGAAGCGGGAGACAGCGTGAGCGCCGTCGATCAGCGCCCGCGCACCGTCACCGAATCGGTCGTGACCGTCACCGGCGGATCGCCCGTCGTGGTCGGACGCACCTGGCATGTCTACAAGACGGACGCCGCCCAAGGCATCTACACCGAGATCGAGGAGCGTGCCGCTACCGCGTCCGCGACCTATGGCGCGGCGGGCAACCTGCGCACGACCCGCGTATATTACACCACCTTGTCCTCGCAGGCCGGATACGACGCCGCGTCGGCGGGCTTCCTGCGCCAAGTCGATTACCCGGATGGCACCCGGATCGCCTACGTTTACACCCGCGACAACGCGAGCACCGACGCCTATTGGACCACGAGTGAGCGCCGGGTGAGCGTCGCGCAGCCCGATGGCATCGACGGCTTGTCCACCCGCGTGGACCGGATCTTCAATCAGCGGGGGCAGCACGTGAAAACCGAGCGTTACCTCCGCGCGAACGCCGCGTGGAACAAATACGAGACGGAGACCATGGCCTACAACGCTCACGGCCTCCACCTCTCGACCACCTTGAACGGACGCACGATCTATTCCGCCTCCTACCGGCGTTTGGAATCCTCCCCCGAGTCAGGAACACTTTTCGGCGAGACCGACGAGACCGGCCGGACCAAGCGCTACAGCTACGACACCTTGGGTAAGCTTGAGTCCGTGACCCGGGTCGGCGTCCCCGCCTCCGGTTCCTACGCGGCCCAAGCCGATATCGTCACCACCTACCTTCGCGAATTGGGCGGCCTGAGCTGCGGTTGCGACGGCGAAGTCATCGCCACCACCACAGCGGGTTCCTTGAGCTTGGAGACCAAGACCAAGAAGGACGGCGCCGGCCGCGTCACCTACCAAAAGAACGCGGCGGGCTTAGAAACGTATTGGAGCTATTTCTTCGGCGGGCGTCAGGCCAATCGCACCAACCCTGATGGCGGCGTGGTGGCTTCGGTGGATTATGTGGACGGCCGTCCGCGAGAGGTCGTCGGCTCGGGCACCATCGCGACCTACTTCGACTACGGAGTGGACTCGGATGGCTCTCGATGGACGAAGGTTTCACGGGCGAATGGCTTCCGGTGGGAAAAGACCCTCACCAATCACCTTGGACAGGTGATCCAGATCGAAACCCCCGCCTACGATGGCGGCGTCCTGAAGACGGTTTACTTCTATAACGCCAAGGGGCAGCTGTGGCGGATCCGGCAGCGCCACGTGTTGAATCTCGTCGAGACTAGCGCCGTCGCAGACGCGCTTTTCGAGTATGACGCACTGGGCAACAACTGGCGCAGCGGCTCCGACCTGAATGGCAACGGAGTCCTGGACCTCGCGGCCGCGGATCGGGTCACCGACTCCGCCCGGAGCTTCTCCTGGCAGGATTCCGCCTG
>CAMLQS010000174.1 GCA_946482165.1 uncultured Verrucomicrobiota bacterium | reverse complement strand
CGAGCCCACCGGAAGTATCTCGGGGTTGATGGAGTCCCAGTTCACGGCAAGGGTGCCGGAATCGAAGAGCGAGAATCCCTTGGCCTTGAATCCTGCGTCGCGCAAAAACGCGGGATCATTGAAGCGGCTGATCGTCGCGGCCTCTCCCGGATTGTCCAAGACCATGTCGATCACGTAGGGCAGCGCGGTCCCGGCCGGTGTGTAGGTATCGGGCGTCTTGGGCTCTACTGATAGCTGATCAAGCGAGAATCGGAGAACGTCACCTGCGGCGCTTTTGCGGATAACGGTGGAAAAGGTGTTCGGCACCACCGCGGAGGACGTGCGAAAGCCGAGATTTGGCGTCGTGGTGGAGCTGGTGCCATCGGAGATGGTGACCGAGTAGGTCCGCGATGACGGATCGATCTCGATTGTGAAGTCGTAAACCGTGCCCGGCACCAGCGGCATGCCGGTGTTGACCCACAGATTCGTGTCGAAGGCGCCCGAGTTGCGCCCCCCGTTATAAACCAGCCACTCCATGCCGTTTTTCCCGGATGCCGGAGAAGCACCGTAGGCGCGGATAAGGACCGAGGTGGCCGTAGGTGAAGTAAAGACGCCGCCGCCGGTGTTCGCCGCTAGCGTGAGATAATCCGTAGTGCTGTTAAAACCCGTGGTCGTCGTGTCGAGCCGGCAGGTGAACTGATGGACGAGGGTCTTGTTCGGGGCGACGCCCATGGTCTCGTTGCTCACGACGTATTCACGCCCCGCGCCGACATCCCCGACGGCGGATGCCGTGAGACGCAGAAAGTTTCCGCCCGCCTCCAGTGGCGCGTCGTCGGCCGCGGCCGCGGCGACGGTGCCGGCGGTGATCCAGCCGGCGGCCCAGCCCACTCCGGCCGCGCCCGGATATTGGTCGACGCCGGAGGACCCGGCGCCGCCGTCAAGGTCCGCGCGGATGGTTAGAGCCGTCGCCGGTGAGATGGCGGTGAAACAAAACGAGGCCATCAAAAGCCAGGGGAAAATAAATCTAAACCGATGAGCTGTCATGAGCATGCGAATACAGACCAGAATCGATGAACCCGGCGGGGAGGCTATCCGGAGATCAAAGCAGTGAAGGACCACGCCCCGGCCCCAGAAAACATGTAGACCACGGCCGCATTAATGCGGACGTGGTCGGCAAAGGCCGGGCGATGGCACGCCCGGCCCGAAACGTTGAGCGGACCACGCGACTTCAGCGGCGACGACGGCGGCCCAAAACCACGAGGCAGCAGCCAACGCCGGCAAGCAGCGCGGCGGCACTGGGCTCGGGAACCACGGTAAACGTGTGGGTGCCGGCGAGATCGATGAACTGGCTGCCGTTGCCGAAGAGCCCGTTCAAAGCGGCTGCGGAATAGGTGCCCGCCGGAAGCGCGGTGGAGGCGAAACTGAACGAGCCAAAGGTAAGGTTTTGATCCAGATTGAGGAAGTCCGCCGAAGCGGTCTCGCCCATCCTCAAGGACACGCTCGGCAGGACATAATCCTGACCGAAATCCAAGGTGGCATCCTTGGCCCCGCCGGTCCTCGTGCCGCCACCGAGATTGAATGTCCCGGTGAAACCAGAGAGATCTCCGGTGAAACTGATCGTGCTGCTCAGATTAGAGGCGTCTCCCGCGCCGGCCGCGACGTGAAGGATGCTGTTGCCCGTAAGCGCCGCAGCCACCGTGAAGGTGGTGACGACACCGTTGTTGGTGCCGAGATAGGATTCGGCGGCGACATCCAAGTTCCCGGCCAAGGTGGCCGCGTTGCCACCGGTGGGAGCGTAACGAATCACGCCGCCGTTCAGGATGATGTTGGCGGTGGAAGTCGTTGAGAGGTTCTTCAAAAGAAGCTCGCTGCCTGAGACGATGGTCAAGGAATCGCCGGCGAAGGGGGCGACACCGGTGTCGCGAATGCGCCCGGTGACACTGACTCCCAGGTTCGTCGCACCAGCGGCGGCGAAACCGGTGCCGGTGACGTAATCGTTGCCGGCCGTCGGCGTGGCGGCGGGCGTGCCCCATATGGCACGGGTGTTCCAATTTCCATTGGTGCCGTCGTTAGCCGTTTGAACGATAACGGCGGCCGAAGCATGGAGGACAGGGAGCGCGAGGAAAGCGAGCGTGGCGATGCGACGCGCGACCGAAGCAGGAGGGCAGGACGGATTCATTTTGTTTTTGGGGTGAAAAATCTGAGGTTGGTATTCGAGTTTGCTCCGAGAGCTGATTCGCCGAGGAGCGAGCGGTGTTGAGACGAATGAGAATATCCCCGATCGAGAATGCGCCCTACTGAAGAAATGCGCAAAACAGTCCCTGAAACGCGCAAGATTCGCCACGCAACCACACGCCCCGCAGCGCCTCCACTTCGGCAAAGAATATTTATGCGCGACCTTCAGCCACCCGCTCGTCCTGGATGCCTGGAGCGAAATCGCCTCGGTGAACGAAAGCCCGGCCCGCCGAGCTGCGCACCGTCGCCATCGAGGGTCCGGCATCTGCTCGCGTGACACGTCTCCCGCTTCTTGCGCGTTCGCTTCGTCGTTCCCCCGCGGCGTTTCTTCGCTCGGATTTCATCAGCTTGGCGACTTCGCTTGGCGGAGCGTTATAGACACCGGGAAAAAACGTGGTCACATCATTCGCCGTGCCACTGGCGCCTCCCCGTGCACGACGTCCACGCTGCGATGAACAACGAAATCACGGTTATCCTCGAAGCCCTCGCGCGGGGCGAGCGTCATGCCTCCGACGACTTGCTGCCGTTGATATACGGCGAGCTTCGCAAGGTGGCGGCAGCCCGCATGGCGCGGGAGTCCTCGCAGCAGACCTTGCAGCCGACCGCGCTGGTTCATGAAGCGTGGCTGGAGCTGGTGGGAAGCGGAGACCGGAACTGGCAAAATCGGGCCCACTTTTTCGGCGCAGCCGCCCACGCCATGCGGCGCATTCTGATCCAGAAGGCGCGAAGGAAATCGCGACTGAAGCATGGCGGGGGGCAGGTGCGGCTGAACATCGCGGAGCACGAAATCAAGGAAGCCGCGCCGGACGAAAAAATCCTGCTCATCGACGACGCCGTAAAGGCGCTGGAAGCGGTGGACCCGAAGCAGGGCCGCATCGTGGAGCTGAAATTTTTCGGCGGTCTGACCACGCAAGAAGCCGCGCAGGTCCTGGGCCTCGGCGAACGCACGGTCGAGCGGGAGTGGGCCTGCGCCAAAGCATGGTTGTTCCAATGGATCCGATCCCACGAGTGATTCCGACGGCGGCGGCCGCGGCGACTCCCTGGACGCGTCGCGTCATGAACCGAGCATGAACGTTTCAAAACAACAGGTGGACGCAGTGTTCTATGCCGCGCATCAAATCGGCGACTTGCGCCAGAGGACGTTTTTTCTGGAGCAGTCCTGCGGCGACGACGCGGAGCTGCGCGCGGCGGTGGACGCGCTGATCGCAGCCCATGCCAGCGCCGAGGGTTTCTTCGCCCGAGGTTTTTCCGATCTGGCCCTCTCCGCGGGGGAGCTGCGGGATATGGCGTCCGACGACTGGCTCGAAACCGAGCGCTTGCAGGCCGACGATATCGACACGCAGATCGGCCGGTATCGACTGGTGCGGAAGTTGGGCGAGGGCGGCGGTGGCGTCGTTTATCTGGCGCGGCAGAGCGAGCCGGTGAAACGCGAGGTCGCCCTCAAGATCATCAAGCTCGGCATGGACACCCGCGACGTCATCGCCCGCTTCGATGTGGAGCGGCAGGCGCTGGCGATGATGGACCACCCGAATATCGCCCGCGTGTTTGACGCCGGGGCGACCTCCTCGGGCCGCCCTTATTTCGTGATGGAGCTGGTGCGCGGGACGCGAATCACGGAATTCTGCGACGCGAACAAACTCGGTGTCGCGCACCGGCTGGATCTGTTCGTCCAAGTCTGCGGCGCCATTCAGCACGCGCATCAAAAGGGCGTCATTCACCGGGACATAAAACCCTCGAATGTGCTGGTGACGGTGCAGGACGAAAAACCGGTTCCCCGGGTGATCGACTTCGGCATCGCCAAGGCCACTGCCGGCCGGTGGGGCGATACGGCTTCCTTCGGCACCCGGGAACTGATGATCGGCACACCGGCCTACATGAGCCCGGAACAGGCCGCGGGCGGCGGCGTGGATGTGGATACCCGCAGCGACATCTACAGCTTGGGGGCCTTGCTTTATGAACTGCTGACGGGAAAGCCGCCCTTTGACGCGAAGGCGCTCGCGGCGGACGGATTGGACGCCATGCGTCGCACGCTGCGGGAAGTCGAGCCGCCCCGGCCTTCGGCTCTCCTCACGACTTTGCCGGCGGCCGAACTCGATGCGGTCGCCCGGAACCTGCGCACCGGCCCCGCGCAGCTCGTTTCGCAGCTGAAAGGGGATTTGGATTGGATCATCTTGAGGGCGCTGGAGAAGGATCGCACAAGGCGATACGGAACGGTCAACGGCCTCGCCGCCGACATTCAGCGGTTTCTCAGGAATGAACCCGTGGTGGCCCGGCCGCCGGATCGCCTCTACCGCTTCCGCAAGCTCGTGCGACGGAACCAGACGGTTTTCGCAGCCGGCCTGGTGGTTTTTGTCACGCTGCTCGCCGGCATCACCGTCTCCAGCCGGCTGTTCGTCAGGGAGCGCGCGGCTCTTCGCCAGCAGGAGAAGTTGCGCGTGATCGCCGAACAGGCGGAACGGGATCAGGCGTTGATGCGACAACAGGCAGAAGACCGTGAAAAAATCGCCCAGGCGGCGATGTTGGTCGGGAAAAAGAAATTGGCGGAGGCGGATGCCTTGTTGAGCGAGATCAAGACGCCTCCTCCACGCCCTAGCCTGGACGGGGTGGAGGCGTTTCGTTGGAGCGGAGAATACGCGGCCTTGCACGGGCAGTGGGCCAAGGCGGCGGCGCGGTTCTCCGTGCTTTTGAAGATGAACAAGCTGGAGGGCTGGGACAAGAAGTGGGATTGGGTCACGTCCGATTACCTGTCTTGCGGTGTCGCCCTGGCCGAGAGCGGCGACACGGCCGGGTTCGAGGATTTTCGGGCGGCGACCATCGCCGAATTGGGTTCGACAAAGAACAGGGGCACGGTGGAACGCCTTCTGCGCGCCACCCTGCTGTTGCCGGCGGATGGGAAGACCTTGGACAAGATCGCGCCGGCGGCGCTCCACGCCATGGATCTGGTGCGAGAACGCCCTGCCCAAGGCGAAACCGTGGAGTGGATGCCGACGGCGCTCGCGCTCTGGCAGTATCGACAAGGTGACTACGCCGGCAGCGTGGCTTGGGGTGAGCATGCCCTTTCGGTGAAGCCTCCCAATGTCATGCCGACCACCATCGCCCGCACGGTTTTGGCAATGGCCAACCATAAGCTCGGCCGTGCCGAAGAGGCGCGCGCCCACCTGAATGCCAGCCGTGTTTTGATCGAGAACAGATTCAAACGCCCGCTTGATCGGGGTTCCGTGGAAACAGGCTACTGGTTCGATTGGGCCTATGCGCATGTCCTTGTGCGCGAGGCGATCGGCTTGATCGAAACGATCGGGGATTGAGTCCGAAAGGTGGCGGGGGCGCGTCCCTGCGCCCGTGGCTTGGAAGCCTGTCGGATGACAAACCGCTCGCGGAGGGACCCGCGCGCCCACCTGGGTCGCCGGAAACGACCAGCGTCTCCAAATATTTTGCCCGCGGGCCGCTTACTTTGGCGGGTTTTGAGGCGGGACGGCACGTGTGCGGGAGGAGAACTCAGCCCTGTTGGGACCTCCTCATCCTCAAAATCCAAAATGAAACCTTCGCTAACCCTTACATCCGTGACCACACGGATTCTGACCGGGGCCGCAGCCCTCGTCATCGCGCAGTCCCTGATATCCCACGCCGTCGCCGCCACGATCGTCCACGAAGCCTTCCTCACGGGGGCGACGCCGTCCGCCGGCGAATACACCAGTGGCGCGACCCTTGGCACCCAGAATCCGACCCAGGCCGGGTTCACCGGCACTTGGCTGCAAAGCACGGGAGGCGGCACGGTCCAGGCCTCCTCTCTATCAACGAGCTACGCTCCGACCGAATTCGACACGCCTATCGGCGGCTCGCTCGTGCTCGCAAACGGCAATCGTGTTTCCCGCTTGTTCGACTCGTCGGTCACCTCGCTGATGGGCACGACCTCGACGGGCACCGTTTACGTGAGCTTTCTCGCGCGATTCGGTGGCAACGCCGGTTTCAATTTCTCGTCCTTCGAGTTGGGCGGGGATGGCAATGACAACACCCGGGCGCTGAGCGTAGGCATCCTCAACTCGACCGGCATCGGATTTAAGGTAAACAGCGGCAGCAACTTCTTCATTTCCAGCCCCGCGGTCGTCCCCAACCAGACCTACACGTTTGTGCTGAAGATCGGATTCAGCAGCACGGCCGCCTCGGACTCGGTGACCCTGTGGGTCGACCCCGTCCTTGGCGGGGTCGGCGATCCGACGGGCGGCGTTTCCGCCACGGGCCTGGATCTACGGGCCGTCAGCCGCATGCAGTTCGGAAACTTCAGCGGATCGAGCTCGATTTACGACGAGGTGCGCATCGGCACGTCGCTTCAAGATGTGACCGCCGTGCCGGAACCCTCAAGCGCCGCGCTCCTGGCTGGCTCCGCCTGCATCGGGCTCGCGCTTGCTCGCCGCCGGCGCAGGGCCTGACGCGCCGGCCTTGCCGTTTCGTTTATCAAGGCCCCTCGCCCGGTTCGGGGAGGGGCTTTTTTCGCTCCGTTCGACTTCCGCCACACGCCTTCCGCTTCGTGCCTACTCATCTCATGAACCGATCCCTTTCCGCCCGGCCGGCAACTCTGTTGCTCGCTGGAGTAGCGCTGCTCGCCGCGCTCACCGCGACATCGTCCACCAACGCCGCCCCTCTCGTCCAAGACGCTTTTCTCACCGGAACGGCGTCGGTGAACGGTGAATACGCCAGCGGGGCCGCGTTGGGCAACCAGGGCCCCGCGTTGACGGGGTTCACCGGCTCCTGGCTCCAAAGCACAGGCGCTGGAACCGTTCAGGGCGCGTCGTTGAGCTACTCCGATTTCCACTACGGCGCGCCGACGGGTGGCGCCTTGGTTCTGGCGAACCAAAATCGAGTGAGCCGGCTCTTCGATGCTCCCGCGGCCAATGCCCTGTCCTCGTCCGCGAGCGGCACGGTTTATATCAGCTTCCTTGCCCGATTTGGCGGAAATAGCCTTTTTAACTGGTCTTGCCTCGAGCTGGGCGGGAACGGCGCCGACACGACCAAGGCGCTCTCGATCGGAATCGTGAACGGCACGGGTCTGGGGTTTCAGGTGAACGCCAGCTCGGCCGCGAATTACAACCTGAGCTCGGGTGCCGCGGTGGATACCGGCACGCATCTCTTTCTCGTCCGGATCGATTTGGGCAGCTCGGCCGGGTCGGACGCCGTCACGGTCTGGAAGGACCCGCTGCTGGGGGGCGTCGGCGATCCGTCCGGCGGGACCACGGCCACGGGCCTCGATCTGCGCAACATCAGCCGACTTCAATTCGCGAACTGGAGCGGTTTCAGCTCCCTTTTTGACGAGGTGCGGATGGGACCGACCCTCGCCGATGTGCTGACCGCGGCACCGGTGGTCGTGCCCTCGAACAACATTCCCGTGGTCTCGGTCCAGTCGGATGCCGACGGCGCCACGCTGACGATGTCACCGGGCAAGCTGAAGCTGACCGTCTGTTCCGACAGCGTCATCCGCGTGATGTATTCGCCCACGGCCACGCTGCCGACCGGGCAAACCTTCGTGACGAAGCAAACTTGGCCCGCGGCGACGTTTCAGGTCATCCAATCCGCCAGCGCGGTTACCGTGGCCACCACCAAGACGAAGGTCGTCGTCAACAAGGCCACCGGCGCGCTGCAATTCTTCGACGCGGCCGACAAGCTGCTGCTCGAGGAGCCTGCGGATGGCGGGAAGAAGATGAACCCCGCCACGGTGAACGGCGAGTCGGCCTACCAGCCCCAGCAGATCTTCAACAGCCCCGGCGACGAGTTTCTCTACGGCCTCGGCCAATATCAGGAGGGCATCTGGAACTGGCGCGGCATACCGCAACAACTCCGGCAGGTGAACACGCAGATCGCCATCCCGATGGTGGTGTCGAGTTACGGCTACGGTGTGCTTTGGAACAACGCCGCGCTCACGGAATTCAATCCGGCGGACAACCAGGTCGCGCTCACCTCCGGCAGCGGCACCTTCACCACGGGCGCCGCGGGCGATTATGTGTTCATCGTCAAAGACGGGAATCTCAGCGGTCTCATCGGCGTGCGGGTGAACGGGCAAACCGTCGCGTCCATCACCAACACCTGGGTGCCCTACACCATCAGCGGAAAGATCGCCCTGCCGGCCGGCACCGCCTGCACCGTCACGCTGCTCGGCGGCGGGAGCAACGCGAAGATCTACGCCCGGCCCCTGGGCGACACCACGACCTTCCGGTCGGAAGTGGGCGACGCCATAGACTACTATTTTTTCTACGGCCCGACGGCCGACCAGGTCATCGCCGGCTACCGCGACGCGACGGGCGACGCTCCGCTGTTCCCGAAGGCCGCCTACGGCTTTTGGCAATGCCGCGAACGCTACTCCAGCCAGACGCAAATTCTTGATGCCGCGACCCAGTTCCGCGCGCGGAACATCCCCGTCGATTACATCGTCCAGGACTGGCAATACTGGGGCTCGCATGGCTGGGGCGCCTACGAGTGGGACGCGAGCAACTATCCCGATCCGGCTGGCATGATCTCCCAGCTCCATGCGAATCATTTTAAATACATGATCTCGGTGTGGTCGAATCCCGAGGGCATCGTAGGCGATGCGCTCGCCGCGATGCCAAACGGTCGCCTGCCCGGCACTACCTGGATGGACGTCTATAATCCGGCGGTGCGTTCCCTCCGTTGGGACTACATGAACTCCGCGTTCTTCAGCATCGGCACGGACGGCTTTTGGCAGGATGCGACCGAGCCCGGCGACGACGGCAACTCGGTGAGCGGACGCCAGTGTTATCTCGGCTCGGCCAATCGCGTGCGAAACGCCTATCCGCTTTTCGCCAACCGCGCGACCTATGAGGGCCAGCGCGCGACCGATACGTCCAAGCGCGTGGTCATCCTTTCACGTTCCAGTTATCCCGGTCAGCAGCGCTACGGCGCGGCGGTTTGGTCCGGCGACATCAAGGGCGACTGGACGACCTTCCGCCGCCAGATCCCCGCCGGATTGAATTATTCGATCACCGGGCAGCCGTATTGGACCACCGACACCGCCGGTTTCTTCCACCCCTCGGACCAACATACCTCGTCCGATTACAACGAGCTGCTGACCCGCTGGTTTCAGTGGAGCACCTTCTGTCCGCTCCTCCGCATTCACGGTTACCAGAGCGCCACCGAGATGTGGAACTGGCTGCCGGCGACGCAAACCAACCTGCTCGCCTTCGACCATCTGCGCTACCGCATGCTGCCCTACAACTATTCGGTGGCGTGGAAAATCACAAGCGAGCGCTACACCTCGCTCCGTCCGCTGATGATGGATTTCCCGGGCGATCCCGCCGTCCGGCCCATCTCCGACCAGCACATGTTCGGCCCGGCGTTTCTCGTGTGCCCCGTCACCACGCCGCAGGCGACGACGCGTTCCGTCTATCTGCCGGCGGGCGTGAACTGGACGAATTTTTGGAGCGGCGAAACCCAACCGGGCGGCCAGACCATCACGGCCCACGCGCCGCTCGACATTATGCCGTTGTTTGTGCGCGCCGGATCCATCGTGCCGTTTGGCCCGTCGCTCCAATACGCGACGGAGAAGGCGGCCGATCCGATCGAGCTCCGCGTCTATGGCGGCGCCGACGGACAATTCACGCTCTACGAAGACGAGGGCGACTCCTACGCGTATGAGAGCAACAACTACGCCACCATTCCCTTTTCCTGGAACGACGCGACCAGAACGCTGACCGTGGGCGCCCGGCAAGGCGGCTTTCCGGGCATGCTCGCGCAGCGGACTTTCCGCGTCGTCTGGGTTTCCCCCGCCCACGGCGCGGGCGCTCCCAACGATGGACCGGCGGACACCGTGATCACTTACGACGGCAGCCAGGTTTCCGTGTCCATCCCGGGGTCGTTGAGCGCCCCGGCCGCTCCGGTCGTCACGCCCACGGCGGGCGTCAACCAAGTCTCGCTCGCGTGGAGCGCGCCGGCGAATGCGTCGGGTTATATCGTCCGGCGTTCGCTCACGAGCGGCGGGCCTTACCTGACGGTCGCCACGACGGCCACGCC
>CAMLQS010000173.1 GCA_946482165.1 uncultured Verrucomicrobiota bacterium | reverse complement strand
CTTCCCTCACATGCGGCAGATGAGGAGTTCGCGCTCGAAGAGCATTTCCTTGGGAAGGTGGGCGGTGAGGTCGATGAATAGCTCCTCGTGACCGAGGAGCTCGTGGCGCCAGGCCTTGCGGTCGATGGCGGTGAGCTGATCGAAGATCGCCTCGGGGAAATCCATGCCGGTCCAGTCGATGTCGGAGTGGCGCGGCATCCAGCCGAGGGGCGTCTCGCGGCCGCGCGCGCGGCCCTGGGTGCGTTCGACGATCCAGCGCAGGATGCGGAAGTTTTCGCCGAAGCCGGGCCAGAGGAACTTGCCGTCCTCGCCTTTGCGGAACCAGTTCACGTTGAAGATGCGCGGGGTCTCGGTGAGTTCGCGCTGCATCTTGATCCAATGGCGGAAATAGTCGCCCATGTGGTAGCCGCAGAACGGCAGCATCGCCATCGGGTCGCGGCGAACCTGGCCGATGGTGCCTGCGGCGGCGGCGGTCATTTCCGACCCCATCGTGGCGCCGACGTAGACGCCTCCGGACCAGTTGAAGGCCTGATACACGAGCGGCGTGGTGGAGGCGCGGCGTCCGCCGAAGACGATGGCGCTGATCGGCACGCCGTCGGGGCGCTCCCAGTCCGGGTCGATGGTGGGACACTGCGAGGCGGGCGCGGTGAAGCGCGCGTTGGGGTGGGCCGCCTTCGCTCCCTTTTCCTTGGCGAGCGCGGGCGTCCATTTCTGGCCCTGCCAATCGATGCACTCGGCGGGCGGGGTGTCGGTCATGCCTTCCCACCAGACGCCGCCCTCGGGCGTGAGCGCGCAGTTGGTGAAGATCGTGTTCATCGAGAGCGAGGCCATCGCGTTCGGATTGGTCTTCAGGGAGGTGCCCGGCGC
Organism: uncultured Verrucomicrobiota bacterium; assembly: GCA_946482165.1. The sequence continues at coordinate 9,369 of CAMLQS010000173.1, read as the reverse complement.
GACGCCGAAGAAGCCGGCCTCGGGGTTGATGGCGCGGAGGCGGCCCTGCGCGTCGGGGCGGAGCCAGGCGATGTCGTCGCCGACGGTGGTGACTTTCCAGCCGGCCTTGGCGAAGGGCGCGGGCGGGATGAGCATGGCGAAGTTGGTCTTGCCGCAGGCGGAGGGGAAGGCGGCGGCGACGTAGGTTTTTTTGCCGGCCGGATCCTGCACGCCGAGGATGAGCATGTGCTCGGCCATCCATCCCTCGTCGCGCGCCATGGCGGAGGCGATGCGGAGGGCGAAGCACTTTTTGCCGAGGAGGGCGTTGCCGCCGTATCCGGAACCGTAGGACCAGATCTCGCGCGTCTCGGGGAAGTGGACGATGTATTTCTCGGGGTTGCAGGGCCAGGGAACGTCCTTCTCGCCGGGCATGAGGGGGCGGCCGACGGAGTGGAGGCAGGGCACGACGCGTTTGTGGCCGTGGTCGATCTCGGCGAGGACGGGCAGGCCGATGCGCGCCATGATGCGCATGTTGACCACGACGTAGGGCGAGTCGGTGAGCTGCACGCCGAGTTGGGAGAGCGGCGAGCCGACGGGGCCCATGGAGAAGGGCAGCACATACATGGTGCGGCCGCGCATGGAGCCGGCGAAGAGGTGCTTCAATTTGCGCTTCATCGCGTGGGGCTCCTCCCAGTTGTTGGTGGGTCCGGCGGCGTCCTTGGAGTGGGAGCAGATGAAGGTTCGGTCCTCGACGCGCGCGACGTCGGAGGGGTGGGAGCGGGCGAGGTAGCAACCGGGCCAGAGGTCTTCGTCGAGCTTGGTGAAGGTGCCGGCGGCGACGAGTTGCGCGCAGAGCGCGTCGTATTCCTCCTGGGAGCCGTCGACCCAGTGGATGGCGGCGGGGCGGGTGAGCTCGGCCATTTTCTCCACCCATCGGAGGAGGTGTTGATTCGAGGCGGGCGGGACGGAGGGATCGCGGGTGGGCATGCCCGCAGAATGCGCCGACGTCGTTGCGGCGTAAACGGCAAAGGCTTAGGGCGGAGCGAGTAAACGGGGGCTAATTCGGCGCAAAAAGCGACATGTCCGGCGCGGGAGGGGCTCCAGGCGCGCGACGATGGATGGACGCGGTGCGGGAATCGGGAGCCGGAAGCTCCCGCTACGATGGCGTTGGGCGCGCGGGCTCGACGTGGACGGCGACGTGCGTGATGGCGAGGCCGGCGCCGACTAGGGCGTCCTGCACCTCGTGGGCGAGCGCGTGGCCGGCGAAAACGGTGATCCGCGGGTCGACGACGATCTGGATCTCGACGAGGAGGGAAAGCCCGGAGCGGCGCACGCGGCATTTGTCCACGGCGACGACGCCCGCGACGGAATGGGCGACGCGGCGCACCTGGGAGTGGACGTCGTCGGAAGCGGCGACATCCATGATCTCTCCGAAGGCCCGGCGGAAGATGAGCAGGCCGTTGATCGCGATGACCAGGCAGGCGGCGAGCGCGGCCCAGTCGTCGGCGGCGGCGTAGCCCGGACCGGCGAGCACGGCGACGGTGATGCCGATAAACGCGGCGGCGGAGGTGAGCGCGTCGGCCGCGTGGTGCCAGGCCTCGGCGCCGAGGGCGGTGCCGCCGTGCGCGGCGCCGGCGCGGGCCATGCGGCGCGAGAACCACCATTTCGTGCCGATGATGAAGACGAGGAGGGGAAGCGTGCCCCAATGCGGCGAGGTGTGCGGCGTGAGGATCTCGCGCGTGGCGTGGATGGCGATCCAGCCGGAAGCGGAGAGCATCACGAGCGAGACGGAGAGGGCGGCGAGCGACTCGGCCTTGCCATGGCCGTAGGGGTGGTCGGCGTCCGGCGGCTTGGCGGCGTAGCGGAAGCCCAGCCAGACCAGTATCGAGGAAAACACGTCGAGCAGCGACTCCATGCCGTCGGCGATGAGCGCGTAGGTGGAGCCGAGGATGCCGCCGGCGAACTTGATCGCGGCGAGGAGGAGGTTGAGCCCGACGCCTCGGAGGACGAGGCGCGCGCCGTCGTTGGCCCGCTCGCGCGCGAGCGCGTGAGGATCGGGACGAGGGACGGCGGGGGCGGCGCTGGGCGGCTGGCTCACGGTGGCGACGCAAAGGCGCGCTCAGGTGTGATGCGAGCCGAAGCGCGCGCGACCGCGAACATTAGGGCGGGATAATTTTGTTAACCGCGTATGCTGCGGACGGGCGCGGATGCTCAGGCACGCTTTCGCCGAGCGGGCTGCGCAGAAACGAAATGGCTCCGCCGTTCCGCTACGTCGATCCGTCGGGAATGGTTTTATCCGCGGGTGAAAAATTAGAGCCGCGCCCGGCGGAGGCGAAGGGCGTTGAGCACGACGGTCATGGAGCTTAGGCTCATGGCGGCGCCGGCGAACATGGGGTTGAGCAGCCAGCCGAAAAGCGGAAACAGGGCTCCGGCGGCGAGCGGGATGCCGGCGCTGTTGTAGGCGAAGGCCCAGAAGAGGTTTTGGCGGATGTTGCGCAATGTGGCGCGACTGAGGCGCACGGCGCGGGCGAGGGCGCGGAGGTCGCCTTGCACGAGAACGAGGCCGGCGCTGTGCATGGCGATGTCGGTGCCGGTGCCCATGGCGACGCCGACGTCGGCGGCGGCGAGGGCGGGGGCGTCGTTGAGGCCGTCGCCGGCGAAGACGACGCGTTCGCCGCGGGCCTGGTGTTCGCGGACGAGGCGTTGTTTGTCGGCGGGCGTGACCTCGGCGTGGACACCGTCGAGTCCGAGTTGGCGCGCGACGGCTTCGGCGGCGGCGCGGCGGTCGCCGCTGACCATGACGAGGCGCAGGCCGAGCGCGCGGAGCTCGGCGAGGGCGGCGGGCGTGGACGGCTTGACCGGGTCGGCGAGGGCGAGGAGTCCGGCGGGAAGGTCGTCGATGGTGACGGCGACCAGCGTGGCTTCGGGATGCGCGGCGAGCACGACGTCGGCGGCGGCGCGATGGAGCGCGATGCGGCGGCCGGCGACGACGGCTCGGACTCCGGCGCCGGGCTCGGCGAGGAAGCCTTCGGCGTGGGGCAAGGCGAGGCCTCGTTCGCGGGCGGCGGAGACGAGGGCGCGGGCGAGCGGGTGTTCGCTGGGTTGCTCGGCGGCGGCGGCGAAGCGGAGGAGCTGGTCGGCGGGGGAGAGGGACGAGCCCGCGGGCGGGACGCCCGTGCCGCGGGGCTCGATGGCGACGAGGGCGGGGCGGCCGGCGGTGAGGGTGCCGGTTTTGTCGAGGAGGACGGTGTCGGCGCGCTCGAGTTTTTCGAGGGCGGCGGCGTCTTTGACCAGCACGCCGGCCTGGGCGCCGCGACCGATGCCGGTGACGATGGAGACGGGCGTGGCGAGCCCGAGGGCGCAGGGGCAGGCGATGATGAGGACGGCGACGGCGTTGAGCAGCCCGTGCAGCCAGCCGTCGCCGGGGACGAGGAGCGTCCAGGCGGCGAAGGTGACAAGCGCGCAAAGGAGAACGACGGGCACGAACCAGGAGGAGACGCGATCGGCGAGGCGGGCGATGGGCGGCTCGCTGTCGACGGCCTGTTCGACGAGGCGGACGATCTGGGCGAGGAGCGTGTCGGCGCCGACGCGCTCGGCGCGGAAGACGAAACTGCCGGTGGCGTTGAGCGTGCCGGCGCGGAGGAGGTCGCCGGGGGCTTTGGTGACCGGAAGGGGTTCGCCGGTGAGCATCGATTCGTCGAGTTCGGCCGAGCCTTCGAGGAGCACGCCGTCGACGGGAAGGTGCTCGCCGGGGCGCACGCGGAGGCGGTCGCCGGGATGGAGCCCGGCGACGGGAACGTCCTCCTCGGAGCCGTCGGGGCGGAGGCGATGGGCGAGCTTGGGCGCGAGGTCCATGAGGCCGCGGATGGCGGCGTCGGTCCGCGAGTGGGCGCGTTGCTCGAGAATCTGGCCGAGCAGGACGAGAGTGGTGATGACGGCGGCGGCCTCGAAATAGAGCGGGACGCCGTGAGGACCGCGGATCGTATCGGGAAAATGGTTACCGAGGAGGAGGGCCGCGACCGAGTAGAGATAGGCCGCGCCGGTGCCGGTGACGGTGAGCGTGAACATGTTGGTGTCGCGCTCGCGGATGGATTTCCACCATCGCCGGATGAACCAGGCGCCGGACCAAAAGAAGACGGGGGTGGCGAGCGCGAATTGCAGCCAGCCGTTGAGGGCGGGCGGCAGGGCGTGGAAGGCGGACGGGAGGAGCATTTCGCCCATGGAGAGGGCGAGAACGGGAAGAGTGAGCGCAAGGGCGACCCAGAAGCGCGGACGGAGGATGCGCTCGTGGGGCAGGCCCATGTAGACGGGGGCGTCGGGCGGCGGGGACCGGTGTGAATTCGTGGACGAGTGCATGGGACGGCGCGACGGGCGAGGTGCCTGGCCGTAGGGTTATACGCGCCAGGTGCGGAAGTCCCCGAGTTCAATCGGACGGGAGGCGCGGGTGCGGGCCGGAGGCCAGCGCCGATTCATGCCGCGTCAGAAGAGACGGCGAAAGAATTTGGTGGGACCGTAGGTGAATGTCCAACTGGGGTCTTCGAGGGTGCCGGCGAGATCGACTTCGAGGACGCTGGAGAGCGGAGAGGTGAAGAAATTGGCCGTTGAGGAGAGGATGCCGCCGCTTTGATCGAAGGGGCGGATCTTGGCCTGAAAATCCAGGACGCCGGCGGGGAGGAGATAAACGCCCTTGGCCTCGACGAGAGCGGAGGGACCGGTGAGGCGGAGGTCCTCGAAAACCAGGCGGTTTTGATCGAGCGCGATACGGGCGTCGGCCTCGGAGAGCTTGAGGGTGGTGAAGCCGATGCCGATCTCTCCAAGCAGGGAGGACACGGGGCCCATGAGGCGGATGTTGGCGAGGTCGGCGCCGGTGATCTTGGCGTCGCCGCGCCCGGAATAGCCGAGGGGATTGTCGAGCGGCCCGGTGGCGGCGAGGTGCGCGGAGATCCGGCCGCCAAGGGGCTTGGCGTCCTTCGTCCCTTTGGCGTCGGCGGGGACTTTGGGTGTTTCCGGAGCGTCCGGCGTTTCGCGGGGACGGGAGGTTTGGAACTCGGTCCAACGGGCCTGGGCGAGGTCGAGGCTGGAGTCGGCGAGGGTGATGTCGAAAGCGAGCCAGCGATCGGTGTCGGGACCGCTGAGGGCGGCCTCTCCGGTGGCGAGACCGGTGGCGAAGCCGGCGCGGATGTCGCGCAGGCGCAGTTCGGCGTCGCGGCGTTCGAGGCGGAGCGCGAGGTGGTCGAGAGGGAATCCGGAATAGCGAAGGGGGGCGTCGGTGGCGAGGTGGAGATCGTAGCGTTGGCGACCGGGCGTGGCGGAAGCGGGGCCGAAGCTTTGGCCGACGAGGTGGATGCGGGGAGCGCCGTCGAGGGCGAAGGGGGCGACGAGCGCGGGACCTTCGGCGGGGAAAAGCCGAGGCAGGGCGTCGACGGGGAAATCCGAGCGCACGTCGAAGTCCATGTAGCTCCACTCGTCGTTGTCGGGGCCGTTGAGCCGGACGAAGCGGCCTTCGGCGGCGTGGGCTTCGCGGGTGGCGTGGAAGTTGAGGATGTCGAAGGCGCCGGCGGCGACCTGCATGCGGGTGCGGAGGGTGTCGAGCTCGAGCTCGCGCAGCCGAAGGGCGCCGGAGGACGCCTGGACGAAGACGGTGGTGCGTTCGGGGTCGCGCCAGACTCCCTGGATGTCGACCTCGGCGGCGGGGGGGACGGGGCCAAAGTGGAAATTCTCCCAAAAGCGGTCCCACCAGCCGGAGAACCAGCCCTCGATGGCCATGGGGCGGAGTTGTCCGCCGAGGAGGAAGCGGAAGGCGAGCGTATCGGTATCCATTTCGTAACTACCCTTTGCGCGGGAGTCGTTTTGCACCAACACGAGCTCGTCGGCGAGGAGGCGGCGGGCGGAGGGCTCGTAGACGAGCACGGCGCCGGCGCGATCAAAGGGCACCTTGCCGGCGACGGCCCGTCCGGCGGCGGCGCGGGCGACGACGCGCACCGGATCGGCGCCGGGCGCGACGAGGGCGGAGACGTCGAGGCGGACGGGATCGGAAAGCTCGAGGATGGGCCGGGCCTTTTCCGGCAGGAAGGAGCGGACTTGATCGAGCAGCGCCGGCGTGAGCTCGCCCTTTGCGGCGAGGGAGCCGGCCCGATCGGCGACGGTGCCGGAGAATCGGGCGCTCCACGGGGCGTCGGCGAGGCGGGCGGACAGATCGAGATCGAGCGTGCCTCCGTCGGCGGCGAAGCGGGCCTCCGCGACCACCGGGACGGCCGGGAGCGGGAGGTCGGTCTTCTGAAAGCGGGCGGCGGCGAGGGACAGGCTCAGCGCCTTGTCCTTGGTTTCGCCGAGGCGAAGAGTCCGGCCGCGGGCGGAGAGGCGGAGGCTGACCTCCTCGCCTTGAAGGAGGTAAGGCGCCGGGACGACGAGACGACGGGCGTGGAGGCGGATTTCGCCGAGGTCCGTGGTGGGCCGTTCGAGAGGAAGGCTGAGGGAGGCTTGGACCTGTTCGAGCGCGACGTCGGGAAAGCGGGGCGGAAGCAGGGGATAATCGGAAAGCGAGAGCGCGGGCAGCTCGGTGGAGAGGGCGAGGCGCGAGGGCGACAGGTCCACGCGGACGACGCGGATGCGATCAAGGGGCAGGCGGGCGAGCTGGCGGTAGAGGGTGGCGGCCCGATGGAGCGTGTCGCGAGCGACCTCGGCGGCGGGGCGGCGCGGCATGGCGCCGGAACCGCCGGAGGGCAGGGTGCCGGAGAACGCCGCGGGGATGGAGAGCAGGCGTGCGCTGGCCTGGTCGACGGTCCAGTTGGCGGCGTCGGGCGCGCGGGAGAGGCGGAATTCGCCGGCTTCGAGGATGGGCTGGGCGGCGCCGGTGGGCGAGGCGATCGCCGGCAGGTTGATCCATAGGTCGGCGAGTTCGAGGCGGGTCGCGCTGATTTTTCCCCCGAGGAGCTCGCGTCGGCGAAGGTGGATGGCCACGGCCCGGGCGGTGGCGACGGGACTGTCCTGGCCGTTCAATCCTAGGCGTGGGCGGACGAACATGAGCCGGCCGTCGGGGGCGAGCCAGACGGCCTCGGCATCGAAGGTGAACCCTTCGGCGGCGAGGCGACGGACGAGATAGCTTTGGGCGAAGCCGGGGAGACGAAAGCCGCCGTCGACGAGGATGCGCGCCTGGATGGCGAGCACCCCGAGGAGGCCGAGCCAGAGCGTCCAGCGGAGGAAGCGGGCCAGATGGCGGAGAAACGGGCGGGGGCGTCTGGAAGGGCGCGAGGCCACGGGAGCGGAGGCGGCGGGCGAGGGAGGGGACGCAGGGGACCTATGCGGCTTGCGGGACCTAGGGCTTGGGCTCGCGGTAGAGGAGCTGCCAGAGGGCGTCGAGGACAGGCTGCTCGAGGGTGAAAACAAGACCGAGCGTTTCGCTGCCGGCGAGTTGGGTGGAGCTTCCGGAGCGCTCGGCGAAGCTGAGGCGGAGGGGGCCGGAGGCGGGAGCGGGGTCGAGGGTGGCCTCGAGCGTGTAGGCCCAGGGTTTTTCGACGCCGTCGACGGGGACGGTGGCGGGGTAGCTTTCGCTGTTGATGGATTTGGCGCGGAGCTCGCGGAGGGCGGAGAGGAGGGTGGCGACGGGAGCGGGCGGGGGCTCGGCGCCGACGGCGTGATCGAGCAGGGGCGCGGCGTCGGGGTCTCCGGCGCGGCGGAGGACGAGGCGGGTGATCTTGGTCGTCTCGGGGAGGCGGGCGAGGGTCCGGTCGCGATAGAGGAGCGGCGACACGGGAATCTGGTCGAGGGTCTCGGACGGGACGGCGTAGACAAAAGGCTGGCCGGCGACGCGGGCGTAGAGATCGGGGCCGGCCACGACGGGCTGGGCGAGTTCCAGGACGAGCTCGTTCGAGGCGGAGGACGGACCGCCGCCGGCGGAGGACGGGGCGGACGACAGCTGGAGGGTTACGATGCGTTCGGGACGGTTGAAGCCGAGCCGCTCGAGATCGGCGGCCGAAGGGGCGTCGAAGACGAAGGGCGAGGCGTCGGGGCGAGGGGGAACGGCCTCGAGGAGCTGGAGCCGTTGAAGCAGGTGTTCGACGAGCTTGGCGTCGGCGCGGAGCGGGGCGGCGGCCGCGGGGGACGCGATTTGCCAGGCGGGGAAGGCGGAGGCGGAATCCAGTTTCTGGATACGAAGGTCGGGCTTGCCGGGAGAGGAGAGGGCGAAGGCGGTGACGCGGGCCGGATCGAGATCGAGGACGCGTTTGTCGCGAAGGGCGGTCTGGGCCCGCTCGAAGGTCTTGAGGAGCTCCACGGGGACCTGGACGGTGAAGAGAACGGGGCGCTTGTTGTCGGCCGCGGTGGGGACGACGCGCCAATCGAGGCGGGCGTAGAGCTCGACCGTGGCGGCGGGGGAGGAGACCGAGCCGGGGTTCGGCGTTCCCGGGGCGGGGACGGGGGACGCCCCGCCGTCCACGGGCGGGACGCCCGTGCCACCAGGGACGGGGGCGCCGAGGAGGAGGGTCTCGCGGCGGGCGTTGCCCTCGAGGGTGACGCGGAGGCGCGGGTTGACGAGTCCGGCGGCTTCGGGGGTGGGGGCGGCTTCGGCGGCGAGGAAGCGGGCGACGCGGAGGGCGTTGAGGTCGTTTACGGCGAGTTCCACCGGCGTCTTGGCTGCCCTGGCGGTGATGGGCGCCTCGAAGGTCCAGCGGCTTTGTTCGCGGCGAAGGCGGGTGCGGGAGGAGTTGGCGGCGCCGCTTTGGAGGGTGAGGGCGCGGGCTTCGAAAACGGGAATGGTGAAGAGTTGATCGGAGCGAAGGCGCCCGAGATCGAGGGTGAGCGCGTCGAGGAGGTTTGCGGAGGCCTTGGGGCTGGCGACGTGGATGCGGCGCTCGTCAGGGGAGAGGATGTAGAGGCGGTCGCCGACCGCGGCGGTGGCTCCGATCTTGAGGACAAAGGGTTTGGGCGCGGGCGTGTCCGAGTCGTGGGCGGGCTTGGCGGAGGGGGTGCAAGTGACGACGATGCGGGGCTGGGAGAGGCCGTAATCGGCGAGGGTCTGGCCGTTGCGGGCCAGATCGGTGACCAGGAAGCTGGTCTCGTTTTCGAGGAACTGAAGCTGGTTGAGAATGAGGCGGACGGCGAAGTCGTTTGCGGGCCAGTCGAGCGGGGCGGCGAGGAACCAGCCGTCGCCGGGTTGACGCTCAAGCCGGAGGGTATGGGCGGGCGCGGGCGAGGCGGACGCGTTCGCGCCCTCGGCGGGAGGGGGGAGGACGGCGATCTCGATCACGGAAAGGTCGGCCGCCTCGGGGCCGAGGATGCGGCGACGGTTTTCCTCGACCTTGTCGGGAGTGATCCAGCGCTCGGTCAGGGCCAGGTAGCCGAAGAGGGCGAGGTTGAGCGCGAGGAGCAGGAGGGTGAATTTCGAGCGCACGG
>CAMLQS010000172.1 GCA_946482165.1 uncultured Verrucomicrobiota bacterium | reverse complement strand
CGTGACGAGCGCGGCGAGATCCTCCTCCGTCTCCGCCCACTCGGCCAGCCACGCGCGGTCCATGGTTCCGAAGCGGTCGATCGGGTAGATGCGCTCGTCGGTGTCGTTGAAGAGCAATACGACTTTGGCGGCGGCCTCATCGTAGCGAACGAGCTCGGCGCGGAAGCTGGTGCCGTCGGCCAAGATCCAGGTGCGTTCGTCGCTGTTGGCGCGGAGGCATGCGGCGGAGAGGAGGCCGACGAGGAACAGGCGAAGAATAAGACGAAGGATCGGGGCGGATTTCACGATAAATGGGAGGTCGTAATGGCGCGGGGAAGAATCTCTTGTGTCGGGGGTTGCGGAATGCGGCAAGCGAACACCCACGCCATTTCGGGTGTGAAACGCCGGATATGGGCCGGCGGGGCGGGCGCGCGCGCGATTGACGGGCGAGGCTTGATGCCCGAGCGGTCTCGATTCCGCAATCATGTCATCCTCCGCCTCCCCGGTTCCTTCGCAGTCCGCCTTTCGGCGCCATGTGTGGCCGCTGCTCTGGCAACATCGCCTGAGCATCGGGGCGGCGCTGCTGCTGGTGGGCGTCAGCGGCTCGGCGGTGGCGATCCAGAATGTGTTCCCGAAGTGGCTTTTCTCCTACGTGCTGGACGTGCCGGGCGTGGAGCTGGACGTGGCGGAGCGCTGGCGGCGGCTCGCGTGGCTGGCCGGGATCTATCTCGTGCTGACGAGCATCCTGCGCATGGCCTTCTGGCACTTCGGCTACCGGCTTTTCACGCGAACGCGCGAGCAGGTGATCTTCGCGCTGCGGCGGCAGTTTTTCCGCCACGTGAACCACCTCTGCCTGCGCTTTCACGGCACGCATTCCTCGGGCGAGTTGTTCAGCTATCTCTTTGGTTCGCCGTTGCGCGCGGTGATGGACTTCTTCGGCCACGCGACGATGAACCTGCCGGGCTCGATCGCGGGCGTGGTCATCACGCTGGGCCTGTTTTGGAAATGGGACTGGGTGCTCGCCTCGGTGCTGATGGGCACGGCGCTGCTGAGCGTGCGCATGATGATGTGGGCGCGGAAGCGGATCGAGGGCATCCAGAAGGACTTCCAGAGCGTGGAGGGCGACGTCAGCGGCCAGGTGGCCGATCTGCTTCGCGGCAACAAGGCCGTGAAACTCTACGCGATGGAGGCGCAGGTGGCGCAAAACTTCGAGCGGCAGGCGGACGTGATCCGGCGCAAGAGCTACGAGCGCGACGTGTATTCGCACATCGAGTGGATCAAGCAGGAGGGCCTGAGCTACGTGTGCTACGCGCTCCTGATGGCGGCCTGCACTTGGCGCTACCTGTCGGGCCACATCGACCTCGGCACCGTCGCGGCCTGCCTGGCGGCCTATCTCGGCCTGACCGGACCGATGCAAGGCGTGTTCGCGGCCTTCACGCTCTGGGGCGGGTGTTCTGCGGCGCTGGAGCGCATCGGCGCGGTGCTCGACACGGCGACGACGACGCCCGATCCGGCGGGCTCGGACGAGGCGCCGCCGCGCCGAGCGCCGATCGTGTTCGAGCAAGTGGCCTTCGCCTACGATCCGGCCAAGCCCGTGCTGCGCGACCTCACGTTGACGATCAAGCCGGGCGAGCGCGTCGCCTTTGTCGGCCCCTCGGGCGCGGGCAAGACGACCGTCACGCAGCTCCTGCTTCGCCTCTACGATCCGCAGACGGGCGTGCTGCGCATCGGCGAGACCGACCTGCGCGCCTACTCCACGCGCGCGCTGCGGCGGCACTTCGGCGTCGTGCCGCAGGACCCGTTTATCTTCAACTCCAGTCTGCGCGACAACCTGCGCGTGGCGCGGCCCGACGCCGACGACGCGCAGATCCGCCGCGCCTGCGAGCAGGCCAACGCCTGGGAATTCATCGCCGCGCTCCCCGGCGGGCTCGACGCGCGCGTGGGCGAGGGCGGCTCGATGCTCTCGGGCGGCCAGCGTCAACGCCTCGCCATCGCGCGCGCGCTGCTCGCCGATCCCGCCTGCTTTATCTTCGACGAGGCGACGAGCGCGCTCGACACGCTGAGCGAGCAACTCATCTCGCAGGCCATCGAGAGCAATCTCGGCGGGCGCACCGCGATCTTCATCGCGCACCGCCTCTCCACGGTGAAGCACTGCGACCGGATCTTCGTGCTCGAGGCCGGCTCGGTGGCGCAGGTCGGAAGCTACGACGAGCTCATGGCGCAGCCGGGGCTCTTTCAGGATCTCGTGCGCGGACAGCAGCTGCGCGGTTGAGGCGAAAGTCGCGGCGGGCCGCGCGCCGCTTCGGTGGCGGGGCGAGAGGTTTGAAGCTCGTCTAACGCGCGGCAGTGGGCGCGCTTCTCGCGGACGTTTCCTCGTCGCGGCGTTCCGATTGACGCACCCCTTCCACGCAGGTGGAAACCGCCGCGCGTATTCCATTCCGGATCGACTGCGATTGACGGGCCGGTCCGCGGATCCGATGGGGAATGCTCGCGATGGCCATGGCGATGTTCGCGGTGGCTTCGCTCACTGTCGGTGCCATTCCAAACATGCCTGTTCTAGCCGGTTTGTTTTTCGGGTTCGCGCTTGCCGCGCTGCTTACGCTGCTCTTCGGCGTCTATACCATCGGGCCCACCCAACGCGGGGTTCTCACGACTTTCCGTCGCGCCCCGCGCATTCCGGGCTCGACGGCCGACGACCCGATCCTCGGCGGCTCGCTCAAGGAGGAGGAAAAGTCGCGCTACAATTATCCCAACATCCGGGTGATCCCGCCCGGCGGCCCCTACTTCAAGTGGCCCTGGCAGACCCTGCACAAGGTCGACATGACGATCCAGACCACCGACCTCACCTGGGACCCGGACGTGAAGCAGCCTCACATCGAGGCGGTGACCAAGGACAACCTTACCGTCGCGATCAACGGCCAGATTCGCTGGCGACCCTGCGAGAGAAATCTCTACGCGTATCTCTTCGGCGTGGAGCGGCCCGCGGTGCATGTGATAGGCTACTTCATCTCGGTGCTGCGCGATCGCATCGCGACCTTCGAGGGGGAGGCGCGGGAGGGCGCGGTGGAGGGCGTTTCGATCAACGACTTGCGGAAGAATCTCTCCAGCATCAACCGCTACATGGAGGAGACCTGCCGCAAGACCGCGGCGCGTTACGGCGTGGAGCTGGACGCGGCCTTGATCACGACGATCGACCCGCCGGCCGACGTGGACGAGGCGCTCGCCTCGATCAACACCACGCAGAACCAGGTGGCCGCCTCGATCAGCCAGGCGCGCGCCGACGCCGACCAGAAGCTCAAGATGGCGGAGCAGGCGGTGCAGATCGCGCAGAACCGCGCGGCGGCAGAGGCCGCCCCGCTGGTCGAAGTCTCCCGCACGCTCGCCGCGATGCACGCGGAGGGCGGCGCGGGCGCGCTCGAGGCCTACCTGCGCAACGCCGCGCTGCCGCTGCGCGAGCGCGCCGCGCAAACCGTGGTGTCCGCGGCCGGCTGACCGGGGCGCTCCCGCCTGTTTCGCGCCCGGTTCTTTCGTCCCTTCGATTTCAACCCGTTCGTATTCGTTTTTCCACTTCCATGACCTTCCTTGTTTCGCTTCTCGCGGGCTGCGCGCTCACCTTCATGGCCGCGCCGGTCCTTCTTTTCGCCGGGCGTGTGTTCCAGCTCTGGCGCGTGCTGCCGGAGCGCACCGTGCTCGTCTACACGCTGTTTGGAAAAGTCATCGGCCAGGTGTCGGAGCCCGGCCTGTTTTTTCCCATTTTCCACTTTGGGCCGAAGGCGCTTCTTCTGCCGCTCTTCGGAAAGTCCTACGCGGTGGGCACGCGGATTTTCCAGGCCTACCTGCGCAACCAGCTCGTCAACTCCGAGGAGGGCGCGCCGATGGGCGTCGGCATCTGGTTCGAGGGCTACGTGCAGGACCCGGAAAATTTTCTGTTCAAGAACTCGGATCCGATCGGGTCGCTCAAGGCCAACGTGGCCACGGCGGTCGTGAAGCAGCTCTCGAATCTGAAGCTCGACGTGTTGCTGGAGAACCGCGACGCCCTCTCGGCCCGCGTGCGCGAGGAGGTGACGCCGACCTCGGCGAAGTGGGGTTTCGCGATGGGCTCGACCTACATTCGCAAGGTGGCCTTCCGGGATCGCGGCATGATCGCGGAGATCGAGCGCAAGGTGGTCAACCGCCTGCGCCAGGTGACGGCCGCGATGAAGCAGGCGGGCGACAACGAAGTCGCCCTGATCCAGTCCTCGGCCGAGATGCGCGCCGCGCAGCGCCTCGGCGAGGCGCAGGCGGTCCGCCCGATGGTGATCGGCAAGGTCCTCTCGGAGTTGCAGGCCAAGCGCGACGTGGCGGAGGCCCTGTTTCGTCTCTTGGAGATCCAGGCGACGATCAGGAGCCCCGGGAAGATCCTCATCACGCCTTCGGGCAAGAGCGACCTGCTCGTGAGCGCCTGAGCCGGGCGCGCCGCCCTGGGGTGGCGCGGGCGAGACGCCCGCGCCACATGATGGCCGGGCTTTCGCGTTTCGGCGGTGGCGCGGCGGCGGAAAAGCGTCATGATGCCGCCCGATGACAAGCGTCGATCCCATTGCCCCCGCCGCGGAGGGCGAACTCGCGCCGGGAGAGGGCTGGGCGGAGGCGGGCGCCTACGACAACGCCGCCGCGGGCTTCGAGCACGGGCTGGTGGTGCTGGCGATGGGCTTCCCCTACGTGCTGCGCGAGAACGCGGACGGGCGCGGTGATTTCCGACTGCTCGTGCCCCCGGAGGCAAAGGAGGCGGTGCGCGAGCAGGTGGAGCTCTTTGATCGTGAGAACGCGGGCTGGCCGCCGGCGCCGCACCGCGAGGTGCTTCCGCGGCGGTGGCGCGAGTCGCTGTTTCTCGCGCTTCTCTGGGCCTGGGTGGCGATCGCCTGCTTCGCGGTCCAGCAACGCTGGCCGGAACTCACGGAAGTGGCGGCGATGGACGCGCGCGCGGTTTTCTCGGATGGCGAGTGGGGGCGTCCCTTCACGGCGCTCTTTTTGCACGCGAACGCGGAGCACCTGATCTCGAACCTGGCCGGCGGCGTGTTTCTCTTCGCGGTGGTTCTGTCGACCTGGGGCCGGGTGCGGGGCGCGGCCTTGCTCGTCGCGGCCGCGGTGTTGGCGAACTTCGCGGTGGGCGCGGCGTATTTCCCCGGGGAATATCATTCGCTCGGCGCGTCGACGGCGCTGTTCGCCGCGCTGGGGCTGCTGACGGGGCGCGCGCTGCGGCTGGCGCTGGCGGGAGGACCTGGAAGGTTGCGGCCGTGGCGGACGACGCTGACCACGCTCGGCGCGGGCGTGACGGCGTTGATGCTCTATGGCGGCGGAGAGGCGCCCGTCGACGTGCCGGCGCATTTGGCCGGATTCCTGGTCGGGGCGACAGTCGGGTGCGTGTTTGCGGCGCTTGGAAAAAGTCGGACAGCGACGCGATAAAAGCGCGCCCCTTAATAATCCCTTAACGTGACTCTGCTTTGATGGAGGCATGCCCCTCCGCATCCCGCTTCGCACCATCGCGGTGTTTGTTTCCGCCGTTTTGCTGAACACCCCGCTTGCCGCCGAACCCTCCGTCATGATCGGTCACGGCGCCGCGCTCGCCCAGGTGGACGTGCGTCTGGCCGACACCGACAACGGCGCGTGGCGGCTTCAGACCTCGACGGACCTGACGAACTGGCAGGACCGCGCGACCTTCAAGGTCCGCAACAGCGCGCACACCTTTCAGGTCGATCGTGCGGCGAACGCGGCGAGCACGGATTTTTTCCGGTTCGTGTCCGCCGACGACGCTGAGTTGCCCAACGGGCGCGCGGACGCCACGACGCTGCCGGCGACGCCGGACAATTACCGCGTGTTGAATCTTCCCGCGCACCTGCGCGTGGCGGTCATCCAAGGCCAGGACAACACCCCTGCGACGAATCCCGTGACGGACGCCGGCGCCACGCTCGGGCGCGTTTTGTTCTACGACAAGCGGCTCTCGGCGAACAACACCGTGGCCTGCGTATCGTGTCACCAGCCGGAGCACGGATTCTCCGATCCGGCGCCGTTGAGCACGGGCTTCGCGGGCGGGCTGACGGGGCGCAATTCGATGGGGCTGACGAGCGCGCGCTACTACCTTCGGGGGAGCTTTTTTTGGGACGAGCGCGCGGCGACGCTGGAGGAGCAGGTGCTCCAGCCGATCCAGAACGAGGTCGAGATGGGCATGACGCTGCCGGCGCTGGTGACGAAGTTGTCCGCGGAGGACTATTACGCGGAGCTGTTCACCGCGGCTTTCGGCGACTCGACGGTGACGAGCGACCGGATATCGCGGGCCTTGGCGCAATTCGTGAGATCGATCGTCTCGAGCAATTCGAAATATGACACGGGAGTGCCGGTGAATTTCACCAACTTCACCGCGGAGGAGCAGCTCGGGCGGCAGGTTTTTCTCGGGCAGGTAGGCAACGCCACCTGCGTCGCGTGCCACGGGACGGACAACTTCGTGCCGGGAAATGCGGTGCACAACAACGGCATCGAGAATCCCTCGGTGGATCGCGGCGTGGGGGCGATCACGGGCAACCCCGCGGATGACGGGAAGTTCAAGGTCCCGTCGTTGCGCAACATCGAGCTGACGGCGCCCTACATGCACGACGGGCGTTTCGCGACGCTCGAGGAGGTGGTGGAGTTCTACAACTCGGGCGTGCAGCCGCATCCAAATCTGTCCGCCCCGCTGCGCAATCCGCCGGGCGGGCCGGGCGCGGGCCAGCCGCGGAGACTCAACCTGACGACGGCGCAGAAAGCGGCGCTGGTGGCTTTTTTGAAGACGCTGACGGATCGCACGGTGACGGAGGATCCGCGCTTCGCGGATCCTTTCCGGAACTCCGACACCCTCGTGTTGGAGTGAGGCCGTTCGTTGCCTGATCCATTGGTCGAAAGGTGGGCGTGCGCGTCCCTGCGCACGCGGCTTGGTGCGCATGCGGCGTGGTTATCGATCCATGGGCGGATGGACCCGCTCGGGAGGCTTCGAGTGAAAGACGGGAAAGTGAGAGGGGTTGCGCGACGCGTGCCGTTCGTTGAGATCGGCGGCATGGTTACCGTGAAAATTTGCGGCGTGCGACGGGTGGTGGATGCGTTGGTCGCGATCAAGGCGGGGGCGGACGAGATCGGGCTGCTCGTGGGGCGGCGGCATGCGAGCCCCGATTTCATTTCGGAAGAAACGGCGGCGGAGATCGTTTCCGTGTGCGCGAGCATGGGCGGCGTGACGCCTGTCTTGGTGACGCATTTGACCGATCCGGCGGAGGTGCATGCGCTGGCGCGGCGAGTGGGCGCCAAGACGATTCAAGTTCACAGCGAGATGCCGCCGGAGGGGTTGGCGTGGTTGAAGAAGCAGGATGCGAATACGAGCGGAACCGGCGCGGTGGCCGGCGAGTATCGGCTGCGCAAATCGTGGCACGTGTTCGGTCCGGAGAGTCTAGGCTACGGCGACGCGTATCGCGGCGTGGCGGACGCGTTTTTGTTGGATTCGGCGAACGTGGCGACGGGCCAGGTAGGCGGCACGGGCAAGACGCACGACTGGGCGTTGAGCGCCGAAATCGTGAGACGTTTCGCGGGCACGCCGGTGATCGTCGCGGGCGGGTTGAGTGCGGACAACGTGGCGGAGGCGGTGAGTCAGATTCGACCGGCGGGGGTGGACGCAAACTCGGGCACGAAGGGCGCGGACGGTTTCAAGGACGCCGCGCGGGTGCGGGCTTTTGTGCAGGCGGCGAAGGGCGCGGGCGCTTGACGCTCTGGCCGCGGAGTCAGGCCGACCTTGCGGCGTAGGAGAGCAGGTCGTCGCGGGAAATGTCTGAAGCGGGAACCAGCCGATAGTGCGTCTCGGCGGCGACTTTTATCGCGCCTTGCTCAAGCGCGAGTTCGAACAGCGCGATGACATCGCCGGCCATGAATTGCGCGGAAATGGCGCGGCAAATCAGGTTCGGGAATTTCGCCGCGCAGCAGATGATATCTTGGCGCGCCTGCACGGCGGACAGGCGGTCTGATCCACCCTTGGCCTGCACCGGGATCACGAACTGACGGCCTGCGCGGTCCACCCCGACATAGACTTCGTCGATCTCGATTTGTCCGATGGATTCGACGGTGGTGCGGAGATGGCTCTGAAGCGAGTAGGCGGTGACGCCGAGGAAGATGTCGATGAGCCGGTTGTAGCGAACCTTGGCGAGCAGCGCTTGCTCGTCCGACAGGGCGTAGGCTGCGATGATTTCCGGCGTGGCGTCGGGAATCTTGATCGTCACGAGATCGGGGTTTGGTTCAACCCGGCTGATACGTGAGAGGCGAAAGGCGTATTGAGAGCGACCGACGCCGTCGATGATCCACTCGTGGCCGGGGGATTGTGTCTTGGCCACCTTGGGTGGCATCGGAGTGCGATAGCGCACCGAGTAGACGACATCCCCAAGATTCTTTGGCAGCTCGATCTTCAGCTCCCTGGCGACTTGGACGAGTTCGTCGCGCTCGAAGACAATTTGATTGGCGCCCGGTTTGTAGTGCCGAAAGAAAACCCGCTCGATGATCGCCTGATACCGATTCGTTTTTGCCGGCGGAGTTTTAGGCATAGGAAGGGGCGAGGAGGCGTGTGACTTCTATCTCCAACTGGGATCTCTTTTTCAGGCCGCTCTTCCGATCCCGGTTTCCGATGGGAATGGGAATGCCCCAGTAGCGGGAGGCTTCCGACATATCCATGCGCAACAACGGAAGGTTGCCCAAGGCCAAGATGTCTTTGGCGGTTTCCGGGGTAAGGCCTGCCGCGGCCAAGACGGACGTCGCGACCGCGCGAGCCAGGGGAGGAGGCACGGCGTTGCCGATCTGGCGGGCCCCGTGCCATTTGGTGACGTGAAAGCGGAACCAGTCGGGGAAGCCATGGAGGCGCGCCATCTCACGGACCGTGATACAACGAGGGTGACGGTAGTGGATGGGGCGCGGGCTGGTGAACGCGCCGCGCGCGGAATCCGAGCCCGCGCGCAAGGTGTTGGCCACGCCTTCAGGGGGGAGTTTGAAGAAGCGGGAGATGGGCTCGACCTTGCCGGGTTGGGTTTCGGAAAAGCGGCGGCGGGAGATGTCCGAGTGGTCGGTGCGTGCGCTCGCGGTCAGCAGGCCGCGGTCCCAGCGGCGACGATAGCCGTGGTGCCAGGCGCGCGTTCCGGCGCATCTCATCTCGGCCGCGTAGGCGGAAGGCGTTCCCCATTGGGTCACGGATGTGGCATCATCGTCATAGAGTTCGGCGAAGGATTCCGCATCCGGAAGATCGTCGAGCGCATCGCGGCAGGTCGGGCCCGGCGGCAAATGGGCGGCCCCTTTACGGTCGCCCGCCTGTCGAGTGGTCGCCTCGGGGTAGTCAGGCAATGGCAAGCCCTTGCGCGCGCCGAGCAGGATCAAGCGTTCCCGGTCCTGCGGCACCCCGTAGGAGGAGGCGTTGAGCACGCGCCAAGGGGTGCGGACATCGTAACCGATTTCGTTGAAGGAGGAGATTAGCTCTTCGAGGAAGCGGCGCTGCGGGCCAAGCGTGAGCCCTTTGACGTTTTCGAAGACGAAGTGGTTCGCGTTCAGCTCACGGACGATGCGCACGAATTCACGCACCAAAGAGTTGCGCGGATCGTCGAGGATGCGTTGGCCGATGAGCGAAAAGCCCTGGCAGGGGGCGCCGCCGAAAACGACGTCGACGGGGCGGTTTCCGATGCCGGCGGCGCGGCGGATTTCGGCGCCGGAGAGGCCGACGACGGAGCGGGCCAAGGTAGCGCAGCGGGGGAAGTTATACGCGTGGGCGGCGGCGTGGATGGAGTCGTATTCCACGGCGGCGACGACATCGAAACCGGCCTGTTCGAAGCCAAGGCTCAAACCTCCAACTCCGGAAAAAAGATCGATGCCAATCGGGCGCGCCATGTGTGCGGAGGTGAATGGCTGCGGAGGGGGCTGAATTCAACTCAAACGCAGGCTTTTCGGCCGATCAGCGTTCGTTGACGCGGAGGCGGAGGAAGCGGCGGGGGGCGTCGGCGAGGGAGACGGGGTCGAGGACGGTGGCTTGCTGGCCGACGGGGACGGGGTTGGTGGCGATGGTCGTCCAGGTGGCGAGGTCGCCTGAGGCTTCGACGACGTAGTCGAGGTCGGGGCGGTGGCGGGTGAAGGTGAGGCTGAGGAAGGAGGGCTGAGGGCTGAGACCTGAGACCTGAAGTTGCGGAGACGGAGCGGAGGTGGCGCTCGTGGGATCGCCGGCAAGGGCGTATTCCAGGAGGTTGGGGAGGCCGTCGGCGTCGGGGTCGGCGGTGGGGGCGCGGTGT
>CAMLQS010000171.1 GCA_946482165.1 uncultured Verrucomicrobiota bacterium | reverse complement strand
GGAAGGCGACGTTGATCTTGGTGCCTTTGATCGGCTTGCCGGCGGGCAGCTTCATGTAGGCGAGCGCCTCGATGATGCCGGCCTTGTCGTCCTCGGAGGTGGCGGTCTCGGGGCTGGGCACGTTCTCATTGATCGAGATGCCCTGGCCGGGATTGATGCCCCAGGTGACGGTCGGCGCGATGTCGGCGGCGTCGATCTTCATGACGTCGTCGTAACGGCAGCCGGGGTCGGAGGCGTAGGACTTCCATCGGGTGACTGCTTCGTCCCACGCGGCGCCCTTCGGCGAGTAGTTGCGGCCCTTCAGGTAGGCGAAAGTCGTCTCGTCGGGGTTGACATAGCCGACGCGCGCACCGCCCTCGATGGACATGTTGCACACGGTCATGCGCTCTTCCATCGTGAAGCCGTCGAAGGTGGAGCCGGCATACTCGTAGGCATAGCCGGTGCCACCGTTCACGCCAGTGAGGCGGATGATGTGAAGGATGACGTCCTTCGCATAGACGCCGGGACGGAGTTTTCCGTTCACCTCGATGCGGCGAACCTTGAGGGCGCCGAGCGCCATGGTCTGGGTGGCGAGCACGTCGCGCACCTGGCTCGTGCCGATGCCGAAGGCGATGGCTCCGAAGGCGCCGTGGGTGGAGGTGTGGGAGTCGCCGCAAGCGATGGTGGTGCCGGGCTGGGTGATACCCTGCTCGGGACCGACGATATGCACGATGCCCTGCTTGCCGGTGGCGCGGTCGAAGAAGGTGACGCCGAACTGGGCGCAGTTCTTGCGCAGCTCGTCCATCATGGCCTGCGCGAGCGGGTCCTTGTAGGGCTCGACGAGTTCGTTGGTGGGAACGATGTGATCAACCGTCGCAAAGGTGCGGTGCGGCATGAGGACCTTCAGGCCGAGGTCGCGCAGCATGCCGAAGGCCTGGGGCGAGGTGACCTCATGGATGAGATGGGTGCCGATGAGGAGCTGGGTCTGGCCGTTGGCCAGCTTGCGCACAGAGTGGGCTTCCCAGACTTTTTCGAAGAGCGATTTGGGTTGGGCGGACATGGTCGTTGGTGATGGTCGTTCGGTCGTGAAGCGGATCGCCGCAGGCGCGATCCGGCTAAAGAAGAACATCCATCATAGCAGGCGATTGCATTGCCGGGAAATACTTGTTTCCTCGCCGGTGATGCCTCGCGAGTATCAGTTTGATTTCGAGCTTCGCCACCTCGTCTACTTCCGGGAAGTGGCCAGAACGCTGCATTTCCGGCGTGCGGCGGAGGCTCTGGCGGTGGCGCAACCCGCGCTGAGCCGACAAATCGCGCAGTTGGAGGCGTCTCTCGGGGTCTCCCTCTTTTCACGCTCGCGCCGAAAGGTGGAGCTGACGGCCGCGGGCCGGGTTCTCGCCGAACGGGTGGAGCCGTTGCTGCGGGCTTTGTCCGTGGTGCCGGAGGAGCTGCGTTCGCTGACCGAGGGGCAGACCGGTCAGGTGAAGGTCGGCTTCACCGGCCTGGCCATGGCGACCGTGCTGCCCGGCATCCTGCGCGAGTTTCACCGGCGTTTTCCGAAGATCCGGCTGGAGCTCAACGAATCGCCTACGTCGGCGCAGCTCGCCGCGCTCGCGGCGGGGGAAATCGCCTGCGGCTTTTTTCATCCCGACGCCACCACTCCCGGCCTTCGCACGCGCGAACTTCTGCGGGAGAAAAACGGCGTGTTGCTGCCCGCGGATCACGCGTTGGCCACGCGACCGACGCTACGGCTAAAGGAACTCGCGGACACGCCATGGGTTCTCTTCCCGCGCGCGCACAATCCCGGCTTCTACGACCGCGTGCTCGCCGCGTTTGCCCGCGCGGGCGTGACCCCGCGTATCGCCGAAGAGGTCTGGCCGCGAGCCAACGCGGTGGGGCTCGTGCGGGCGGGCCTCGGCGCCACGTTCATGTGCCCGAGCGAGGCGAATCCACTGCCCGAGGGGGTCGCATTCCGGGCGATCGAGGGTCCGGCGCCGGAGAGCCGCCTCGTGGTCGGCTGGCGCGCGGGCGAAGTCCCCGGCCCCGGCGGAAACCCCGCGCTCGGCTCGTTCCTGTCCATCGCCGCCGGCGAAGGGCCGGCCTGAGCCCGAGCGTGTTTTTATCTTATATTGATGGCGGTTCGGATCTGGACTTCTCAGTCCAAGGTGGGCGGACGCGTCCCGGCGCCGTCCACGAGCCACGGGCGGAGGGACCGACCGCCCGTCCACCCAAAGTCCAAAATCGATCCGCTGCCGGCGTTACTCCTGCCCGACGTGGCGCGAAAAAACGATGCGCCCATTGCCCGAGGGCACCACGCTGATGATCTCGGCTCTCACGCGTTTTCCGACGGCTCGCGCGCCGTCGTTGACCACGACCATCGAGCCGTCCGGCAGATAGCCGATCGCCTGGCCTTCGTCTTTGCCGGCCTTGACCAGATCCACGTCGATCACCTCGCCGACCGCGTAAGTCGGCTGCAAGGCGCGCGCCAAATCCGCGGGATGCAGCCCGATCACGCCGTGGAAATCGGCGAGCTTCGCGAGATTCTCATCCACCGAGAGCAACTTGGCCTTCATCGAGGTCGCGAGGAACACAAGCTTCGCGTCGATCTCCCCGCGCTTCGCGTCGCTCTCATGTATGCGCAGGTCGAGCCGCTTGATCCGGCGCAGGTCGTTGAGGGTGTCGAGGCCGCGGCGCCCTCGCGCGCGGCGGGCCGGCTCGGGCGAATCCGCGATGGTCTGCAACTCCTGTAAAATAAACCGCGGGATAACCAGGGCGCCCGGAATAAAGCCCGCTTCGCAAATCCGCGCGATGCGTCCGTCGATCAAGGCGCTGCTATCGACGATGACCAAGGGAACGTCCACCTCGTGCGGCACGAAGCGCACGTAGGGAATCACCAGGTTGAACTCGTCCCTGCCGCGCAGCGCGATGACCGTCGCGAGATAGGTGACGATCAGGAACAGGGCCAGGCGCACCAGGAAAACGATCTGCGGATCACCCGCGCCCAGCAGTGGCGATACGCTGAGCAAATACGAAATGAGCGACCCGATCAGGAGCCCGAAGGAAATCGCCGAAAGGCCGCGCAGCGAAAACCCCTTCAACAGGACGTCGACCAACACGACCAGCGAGCCGATCATGAAACCGATCACCGTGGCCAGGAGCCGGCGGTCGTCCCAAGCCGGCTCCGTCAGGCAGACCAGCCAGCCCGCCGCCGCGCACAGCGCGACAAAAAGCATCCGAATCGGAAGAAGCGTGCGGTTCATGTGTGGCGAATCAGGTATGGAAAAGCACGAACAGCAAGAGCGGGGCGCCTATCATGGCGGCCATCGCAAACATTAAAATGCGCCGCGCCCGCCGGGTTTGCGCGGCGAGTTCCGGATCTGACAAATCGGGCGGAGTTGCGTCCATCGCGGGGAACGCATTCATCGGCGCACTCGCATGACAACCCAATACTGGATGGTGAAAACCGAACCCGAGGCGTATTCGTGGACCGACTTTAGGCGCGACAAGAAAACGACGTGGGACGGCGTGCGGAATTTCCAGGCCCGAAATCACCTACGCGCGATGAAACGCGGCGACCGAGTGCTGTTCTACGCGAGCGTAACGACGAAGGCCGTGCTCGGCACCGCCACCGTCGCCAAAGAGCATTTCCCCGATCCAAAGGCGACCGAGGGCGACTGGTCCGCGGTCGAACTCTCCATCGGCGAAACGCTGCCGAATCCGGTCGAACTCGCTTCCATAAAGGCCGAGCCCAAATTGGCGGACATTTCCTTGCTTCGCCAAAGCCGCCTTTCGGTCATGCCGCTCAGCAAAGCGCACTTCGACCTGATCGTGAAAATGGGAGCCGGGAAAAACAAATAGTCTCGCAGGCGGCGAAACGGCTCCGGCGTTCCGCCGCTCTCATCACTGGAAACCCGCCGCCGCCCTCACGGTCCGTGCTTCGTTCGAGCCCCGCCTTACAACAACTCGCCTTGCACGCCCCCCGCCGGGGGCATTCCGAAGAGAGCGCCGTGGCGCTCGACCCAGTCGTCGAGTTTATCAAGATAAGCCAGGGGATCGTAAGCCGTCTCGGGCTTGGCCGGATCGAAAGCCGCCACGGGCCTCGCCCGCGACCAGTCCGCCGTCTTGCCCTTCGATTTTGGCACGAGGTAGTAGCTCACGCGCTCGCCCATCCGCGGCCGCGGCGTCATCTGGAGCGAGGCCTCGGCCGCCGCGCGTCGCGGTTTCCCGCCTTCGGCCATCAAGCGTTCGTAGGCGTCCGGATTCATGCTCAACGCCTCGGTCTTCGCCAGCTCGCCCACCGGAAGTTCACGCGCCGAGATCGCGCGCCGGAGTTCCTCCAGGCGCGTGCGCGGCGAGTCCGCCTCGAGACCGAGCAGATGCCGGATGAGGTGGCCGGTGAGCTTCTTTAGAAACGGCTCGATGCCCCGCGAACGAAGCGCGCTGCCCTTCAGCACGACGCGGTCGCCGTCTCGAAGCGCGTAGTTCTTGGCCTTGTAGCACCACATCGCCTGGTAGCTGCCGTCGTGCTCCAACTCGATGCCGGCGGGCAGTATCCTCGCCGCTTTTTCAAGGAGCAGCTCCGGGGACGCGTAGTGCTTTTCCGATGACAGGTAGATGCCGTCCGTGTCGGCTTCCAAGATGGTGCAGCCTTCCGCGGCGAAGGATTCGATCAGCTGTTGCAGCAATTCGCGTCCGCGACGGGTCACTTCGGCGGCGAGCTCTCCGTCGCCGAAGCGCGCTCCGGAAAAACCGAGATAGCCGTAGAATGAATTGATCAGGATCTTGAAGCTCGCCTGCCGCGCCTGGGCCTCGGCGCGCTCCTCCGCGGACGGCGCCGAACGGGCGAGCTGTTTATACTTGAGCCGATACTCGCGCAGCGTGCGCAGCAGCGGGATGAAGACGCCCAGCGCGTCGTTCTTCGGATTTCGTCCGAGCAAAAGCAGCAGGCTCGGATACAGCGAAGCCACGTCGAAATGAAGCACGTGGCGATACACGCCCTCTTGAAAGCTTCGCGTGTAGCCACCTTCAAAAGGCGCCACTTCCGGCGGCACGGGACAGGCGTGCCGCGCGTGGTAGTAGTGTTCGAGAAACAGCAGATCGATCTTGCCCGTGTTGCCGCGAAGCGTCGCCTCCTGGAGCAGGATCGGAAAGGTTTTCACCTGCTCGAAGTAGGTCGGCAGCAGCACATCGGCCACGCCTGCGGTCTCGCGTAAATCGTCACCCAGATAGGCGAGGAAGCGCTCGCGCTCCGCTCGGAAAGCGGTGGCGATCTGGTCTCCCGCCAGATAGGTCCGGCCGTCGTCGTCGTTTGTCACGCCGAAGTAGATCGCCACCTCTTTCAGCCCGTAGCCTGTCAGCTCGCGAGCCGTGATGTCGTGGGTCTGAACGAGCAGATAGGTGTCGATCACCGTGCGCCCGGGAAGGTCGCAACGGGGAAAGTCCACCCAGCGCTCGGCAACTTTCAGGCGGCTGTTCCGGAACTTCGCTTTCTGGCCGAAACGCCCCCACGCGCAGGGCACCTTGTGGCGTTTCGCTCGCAGCCGGAGATAGTCGAAATCGAATTTGAAGATGTTGTGCCCCTCGATCGTGTCGGGATCGAGCTCGGCCAAGGTGGCGTTGAGTTGTTCGAGAAGCGCCTTCTCCGCCGCGTCCGTCTCCTCGGAGAGAAGGAGGAAACGCGTCTCCCCTCCGCAGCGCAGACCGATCGCAAGCACGCGATCCCCGGGTTTGCCGGCGTCGCTGAAGCTTCCGTCGGCCGAGCCGGTCTCGATATCGAGCTGACAACGCCGCAAGCGCGTGAAGGGCAGCTCCGCAAAGAGCCGGCGGCGCGATTGCAGGAGATATTGGCTCTCCAGAGGGCGGATGACATCGGCTCCCTTTGCGCCGGCGGCCTTGGCCGCGTCGAGCCACGCATCAAAACGGGCCAGCGTATCCGCGTGCGCGAGTTCGGTGAAAGCCCCCTGCCCTTTCAGCGGTTCAACCGTGACACCCTCGCCCGCCGGGATCGCCCCGCCCGCCAGCCAACCGAAAGGGCGCAGCGTCTCGATGCGCGTTTCACGGCCGCCCGCGGCCGTCTCGAGGGCCGTATGCACACGGCCCTCGTCGTCCACCCAAAGACCGCAGAGCGCGCCGGACATGCGTCCCGATTAAAACGCGAGCTTCGTGTAGACGGCGAAGATCGCCACGAGCGCGAGCGCGAGCACCACGCCCATGAATACCGGCGCCTGGGCGCGCTTGCGGAAGCCGATTCCGGCCAAAGCCGAGAGGCCGAGCCAGCATACGATCTTCACGATCACCCAAGCGCTGAATTGGTTGTTGTAGAGCTTCGTCAGCAGGCCGAAACCGCCCACCAGCGCGAGCAGCGAAGCGATGCCGGTGATCATCATCACCTGCTTGCGTTTTTCCGCGGGGGCCGCGAACGCGTAGAAGGTGTAGCCCGTAAGGACCAGCACGGAAAAAACATGGACGATGTAGTAAACGGTAGGGCTCATACGAAAGATAAGATCCCCTACCAAAGCCGCCACCGCCTCCGCCGCGAGCGCCATTTTCGGCGGCTCGCGTCTGACTCCGACATTGTAGGCCCGACCGTTGGTCGGGCTTCCCGGCCAGCGGCCGGGCCTACATCCGACTTTCAAAATTAGTGACACTCCGCCTGCGCCGTATGCTCAAAGGCCTCTAACCTTTTTAAGTTAAGGTGGGAACCGCCGTGCGTTTGTTAGCCGTCCGATTTACGGCCTGGCTGCGTGCGCCCGGTTTATTGGCTCCCGGATTGATTCAAAGGCAAAGAGCGTAAAAAGAGCACCTCGAACGCCGCCGAGTGTCATCGAAAACGGTAGGTCGCCCACCCGCTCCGTCAACTCCCCGCCACCTCTTTGGGCGGATTTTTTTCGGAAACTTTTTTTCGCGCCAAACCACGCAGGGCCCACATCCCCGCGAAAAGATTGGCCAACAGCGCGAGCTCGGGCCGTCCGTGCGCAAACGCCCAACCCAAAACGAAGCCGCCTACCCCGAGCACGGCCTTGTCCCGGGCGCGCAGCGCGGCCGTCTTCCATTGGAAAAACATCACCGCGCCCCACACCGCGACGCCGAGCGCCAATGATGCGATGGCGAAGCGTCCCGCCTGGATCCCGCTCTCCGCGTCCGCGCGACGCCCAAGCAATGCCGCGAGCATCCAAAACAGGGCTTGGTTGAAAAACACGAAGCCGCCTCCCAATGCGGACACCAATGCCGCGTTCACCGGAAATTGCCCCCGCGCATCGACCGGCACCCGCGATGCGAGCGCGCAGCCGGAGCAGCAATAAACCGCCTTGCCCGGGACCGCGCGCGGGACGGAAAACGGCAGACCGCAGTGTTCGCAGACGACTTTCATGGCCTTCCGCTCTCGTGTCGATTCCCCGCTCAGGAGCGAGGCTTGTCGTCATCGCCGCCACCGCCGAACGGGTCGGTGTCCGAGTCCGAATCGGACGCGGAATCGTCGTCGCCGTCGTCCGTATCCTCATCGGAACCGTCGGCGTCCGTCGAACCGCGCAAGATCGCGGCATCCAGGTGCTGGATAATCAGCTCCTGGATGGTGCCGAGAAAGACATAGCACATGTAGGGCTTTTGCAGCGGCTCGGGCAGATCCTCGAGCTCGATGCCGCCGCTCTCCAACTGCTCGTCCTCGAGATCCTTGAGGTCGTGACGGCGCAGACGGAGGCGCAACGCGGAGCAGGCGCGGACGATGATCTCGGCGTTCTCTTCGTCGAAGGCGACCACGCCGTTCACGAAAAAGTCGCTGTTGAAAAGTCCCATCAGCGCATGGAGCTCCTCCTGCTGGCCCTCGAGCAGCTCCGCCTTCCACTCGTCGCGGAAATCGGCGTCGATGTCGTCGAGCGAGAGCGGCGCGGCGATCTGCGCCTCGAGCACATCGCTCGAGGCCTTCATCAAATCGAGGAGCGGCGCGACCACGCTCAGGCTGAGCTTCACCTCAATGCGTTTCATCGGATTCGAGAATGGCGGTGAGATGCCACTGTTGAAGCGCGAAAGCGTAAAGTTCGGCTTGCTCGCGCAGGCCCGACCAAACGATCGAACGCCCCTGCTCGTGAACCTCGATCATGTGCTTGCGCGCGAGCGGCTCGGAAAAGCCGAACACCTTCCTGAACACGAGGACGACGTAGCTCATCGTGTTCACCGGATCGTTGAGCACGACGACTCGCCACGGCCCCTGGGACGCAAAAACGGCCGAGGTCCGCTCCACTTCGGCGGGCGCGACCATGGGGCGGGTGCCGGCAAATCGCGGCTCCGCGACCTCGACCGATGAGTTGGATAAAGCCACGGACATCAGGCGGCGGCCCCCCGCGCGGCGGCGCGCACGAACTCGGCGAGCTTCGCCTCGGCCTCGGCCACCGCGATTTTCTGCACTTCCTTCGACGCGCGCGGCTTCACCTCCACCACGCCGTCCTTCAGTCCTTTTCCACCGATCACGACGCGCAGCGGCACGCCGATCAGGTCGGCGTCCTTGAACTTCACGCCCGGGCGCTCCTCGCGATCATCGAGGAGCACGTCGGCGCCCGCGGCCTCGGCGGCGGCGGCGAGTTTCTCCGCGACGGCGACGGCTTCGGGCAGCTTCGGATCGAGCAGGCAGATGAGCACCTGGAAGGGCGCCACCGCCCAAGGCCAGACGATGCCGTCGGCGTCATGGCTTTGCTCGATGACCGCCTGGAGGGTGCGGCTCACGCCGATGCCGTAGCAGCCCATCACCATCGGGTGCGACTGCTTCTGGTCGTCGGTGTAGACCGCGCCGAACTTGTCGGCGTATTTCGTGCCGAGCTTGAAAATGTGCCCGACCTCGATGCCGCGGCGCGACTGAAGAGGCAGGCCGGATTGCGGGCAGGGCTCGCCGGGACGGACACGGCGGAAGTCGCCGAACCTGGTGATCGCAAGGTCGCGGCCCACATTGACGTTCTTCAGGTGGAAGCCGTCCTCGTTCGCGCCCGTCACGCCGTTGCCGATCAGGCGGATGGCGTGGTCGGCGAAGACGCCGCCGAGGGCGCCGGGGTTCTTGATCGTGCCCTTGACCGCGCCGAGCGAACCGGGTTTCGCGCCGAGCACGGGCTCGATTTCCTCCGCCGTGGCGGGACGGAAGAGCGTGAAGCCGAGCGAGCCGAGCTTCGCCTCCTCGAGTTCGTCGTTGCCGCGAAGGATGACGAGGAAGGGCTTGCCGTCGCCGACGTAGACGAGGGTCTTGAACTGCGTGTCGCCGGAAACCGAATACGGCGCGGCCTCGAGCTGGGCGATGGTGGCCACGCCGGGCGTGGCGAACTTTTCCGCCGCGCCGGCGGGCGCCGTGTCGGCGAGGTCCTTCGGCACGAGGGCGCTGGTGGCCTTCTCGCGGTTGGCCGCGTAGCCGGCGTCGGAGTAGATCACGTCGTCGTCGCCGATCTCGGCGGGAACCATGAACTCGTGCGAGAAGCTGCCGCCCATGACGCCGGTGTCGGCCTCGACGGCGATCGCCTTGACTCCGATGCGCTTGAAGAAGGCCTCGTAGGCGGCCTTCATCGCGAGGTAGCTCTTGATCGCGCCGTCGTCGTCCGCGTCGAAGGAGTAGGCGTCCATCATCACGAACTCGCGGGCGCGCATCAGACCGTAGCGCGGGCGGATCTCGTTACGGAACTTGGTGCCGATCTGATAAAAATTCTTGGGCAGGTCGCGATAGCTCGTGATCTCCTGCTTCACGAGAGGCGTGATGACCTCCTCGTGAGTCGGGCCGAGGACGAACTCGGGCTCCTTCGGGCGGCCTTTTCCGGCGCCCGCCGAATCGGCGCGAAACATGATCTCGCGGGCGGCGGCCCAGCGCGGCCCTTGCTCCCACAACTCGGCCGGATGCACGTGCGGCATCCAAAGTTCGATGGCGCCCGGGCGCTGCTGGGCCGGCTGCTCGCGCTCCAGCTCCTCGCGGCA
The DNA here is from genome assembly GCA_946482165.1 of uncultured Verrucomicrobiota bacterium. Next base: position 404 of record CAMLQS010000171.1, on the reverse strand, counting down.
GATCTGGGAAATCTTCTGCATAACGCGCAGGCCCAGCGGCATGAACGTGTAAAGGCCGCCGCTCAGCTTGCGGACGAGACCCGCGCGAACGAGCAGCTTGTGCGAGGCGATCTCGGCGTCGGCCGGGCTTTCCTTGAGCGTGGGAATGAAAAATTGGGACCAGCGTTTCATGCGGTGAGCCGCGTTACCAAACCGCGGCTCACCCGCCCCGCAACCGTAAACCCGCCCGCGACCTCGCGCACCCGGCCCGCTTCCGGCTCGTCATCGGGCACCGGCCATCGGACATTGGTCATTTCCCCAGATGCCCGCCGCCTCCCGCAAGCCATGGCCCATGCGCTGGATCGTCGCCTCGATCCTGCTCTTTGTCGTGCCCTACACCTACGTAAATCTGAAGTTTCGAAAGC
>CAMLQS010000170.1 GCA_946482165.1 uncultured Verrucomicrobiota bacterium | reverse complement strand
GGCGCGGGCTCGCGCGTGCGGGTGAAATCCCGTTTCGCCTCGTAGGCCGAAAGGTCGGGACGCGGCGCGGGAGCGACATCTTCTTTCAACGCGGCGAATGCGGCGGGGAGCTTCTGCTTCAGCGTGAGCACCGGCTCAAACAAGTCGCCGAGTTTATTCAAACGACGAAGCGCGGCCTCCGGCGTGAAGAAGAGTTTCATCGGGTCTTTCAGTCGCTTCAACTCGTCCCACGTGACAGGCATGGAGACGTAAGGACGCTGGCGTTTCCCGCGCAAGGAGTAGACCGCGACCGTCGTCTTCGCGTCGTGGTTCTGGCTCCAATCGATCAGCACGCGCTTATGGCGACGCACCTTGGCCATGTTGCTCACCACGAGATCGGGGTGCCGCTGCTCGAGCAGCGCCGCGACGCTCTTCGCGAAAGCGCGGGTGGCTTCGTAGGAGACCGCGGTGTTGAGCGGCACGTAGACCTGAAGGCCCTTGGAGCCGGATACCTTCGCGAAGGAGGTCAGCCCGAGTTCGTCGGTGATCGCCTTCACGTGAAAGCCGACACGCGCGCAGTCCCGGAGGTCGGCGCCCTCGCCCGGATCGAGGTCGAAGACGACATGGGTGGGACGATCCAGGTCGGGCACGCGGTGCAAAAACGGATGCAGCTCGATCGCGGCAAGATTCGCGCACCAGGCGAGCGCGTTGGCGTCATCGATCAGAATGTAGCGAGTGACGCCCTCGTGCCGGCGACGCGGCACCGCCTGGGTCGCGATCCAATCGGGCGCGAATTTGGGCGCGTTCTTCTCGTAGAACTTCTCGCCCGTCACGCCGTCGGGGAAGCGGATCAAGGTCACCGGCCTCCCTCGCAGATGCGGCAGCAGGTAGGGAGCCGCATCGACGTAATAGCGAATGAGGTCCCCTTTCGTGAACCCGCAGTCGGGAAAGAAAATCTTGTCGAGGTTGGTGAACTTTACCTCGCGTGGAGCGGCGGCGGAAGCGGAGCGGGCCATGCAAAAGGGATGCCGGTATCGTTAGGCGCATGCCGGAGCCGCGGGCATCATGCGCGCGCCTTGGCGCGCGGCCGAGACGCGGCGGCGGCGCGAGATCGACCCGTCTTGCGCGGAGCGGCGCGCGGGGCCTTGGCGGCGCGGGGAGTCGCGGCCGCACGCTTTGCCTTGCGGGAGGCGACTGCGCCATCGTCGGAGGACGCGCCATCCGCCGAGTCGCCTCCACCCGCTTCGCGCAGACTGCGGCGAAGCACCTCGGCGAGATCCACCTCGCTGGTGGCGCGCTTGGCGGGGCGCGCCGCTGTCGGGAGTTCCTTCCCGCCGGCTTTCACTTTGGCGTCGATGAGTTTCATGAGCGCGGAGCGATAGTCGTCGGTGTAACGCTTGGGGTCCCACTTTTCGGAGAGCTGATCGACCAGCGCGCGGGCCATCGCCAGCTCGCGCTTACCGGGCGCCTTGGCGTCGGGGAGCCTTATCCCGGCCGGATCCACAAGCTCGTTCCCGAACCGCATGATCTCGAGCACGAGGAGGCGCCCGTTGCTCTTCACGGCGGCGAGGTGCTGGCGCGTGCGGATGACGACCTTGGCGATGCCGGCCTTATTTGTATCGGCCAGAACATGACGAAGCAGCAGGTAGGCGCCCGCCCCGCCCTTTTGCGGCTCGAGGTAATACGGCTTGTCGAAGAAGACGGGATTGATCTCCGCGAGGTCGACGAAATCGACAATCTCGATGGTGTCCGTCGCCTCGAGGTCCACGCGCTTGAAGTCCTCGTCCTTCAGCACGACGAAGCGGTCCTTTTCGTATTCGTAACCCTTCACGATCTCGTCCCAAGGCACTTCCCTTCCGTCGACGGCAGCGACGCGCTTGTAGTTCACCGGGCTCATGTCGGCGCGGCGGAGCAGGCGGAACTTGAGCTCCTCCGTGCGCGTCGCCGCGAGCAGGGAGACGGGTATATTGACGAGGCCGAAGGAGATGGAGCCTTTCCAGATCGCGCGCATGGTTTCGGAGGGGACGGGACGAGCGTAACCCTGGGACGGCGCGGCGACCATCGGTGGAGCGCGGGCCGGCCTGGTCGGGCAAAGATCGCAGCAAGCCCCCGAATCGAGCATCGGGAAACCACCCTAGACAAGGCCTCCGGACAACACCCCAAAAACACTTCATTTGCTTGAGCTTCCGGAAAGAAATGGAGATCGATTTGAGCGTGCTTTAGCCCACCTCAACCCTCAACTTGCAAAGGTCCACCCGCCATGTCCGACGCACTCTCCGATTTCCTGGATGACATCAGTCTGCACATCGAGCGCGAGATCGCGAAAGCCCCCCCGGGGATGGCGCAAACCCTCCTCCGCGACGACTCCCCGCTCTCCACCGGGGAGATGCTGCGCATCCTCGCCCGGCGAGACGCCGCCGCCGGCCAAGGCGCCCGCGAAAATCGCGCCGACGCCGAGCATCCGGCCGAGATGAGCGTCGCCTGAGCCGCATCTCGATCACCGCGGGGCGACTCTCGTGTCGCCCTCGCGCAAGGCCGAAGCCGACAAAGAGCGAAGGTATCTCCCCTTCGCTCTTTTGTTTTCCAAGAGCGCGGTCAGTGAACGAAAGGCTTCAGCGCGCGAAGGTTTCCGGTGACCTTCGAAACGAGGGATTCGACCTCTTTCTGCGCGCCGGCGGACGCGGCCTTCGAGAGCTCGTCGGTGAGCTTGGAGTGGCGCTCCGCGATCTCCTTGACGTTCGCCTGGTGGTCCGCCGGCACCTGCGCCACGATATGTTGAACAAGTTGGTTTAAGGTGACGGCGTTGGACCGAACCGCCGGGAGTTTGCCGTCCTCCAGCGCGGTCTTGAGTGCCTCCAGTTGCCGCTGGATGGCGGCGATCGTCTCGGGGGCGGTGGCGGGAAGGGTCGGCGCCGGTTTGGCCGGTATCGAGGCCTTCGGTTTGGGCAAGGCGTGCGACTCTTCGCCGTGTCCGTCGGGATGCGCGGAGACGGGGCCGGCGAGCAAAGCCAAGAGACCAAGGAGGGAGGTGATGTGCAGACGAGTTTTCATGATGGGTGGGTTATGGGTTGAACGTGCGAAGTGCGGGAAATCAGTGGTGGTGGTCGGCGCCGGGACCGTGGCTGTGTCCGCCCGGAGCGGGAGCGGGCGCGAGCGGCGCCGGCTCGACCGGGGCGGCCATGTCGGCGTGGACATGATAGTGGTCGTCCTTGTTGAGCGGGAAGTCGTCGGGGTGGCGCGTGTGCTGGTAGCCGTGAAGCTGCATCAGGAAGAGCAGCACGCCGACGAACATGAGCAGCACGTTGGCGGCGGAGCTGAATTTCGGAAACGTCGGCGAAGGGCGCCAGGTGGCGAGCAGCGTGCCCATGAGGACCAAGGCGAGGATCTGGCCAAGCTCCACGCCGACGTTGAAGGACAGGATGCGCATCACGAGCCCGGCGGTGTCGTCGCCCAAGGGGAGCTGTTGCAGACGCGTCGAGAGCCCGAACCCGTGGATGAGGCCGAAGGCGAAAACCGCCCCCAGCATGTTGGGCGAAGCGGTGCCGAGGTATTTCTTGAATCCGTCGAGGTTGTCGAAGGCCTTGTAGCAGACCGTCAGGGCGATGACGGCATCGATGAGGTAATAGTTGGCCCGGATCTGGAACAGCGTGGCGAAGATCAGCGTGATGCAGTGTCCGAGCGTGAAGGCGGTGATGAACTTCACGATGTCCCTGAACTTCGTAAGGAAGAACATGACCCCGAGGAGGAACAGCAGGTGGTCGTAGCCGGTGAGCATGTGGCTCGCGCCGAGCTGGACGTAGCGCAGCGCGCCGCCGTTGAGCATTGCGGCCTTGTCGGCCTCGGAGATGCCGTGGGCGTGGGCGTTGAGGGCGACGCTAAAAAACGCCGCGAGGAGAAGAAGGATTCGCATGATGGTTTTCGTATCGGATCAGGTGGATAGATGGATTGACGCAGAAAAGGCTTGGACAGGAACGCCGGCGCGCATCGACGGCGGTTTCGGCGGACGGGACATGCAGCCCCGGAAAAATTCGCGCCCGAGGGAAACGCCGCCGCGACACGTCACAACGGCACGGCACGAGCCCGGCAAGCGCGACTCCGCAGGGCCTTCAATTCCCGAGGGGGTTTAGACCAATGTGGGCGGTGCCAAAGACTCCGCGACACACCGCCGGACGAAATGCCATTCGGCCGGCGCGTGGTGTTCGGGTATCCGCGGCAGGGCGAAACGGGCGACGGCCGCGATGCCTAGGCGGCTCGCGAGCCAAAGGACCACGCCCACAAAGGGGAACGCACAGGCGAAAAGGAGCCAGGTCGACGCCACCCCGCGCGCAACGGAAACCATCGCCCGAGCCACGAAAGAGTCGTGGCCATCGTCGCCTGAAGTCGGTTCGGGGCGGTCGTGGTCGGAGTGACCGTGATCATCGCCGGCGAATGCCGGCTCCGCGTGCGAGTGCGGCGCGGAATGGTGGTCGTGCTCCATCAGGAGGCCGTTTGCCTCCAGCCCGACATGCAGCAGCGCCATGAGCCAAATCACGGCAAGGAGCACGGCACAGAGAATGGAGCGACGACTCCGCATTTCGGGCGGCACCTAGACGACAAGAAGAGCCGAAATCAAGCTCGTGCGCGGTATGGACGCATCGGTCCGGCGACTCCGGGCCCTTCCGACGGGAAGCCCGTTCCATCATATGAACTCAAGTTCCACGTTGTAACATCCGTTACACACCGGCATCCCGTCCGGATGAAACCGCGGAACTGGCTTCTGCTTCTATATGGCCTGCCGGCGCGCAAGGGCTCCTCGCGCGTGAGCCTTTGGCGCCAGTTGAAGAAGTCCGGCGCGGTCGCGCTCAAAACATCGGCTTATGTGCTGCCGGATGAACCGCGGCATCGGGAGCGATTCCAGTGGCTCGCCCAGCAGGTGCGGGAAAACGGCGGCGAGGCCACGTTGATCTACGCGACGGACATCGAGGGCATCTCGGACGACGATATCGTCCAGATGTTCAATGCGGCGCGCGCGGAGGAATATGCCGCTTTTGTCGCCGACATCGGAGCGTTCATAGCGGCCAACCGACGGAAGCCCACCGAGACTTTTGACGCGGAGCTGGCTCGGTTCTCGGCCCGCGTGGAGGAGATCCGGCAGATTGATTTCTTTCACGCGCCGCAGTCGGAGGAAGCGAAGATGCAGCTGGAGCGCGCACGCACGCTGCACGCGAGAAAAACGGCGGCGCCGGCTATTCTCTCTTCGAAGCGATTCCGTGCCCGCACTTGGTTGACCCGTCCCCGGCCCGAGATTGATCGGGTCGGGTCGGCCTGGCTCATCCGGCGGTGTATCGATCCGCAGGCCCGGTTTGTTTTTGGCAATACCCCGGAGGCGTATCCGGACGCGTTGCCTTACGACATGATCGGCGTGGAGTTCACGCACCACGGGGACGACTGCACTTTCGAGACCTTGGTCAAACGTTTCGGCATCGACGACCCCGCCCTGCGGCGGATGGCGGAGATGGTGCATGCGGCCGACATCGAAGACGGGAAATATGCGCGGACCGAATGCGTCGGCCTTGATCGCGTCCTGAAGGGATGGGGCCGGCTTGGATGGTCCGACGAAAAGCTCCTCGAACGTGGCGGCGAATGCTTCGACGCCCTCTACGAGTTCCTTCGAAAACACCCATGAGTGACCCGCACACTTCCGCATCCTCGCCGGCAGAAGATGCCGTCAACGCGCCCGCCGAATCCTACGGCAAACTGTTCCGCCGCTTTCTGCGCTTCGGTTTGCTCGCGTGGGGCGGGCCGGTCGCGCAGATCGACATGATCCGGCAGGAGCTCGTGACGGAGGAAAAATGGGTCACGCCCGGCCATTTCAAGCGGCTGCTGGCGATCTACCAGGTGCTGCCCGGGCCGGAGGCGCACGAACTGTGCGTTCACTTCGGAATGCTTTCACGCGGGCGCCTGGGCGGTGTGCTCGCGGGGCTTGGCTTCATGCTGCCCGGCTTTGTCCTGATGTTTTTGCTGTCGTGGCTTTATCTGTCGATGAACCTCAGCGCGACGGTGTTTCAAGCGGTGTTCCTTGGAATACAACCGGCCGTGATCGCCCTTATCGTGCGCGCCTGCCACCGCATCGGCGGCCATTGCCTGACAAATGCGCCGCTTTGGGTGATCGGCATTCTCGCCGCGTCCGGCGAGCTCCTCGGAATTTCGTTCTACGTCACGCTGCCGCTCGCGGGCGCCGCCTACGTGGTGGCGGCGCGACGCCGCTGGATAGGCGCCGTGCTCGTCGCGGCTGCCTTCGCCGTGGCGGTGTGGCAGCTGTCTCCGGTGATCGCCGGAACCGAGCCGCTCATACCGGCGCGGCAGGCCATCGCCAAGGCGGAGAAAGCCCAGACCGGGCAGGCCACCGCGCCTGCGCTGTTCGCCTCGGGTCTGCGCGCGGGGCTGCTCACCTTTGGCGGCGCGTATACCGCCATCCCGTTTCTGCGTGAAGACGCGGTCGAGCGCGGAGCGTGGATGTCGGAGCGCGATTTTCTCGATGGCGTGGCGCTCTCGGGAATCCTGCCCGCGCCGCTGATCATCTTTTCGACCTTCGTCGGCTACTTCGGGGGCGGCCCGCCGGGCGCGCTCGCGATGACGATCGGGGTTTTCCTGCCGGCTTTTCTCTTTTCGATTCTGTTCTACCGGCACCTCGAAGCGGTGATCCGGAACCCGACCCTGCATAGCTTCCTCGAAGGAGTCGCGGCGGGCGTGGTGGGGCTTATCATCGTGACGACACTGGGCCTGGGCGCGGTCGCGATTCCGAATTTCAAGGCCGCGCTCATATTTCTCGCCGCGCTCGCGGTGGTCTATCGCTGGAAAAACAAACTCACCATTCCCGCCATCGTCGCGGGCGCCGGATTGGCGGGCTGGCTCTGCTTTTGAAAGCGTCCGACGCGCCCCCGGCGGGCCTCGAAATCGCGGCATGAAGCGAAATCCGCCCGCACCCTATGCTCGCTTGGTGTTGCGCCGCGTGCGGCGGGAGCGCGCCTGCTCGGTCGAGCCTTCGCGAAGGACGAACATCACGAGACTTCTGGCCGACAGCACATGGCGCGCGTCGCCGGGGCAAACCGGCGGCTCGGCGACAAAGCCCTCCTCGCGCGAGGTGTCGAGAAGCAGCGCCCAACGCGCGCGGCGCGAGGAAGGCAGCCGCACCCCGACTTCCTCGTGGTGCGAATTGAAGTAGAGGAGGAAGGTGTCGTCGTTGAGCGGCCGGCCTTGCTCGTCGTTCAAATGCAGCGCATCGCCGGAGAGCATCATGCCCACGACCTTGGCGAAATCCGCGCCCCAGGCGGCGTCGTCCATCTCGTCGCCATTGGCCGAATACCAGGTGATGTCCTTCACTCCCCCGCCCCGCAGGGGACGGCCTTGGAAAAACTTCGGGCGGCGGAAGGTGACATGACGCCGCCGCAGCTCGATCAAGCGCCGGGTAAACTCGAGCAACGCCTCGCTTTCGGGAGTGAAGTTCCAGCCGAGCCAGCTCAACTCGTTGTCCTGGCAGTAGGCGTTGTTGTTACCCTGCTGGGTGCAGCCCCGCTCATCGCCGCCGCGCAGCATCGGAACGCCCTGCGAGAGAAGAAGCGTGGCGAGCAGGTTGCGTTGCATGCGGCGACGCAGAGCGAGCGCGTCGTCGGGCGCGTCGAGCCCCTCATGGCCGCAGTTCCAGGAGTTGTTGTTGCTTTCGCCGTCGCGGTTTTCCTCCCCGTTGGCCTCGTTGTGGCGCTCGTTGAAGGAAAAGAGGTCGCGGAGAGTGAAGCCATCGTGGGCGGTCACGAAGTTGATGCTCGCGGAGGGAGTGCGGCCCGTCGCCTCGTAGAGGTCGGCGCTGCCGCAGAGGCGGTAGGCGAGATCGCCCATGTGCCCGGGCTCGCCCTTCCAATAGCGACGAATCGTGTCGCGATAGCGGCCGTTCCATTCCGCCCAGAGCACGGGGAAGTTGCCCACCTGGTAGCCGCCCTCGCCCACGTCCCAGGGCTCGGCGATGAGCTTCACCTGGGAGACGATCGGGTCCTGGTGGATCACGTCGAAGAACGCGCCAAGCTTGCGAACCTCGTGGAGTTCGCGCGCGAGCGCGGAGGCGAGATCGAAGCGGAAGCCGTCCACGTGCATCTCGGTGACCCAGTAGCGCAGGCTGTCCATCAGGAGCTGGAGCACGCGCGGATGCGGCACATCCAGCGTGTTGCCCGTGCCGGTGTAGTCCATGTAGTAGCGGGGCGCGTCGCCGACCTGGCGGTAGTAGACGCGGTTGTCGATGCCGCGGAAAGAAAGCGTGGGGCCGAGATGGCTGCCCTCGGCGGTGTGGTTGTAGACGACGTCGAGAACGACCTCGAGACCGGCCGCGTGGAGGTTCTTCACCATCGCCTTGAATTCTTCGACTTGGGAACCGCGATCGCCATCGCTGCTGAAACGCGCCTCGGGGGCGAAGAAGCCGATGGTGTTGTAGCCCCAATACTCGCGCAGTCCTCGATCAAGCAGATGCTGCGAATCGACGAAATGATGCACCGGCATGAGCTCGACCGCGGTGACGCCGAGCTTTTTGAAATAGTCTATCGCGGCCGGGCAACCGAGTCCGGAGTAGGTGCCGCGGAGATCCGCAGGAACGGCGTCCCATAGTTTGGAGAAGCCGCGCACGTGCGTCTCGTAGATCACGGTCTCATGGAGCGGCCGCAGGGGCGGGCGGTCGTGCTCCCAGTCAAACGCGGGGTTGATGACGACGCCCTTGAGCGTGTCGGCGGCGTTGTCGCGTTCGTCGAAACTCAGATCGGCGTCGGCATGGCCGATTTCGTAACCATACATCGCCTCGCTCCAGCGCACCTCGCCCGCGATGGCTTTGGCATACGGATCGAGAACCACCTTGTGGGCGTTGAAGCGATGCCCCTGTTCGGGCTCGTAGGGGCCTTCCACGCGATAGCCGTAGAGCTGGCCGGGACGCAGGCCGGGGATGAAGCAGTGCCAGACCTGGTCGGTGCGCTCGACGAGACGCACGCGCTCGACCTCGGCCTGGCCGATGTCATCGAAAAGGCAAAGGAGCACGCCCGTGGCGTTTTCGGAGAAGAGCGCGAAGTTCACGCCTTCGCCCGACCATGTGGCGCCGAGCGGATACGGCCGGCCTTGCCAGACCTCGCGAGGGCGCCCTCCGGCGGCGCTATGTTTGGCGGTGTCGACGGAGTCGTCCGTGATGAAAGGCGCCGCAGGGGCGGGATGGGTTTGCGGGGCCGGGGAAAGGCTCGGGTTTTGCATCCCCCACAGCCTATCGGCCGATGTCGTGGCCCGAAAGCGAGCGGCCCGCCGTGATACCCTTCGGGTAAGCCCCCGCGCATGACACAAAAAAATCCCGGCGCAGGGGAGGCGCAGGGATTTTCTTGGACCACGGCCGAGAGCGGCAAAGGAGCAACCAACAGGGAAAAACAGTTTTCGGTGACCGGAAGGCAAATGGCCGTCGCGCTGCCTTGGGGTATCTAACAAGTGGCCATCCGTCCAGCCGACCGGTCACCGAAGTAGAAAGAGGATACACGCGCGGAGGAACTTCACATATCAGGGCGCTTCCCGACGCGGGCGTGGGAGTGGATTATGCGCCCGACGACGGGCGGCATGCCGAGCAACGCGAATCCGCCCAGGAGCCCGATGGCGGAGGCCGATTCGGGCCAAGAAGCGAAGAGCCCGGAACAAACCGTCGGCCCGGAGGCGGCGCAGGGAGTGGCACCGAAGACGCTAAAAAAGCCGCCCGGTAGGGGCGGCTTTTTTCGAGACGATCAGGGGTGATATGAAGAACGGGGAGCGCTCACCGCCGCCGGCCTGTCAAGTCTTGGAGTCGCTTTGGACAAGCGACTCAAAAACGGGCGGAACGATCATCAGACCACACCTTCGCTGCGGACCCACTGGATGGCGTGGCGCACGAGGTCGGAGCCCTTTTCCAAACGGAGCTTCAACTTCAGGTGCTCGCGGTAGGAGTCGATGGTCTTGACGCTGAGATTGAGCTTTTCGGCGATCTGCCGGGTGCCAAAGCCGTTTCCGATCAGCTGGAACACCTCCATCTCGCGGTCGCTGAGGGTGTCGATGGTGAAGACGACCTCGTTCTTTCGGCTGCGAACGAGACGATGGAGCATCTTCTCCTTCATCTTCTCGCTCAGGTAGAGGTCGCCGGCGATCACGCTGCGGATCGCGGTGAGGATGCGATCGCTCGCCTCATGCTTCATCACGTAGCCCTTGGCACCGGCGCGGAGAGCGCGTTCGGCGTAGAGGCTCTCGTCGTGCATGGACATGATCAGCACGGGGAGGTCGGGAAGGAGCGCCTTCACGTTTTTCATCAGCTCGATGCCGCTCGTCGTCTTGAGGGTGATGTCGACGACGGCGAGATCGGGCTTTAGGCGCTGGATCAGTTGGAGGGCGGCGGGAGCGCTGTCGGCCTGGCCGCAGACAACGAGATCGGGTTCC
>CAMLQS010000169.1 GCA_946482165.1 uncultured Verrucomicrobiota bacterium | reverse complement strand
GAGCGCGCCTTCGCACACCGAGGTCACGTAGGTCGCGTGCTTCGCCCGCGACCGCAAGAAATCCAAATAGACCGGATCCTCCATGCGGAGCTTGAGCTGGTCGGCGTTGCCGCCGGGAACCCATAGCAGATCGAGCTTCGGGGTCGCGTCGAAGGTGCCTTGCGGCGTGAGCAGAAGGCCGCCGCGCGCGGTCACGGGCGCGAGCGTGGGCGCCACGAGCCGGATCTCGACGGCGAGCGTCTTGGCCACGCTCTCTTTCATCCAGTTGAACAACTCGCAGGGCGCGGCGACATCGAGCAGGTCGACGCCGTCGTAGACAGGTATGCCGATCAGGAACGAGGGTATTGGCTTGGTCATGGGGGTGAAAAGAGGTGCGCCGGGATCGCGTAGACGCCCGAGGTGGCGACGTGTCGACGAGGCGTGAAACTCGCGGGAGGGGTGAAGCCGGTCTCGACGCCCGAAAGCGCCTCCAACGCGGTCAGGAACTTTTCGCGGTCGAGTTCGCGGCCGGTGTTTTTGAGCGCCTCCAAGATCACACGGGCGGAGGCCAGCAGGGCGAGCTGCAGTTCTCGCTCGTCCGCGGACAACGAGTGCCGGCGGGCGAACCCGAGGTAGTCCTCCACGCTTCTCGGCGGCATCTCATTGGGTCCGTGAGGCGCCGAGTCGGCGGGAAGAAGAGCAAACAAGCAGCGCTCGTGTCCGCGCTCCTCGCCGGGCGCGCGACCCGCGATAAGCACAGGGACACCGCTTTGGGCCAGAGCAAGCGCGGCGGACGTGTCGACTCGGCCTTCGCCGATGGACAGGACGGCGAAGGCCGGTTGCGCGCCGTCGCCGAGCGCGACCACCCGCACCCGGCGCTGAAAGATGCCGCCCGCCGCGTTGACGTCGGCGCACCAAGCTTCGAGGACGCTCGCAGCCACGATCGCCGATGTGCCGGCCGGAGCGCGCCAGCCGATCAGGATCGTGTCGTCGTTCACACCCGGAATGACACGCTCGCCGATCTGCCGGAGATAGGCGGCGAGGTCGGACGACTCCTGCGGGGTGAGCGAGTAGCGCGGCATGGCGGGCGCCAAGATGTGCCCCGACGGGTCCACGCCGCGGGTGAGAGCCGCGTGAAAGCCGGCCTCGTCGTAGGCGACGCGTCGTCGTCCGCCGGGCGTGGTCACGCCGTAAGGTTTGTCCAGTTGCTCCCAGGTTATCGGCGGCACGATTACTCCGCCCTCGGTGCGGCCGCGACCATCGGCGCCGTGGCAGTTCAGGCAGGCGGAGAAGGTTGGCGGCAAAAGAGCCTGTTCGGCGCCGGTGGCGGCGGAAAGACGGCGTCCGCCGGCGCCGATGCCCTGCTCATAAAGCAGGCGTCCGCGTTCCGCGGCAGACGGAGCCTCCGCGCCGGTGGCCACCACACATGCCAGTCCGCCAAGAAGACCAAGAAGCCGGAGCGGATTTAGGTGAGGCATGGACGGGGCACCGTGTCGCTAGCTGCGATCAGTGAGCACGCTCTCGACGATCTCGATGACGTCCTCGGCGGGCGCGAGGCCGAAGGCTTTTTTCCAGAGACCGGTCGGCTCGTTGCCGATGATGAAGATGTTCGAGTGGGCGTCTCGCGATTCGACGTATTGGCCGAGGCGCTTCAGGACGAAGTCCACGTTCGCCTTTTCACCGGTGAGAAAATGCCAACCGGGCTTGGCGCCCGCGCGCTCGGCGTAGCCGTGCAGACGCTCTGGGGTGTCGTTGACCGGATCGACGGAGATCGAGATCAGCGTGACGTCGCGGCCGACGCGGTCGCCGAGCTTATCCTGCACCTTGGCGAAGCGCTCGACGATGAGCGGGCACACGCCGCCGCAGTCGGCGAAGATCGTGCTGATGACGACGACCTTGCCCTTGAGCAGATCGGTGTAGAAGTGGACCGGCTGGCCGTGCTGGTTGAGCAGGACCGTGTCGGGGAAATAACGCGCGGCCGCGGCGCTGGCGTTGCTCTCGGCAGGCAAGGGCGCGGGCGGGGTCGAAGGCGCAGGCTCGACAGGAGCGAGGGCCGGGGCGGGCGCGGCGGAAAGCTCGGCGAGGGCCTCGGCCAGCTTGGCGGGCGCGGCGGAGCCGCCGACGCGTTTCCATTGTCCGGTGGCGTCGTTGCCAAGGAGGAAGGCGGAGCTGTGTAGGTTGATGTCGGGCGTGTAGGCTTGGAGGGCCTTGAGCAGCGCATCGATGTCGCGGCGTGAACCGGTGACGAGGGTCCAGCCGGGCGCGGCGCCGAAGTTCTCGCTCCAAGCGCGCAGGCGCTCGGGCGTGTCGTTCTCGGGGTCGATGCTGATCGAGATGATGCGCGGAGGCGCGACACCCTCGCCAGCGGTTTCGGACAAGTGGCGGGCGAGCGCGGCGGAGCTGACTCCGAGGCCCGGGCAAACGGTGGTGCAGCGGGTGAAGATAAAGTTCACCGCCACCACGCGGTCTTTCACGAGATCGGTGTAGAACTTCACCTTGCGCCCGTTTTGGTCCTGCAGCTCGACGTCGGGGATGGTGGTCGCCGCGCGCGCGGATGCGGCGCAGACGGCGAGGAAGATCAGGAGGCGAACGAATCGGCGGAGAAGCATGGAAAAGAGGGGGGCGCTTACGGCGTGGCGGCGGTGCCCGGCGACGCAGCTTCGAGGATCAGCACGGGCGCCTGCTTGGCGGAAAGACCGGCCGAAGGCGCCTCGGCGTAAACGTAATAAATGCCTGGCTCGGGCGGAGTGAATTCGAAGCTCGCGGTGCCGTCGCTCGCATACTCGGCGGAGCGGCGGCGGTTCCACACACCGGGGGCGAGCATGATGCGAAACGAGAGATCGGCCGGCGCCGGTCCAGGCGCGGCGCCGGAGAGGCGGAAGGCTACGCGGGCCTTTTCGCCGGCAACCAGGCGCGCGGGCGAAATCGGGGCGAGGTTGAGGCGGGTTCCGGGGGCAGTGGAGGCGAGGGCGGGATTTTCCGGGATTTCGATGCGGAAGCAGTGGGCGATGCGCGGGGAGTTGAGGAAGAACACAGTGTCATACGCCCCGGCGGCGGGGAGCGTGACGGCGGTCTCATAGACGCCGGGCGACACCTCGCGCAGGCTGCGGTCCACGACCATGACGGCGCGGGGCACTCGGTTGTAGTTTCCGAAATTCCCCATCGGGGCGGCCATGCCGACCATGTAGTAATAGATGGCCTTGTCGGTCGGGTTGGCGACGACGACGGAGCTTTTGCCCGGCGCGGTCATGAGGCTGTCGGCGAAGGAGGTGCGAGCGCCGAAGGGCGCCTCGCCGCCGGGGAACTCGCCCACGGCGACGAGCTGGCCTTCGCGCCCGATTTCCTTGAGCGGCATCATCGCGACGAGCGGCGTGGCGCGGCGGCGGACAAAGGCCATGTCGCCGGAGAAAGCGACTTGCTCAGGGCCGCCCTCGACGGCGGCGCTTTGCACGAGCCGGTTGGTCGCGGCGTCGAGGATATGCACGCGGTCCGCGGCGGGGTTGAGCGCGAAACAAAAACGGTCGCCGGGGGCGAAGCGCAAGTGCGAGACGCCGGGCGGAGTGGCGATACGGGCCGCGATGGCGTGCTTCGCGGCGTCCACGACGAGGATCTCTCCTTTGTCGGCGTCGGCGACGTAAACGGCGTCGCCGAGTCGGGAATAGGCGAGCGCGGCGGGACGGCCTTCGAGGGGGATGTCGCGTGTTTTTTTGAGCTGCCGGATGTCGATGACCGAGAGGGTCTGCGCGGCGGCGTTGCTCACGAAGGCCCAGCAGCTGTCGGCCGAAAACACGATGTCGTGCGGGCCGGCGCCGGTGTCGAGGTTGGCGACGACGGCGGGTGCATCGGTGGCGGTGATGACCGCGACGCCCCCTTCGCGAGCGACCCAGAGATAATGGCCATCGGGTTGGAGGGCGGCGCGGCCGGGCGAGCCGGACACGGCGAGATTTGCGGTGACGAGCCAGGTGGCGGTGTCCACCACGGCAACGCGACCGGCCTCGGGTTGGGTGACGAAGAGTCGCGCGGAGTCGGCGGAGAGAGCCCAATCGGCGCCGGGGCTGGCAAGCGGCACGAGGGCGAGCAGCTTGGTGCCGCCAAAGCCGAAGAGAGGGTCGACGACGGTGATGGTCGCGTCGTCGTTGAGGGCGAGGACGCGGAACGTGTTCAGGTCCGCGTCGGCTTTGGCAAAAATGCTTCCGCCGAGAAACTCGCGGATCTTCTCGGAGCAGGTTCGCGGCGTCGCGCCGCCGCCGCCGTGGCGGCTCAGCCACGCGGCGGGGCCGAGCTGCGTGAACGGCTCGCCCGTGGTGGTGTCCGTGATGGTGAAACGGATACGTGCCGGTTCGCCGGCGCGGGGAGCGGTTTGCGAGGCGTCGGGCGGCAGAACGGAGCACTCGACGGCGAGGCCTTCGTGCTCGAGGCGGGTCGCGGACGGCGCGGATTCCGCCCGGAGAAAAGCCCCGGCGGTCGCGAGGACCGCCGAGGCGAGGAGGGCGACGCGCCGGAGCGCGAGCGGTGCGGCCGGAAGAAGACGGACCATTTATTTCTTCCGGATGATCTTCACGCCCTCGGGCGGGCGCGAGCCTTGGTCGCGGCGTTGTTCGTAGCGACGGAGCACGGGCGAGGGCGCGCGGGCGGGCTCGGCGGGCTTCGAGACGGCGGCCTTGAGCACGGTGCTCTGGGTCTTGAGCGAGAACCGGGCGACGCCTCCGTCGGAAGAGAGCACGCTGATCTCGGACGGAGCCGCGCCGGTGAGCGCCTGGCTGACGTTCCACGCGCCGGTGAGCGGATCCACCTCGGCGGTGGCGAGAGCTTCGCCGGAGGTCGAGGCGCCGGAGAAGATCTTCACGGACTTCGCGAAGACGCCGGTGGCGGGGTTGACGGAGTTGGCGCCCGAGACGGTGAGCGATCCGCTGGCGGAGGCCTGGTTGACGATCACGGCGTCCTTGCCGGGCGCGGTGACGCGGAAGATACCCCACTGGCCGTCGGCCATGTCGCCGCCGCCGAGGAGGGCGATGAGCGAACGGTAGAGGTAATCGCCGGGCACGCGGTGGTCGCCGCCGGCGCTGGCGAGCACGGCTTCGAAGCGGTCGCGAGCACCATGGCCGCCGCGGGCGCCGAACCATTGCGAGCGCGGGTTGTCGCCGATCACGCGGCTGCCGTCGACGTAGGGCTCTTCCTGGAAGACGTGGCCGTCGATGGTGAGGACCTCGCCGTCGGCGCCGGGCGCGCTGGCGGGATGGAGCATGCGGAAGCGCACGGGCGTGCCGGCGCCGGCGACGTAGATCGGAGTCTGAGGATCGGCGGCGACGAGGGAGTTCGCGGTGGCCTGGGTTCCGTCGGCGGCGGGGAAATTGCCGCCGGGGAAGTAGGACGTCGGATAGCGGTAGGCGATGGGCTCGGTGCCGTAGTTGACGGTGTGCGCGCCGGCGGCGTTGGTGAGCGTGACGTCGTCCTGGCAGAGCATGACGAAGTCGCGGAACACGGTGCCGTCGGCCTTGGTGACGGTGGCGGAGGCGCGTTGGTTGACGTCCTCCGTCCACGTTGATCCTTCGGGCTCGATGACGAGCGCGCCGACGAGTCCGAGCGTGTGCTGCTGGAGCGGGTCGGAGGGGTTGAGGTTGATGGCTCCGAGCTCCACCGGGGTGGCGACAAGCGCGCCGTCTTTGCCGACGGAGAGGGCGCCGGCATACCAGTAGATCGGCGCGGAAGACTGGCCGGGGGCGACGGTGACGGTCGGGTTGAAGCCGACGTTGATGCCGTTCGCGCGGGTGATGTCGTAGCCGACGACCTGCGGGTTGAGGCCGACGTTGGGCGAGGTGAGCAACTGGATCGGCGGCACGGCGACGGGATCTCCCTGACCGTAGGGCGAGGAGGCGGCGACGGGCGTGGCGAAGATGGCCGGTTCCTGCGCGGGCTGGAAGTTGTTCGTGAGGGTGAGCTCGATCCATTCGCCGGCGGCGGCGCGGAGGATGAGCGGCTCGATGCGTCCCTTGCGGATCAGCTTGCCGGAAGCGTCGAGGTCCTCGGCGCGCACGTAGATGAGCGCGTCGGGGTCGACGACCGGGAGGCTCGTGTCGAAGGCGGGCGGGTTGAGCGCGGTGGTCTGGCCGCGGGAGTTGTAGACGAGGCCTCCGCCGGTGGCCTGGTTGACGGACGTCGCGACAACGTGGATACGGCGGACCTTGGCGCCGACGGGCGGCTTGATCTCGGCGACGACGGGCGCGGCGGCCGGGTGGTTGTTGGGCAGGGGCACGAGCTCGGGCACTTTTTGCGCGTAGGAGCGCAGGATGCCCCACATGCCGTTGGTGATGCCGTCGACGCCGGCGCTCGCCTCGTAGCGGTGGTCGGCGAAGGGCTGCGCGGTCGAACCGGTGGCGCGCGGCAGGGTGAAGTTCATCTCGTAGTGTTCGGAGATGCCCATGGGCTGGTTGTTGCGGAAGCCGGAGTTTTCGTAGCCGGGTTCGTAGAGCCAGCTGACGCCGTCGATGGCGAGGTAGTGGGGATTGTGCTGCGAACCGACGAGCGTGCGCACCTGGACCTTGTCGCCGGCGTAAGCGCGGAACATCGGGGTGAAGGGATCGGTGGGCTGCACCTTGCCGGAGGCCGGGGAGGTGGCGGCGGGGCCGTTCACGGTCGGGGTGAGGTTAGGCGGGAACTTGAAACCGTTCGGATCGGCGGGGTTGATCGCGGTGCCGGGCGCGGGCTGCTGGTTGAGCCGCGGGTCGGCGCGCAGGATCGAGGCGTAGGCGAAGGAGAGGTCGCCGGCGTTGCCGGAGGCGGGAGCCTTGGCCACGGGGTCCCAGACGCGGGACGGTATGGGCTCGTTGCGGTAGTTGAGCGAGAAGGTGCCGGGCGCGGGGACGACGCTGATGAGCGTCGGATAGGGAGCGCCGCTGGCCTGGTTGTTGGCGTCGGTCGGCGCGGGGTTTATCGCGTAGGCAGGCGCGGCCCAGGAGTGCGACTGGTCGAGCGGATACACCGCGTAGGTGGCGGGCGTGGTCGCGGGGGAGACGGGCGCGAGGCGGTAGCGCTCCTCGACTTTCTTGGCGGGGCGGTAGGTCAGCAGCCATTCGCCGGAGGTCTTGCCCTTTTCGAGGGTGGCGTGGTCGTTGGCGAAGACGACGCCGTTGCTGGCGAAGACGGAGGCGACCTGCGGCGGAACCTTGCCTTTCTTGAGGTCGACGCCGAAGGGGGCGGTGAAGAGCGGGTTGGCCGGCGTGCCGGGCGAAGAGGGGCTGCCGGGACCGTAGGCGAGCTGGAAGTCGCCAAACTCGATGGCGAACTCGCGGTAGCTGTCGGCGGGGTCGGCGGTGACGATGTTGGCCTGCCAGCTGGTGGGGCCGCCGTCGTGGCGTTTCTTGGTGTCGTAGAGGAGGCCGCCGGAGACGGGGTCATACCACTTTGAGCCTTGGGGCTCGACGAGGAGACCGCCGTAGAGACCGGCCTGCTGGTGGGTGGAGGGGCCGAAGTGGTCGTGGGTGAAGACGGTGCGGAGCGTGCGGTCCTCGCCCTCGTTGTTCACGACGGGATCGGTGTCCCAGCGTTGGATGGTGGTCTGGGCTCCGGCCCAGTTCTGGCCGGCGGGCGCGGGGCCGAAGACGGCGGGGGCGGGCTTGATCTCGAGCTTGCGCTGTTTGCGGCCCTTGAACTGGGTGCGCTCGTCGAAGGCGTGGATGCCGCCGGAGAGATTGATGGCGTCGATGCGGGTGCGGACCTCGTCGGGGCTGAAGGTGCCGTCCTCGTAGTTGAAGCCGTTGCCGGCGCCGTCGGAGGCGAGGACGTCGAACTTCACGAGGTGGATGTGCTGGCCGATGATGTCGGTGGGCGTGCGGACCTGGAAATCGTCGAGCTCGTAGTAGTCGGGCACGAGGTTGGTGTGCCAGAACTCGATCGTCTCGCCGGTGTTGGCGCGGATGAAGAAGGGCTGCGGGGCGCGTTCGCCGGAGATCGTGGGCTGCACGTCCTGCCAAAGGGTGATCATGCGCTGCTGCGGGAAGTGCCAGCCCTGCTTGTTGAACACGACGTCGGTCTGGATCGCGGCGCCTTGGTAGCGGCGGACATCGAGGTCGCCGTTGCCTTCCTCGTTCACGCTGGGGTTGGCGAAGGGGGCGCCGTGGGCGGGCGGGAGGCCGTTGAGGGTGAAGTTGCCCGGGTCGCCGTTGGGCAGGAAGGAGGCGTGGGTGCGGGTGGCGTGCGCGGCCATGGCGGCCTTCTCGATGGCGGTGCCGTCCTCGGGGAGCTCGAAGGCGACAAGGCCGCCGGCGACGGGCTTGCCGTTCTTATCGCGAGCGAGGAAGTCCTTGCTGAAGTCCCAGCGGGTGTGGAGCTCGTGGACGATGGTGCCGTCCAGCACTTGGTGACGGGGGAGGCCGCCGTCGAGGTAGATGAGTTTTCCGTCCTTGTCGCGGGCGGGGACGCCGGGGGCGCTTTCTTCCCAAGCCATGTCGAGGGGCGGGTGCGGGGCGCGGTGGCCGGAGACGCCGGGAACGAAGAAGGGGTAGCCGGGATTGTCGTAGGCGAATTCGCGACGACGGTCGTCGCGGTCTTTCGCGCGGACCTCAACGCGACGGCCCTCGTCGATCAGGCGCACGGGCGCGGGCGCGGGGGCCATGGCGAGGGTGGGCAACGGAACGATGCCGGGGATGGGCGTGCCGGATTTGATTTCGGCGTCAGGGAGGGTGCGGTTCCAACCGGGCGCGGGGCGGCCCTCGGCGTCGAGGCGGGTGCCGGCCTCGAAGACGTCGTGCGTGCGCCAGAGCGCCCACATGCCGCCGGCGAAGTGCGGGTAGAAGTGACAGTGGAAGATGGAGTCGCCGACGGTCTCGTTGCGGTTGCCGCTGCCGTGATGGGCGATCTCCATCGTGTAGGCGGAACCGGGGGTGATCATCTGGCTGTCGAGGTAGTGGCCGTCGTCACTGTTCGGCGAACGCAGCCACTGGTGGGCGTGCAAGTGATGCACGTGGGTGATTCCGCCGCCGGTGTGGAGGACGCGCATCGTCACGCGGTCGCGGATGTAGCTGTGGTAGACGTTGGACGGATCGTCGGGGTAGAAGGCCTTGGTGGCTTTCTTGCCGGTGAGGGCCTGGAAGGCGGCGGCGGTGCCGTTGGTGATGGCGGAGTTGATCTGGCGCGAGCCGGTGGCGGGATCGGTGACGGTCTGGTTGGGCGCGTTGGCCGGGACGTCCACGACCATGGCGGGGTCGCCGCAGGCCCAGGAGCTAAGGAAGAACTCCTCGAACTTGAGGTCGACGGACTCCTTGCCGCCCATGGGGCCGACGCCGAGGCGGCTGGCGAGGACCTCGGCGCCGATGCCGGCGGAGCCGTAGTTGATCGCGAAGTTGTCGGTGCCGGCGCCCATCACGTCGGAGAGCTGCGGGGCGTAGAATTCCTTGAACGCCTGCACGGTCCCGAAGGTCTCGTGATACATGATGGTGAACTCGCGGAAGGGCTCGCGGCGACCGGGGTAGGTCGGGTTTTGCGCGAAGCCGGGTCCGTTTTCGCTGAAGGGAAACGCGCCGCCGTCGGGGCCGGCGATGATGGCGGTGAGGTCGCTGGAGACGAGTTCGTCGCGGCCGTCGGCGAGGCGACGGGTCATGAGCAGGATGGGCTGGCCGGCGCGCGGGTGGCCGACGGGGTAGACGGCGTCGTAGTCCACGAGCGGGCGTCCGTCCGGAGTGAATACACGGTTGTCGCGCACGATGACGTCGGTCTTTTGGGCGCCGGCGGCGTCGGCGGAGGAGTGGAAACTCCAGAGCGTGAATTCGCCTTCCTCGGTGACGACGGTGCGGGGCTTGCCGTCATCGTGCTTCCGGCGGTGGCAGAAAAGCTCGGGGCGCCCGGAGACACGCAGGCTGTCGCCCGGGCCGGGCTCGACGCGGTAGGCGGCGAGCTCGAGGTCTTCGCGGGTGACCTGGCTGCGATACCAGCGGGCGTTCTCCGGCTCCACCGTGGCGGCGCCGAAGAGGCCGGCCTGCAACTGACCGGCCCAGTCTCCGCCGGCGCTGTAGAGCATGAAGGTGCCCTCGGCCTTGGCGTAGTATTTGTAGACGCGGGTCTGGCCGGGCTCGGCGAGGCTGCTCGGGTTGATGCCGACCCAAGTGGCGTCGCTGGCGATGCCGGGCTGGACGGTGCCGTCGGGCAGGGTGACGGAGACGAGCTCCATGCCGGTGACATGAACGCCGGCGGAGCGGGTGGCGGGTTGCAGCGAGGTGATCGGGCCGGCGGTGGGCGGGTTGACCGGCTGCGGGGAGAGGAGGTTGGTGAACCGGATCTCGAGGAACTGGCCGGCGTTGACGCGCAGCACGATGGGGCGGGCGCGTTTGTCTTTTCGCAACATGACGTTGCCCGGGGCGAGGCCTTCGGAGGCCTCCATCGGCACGATGTCGCGGGCGAGGGCGAAGATCATGCCCTGCGGTTGCGCGGCGCCGAGGCGGTTGAACATGAAGGGCTGGTCGAG
>CAMLQS010000168.1 GCA_946482165.1 uncultured Verrucomicrobiota bacterium | reverse complement strand
CCGCCCCTTTGGCCCGCGAGGCCGACCACGCCCGCGCCGCATCGGGCGTTAAAACCCCCACCCGCGGACTAAAAAACGACTCCGCCTCCGGAACATCCAGCGCCGCCAATCCTTCGAACTTCACCGTCTCCATCACCGCGCGCCGCCCAGGGCGCGCCTCCAGCCGCGCCCGCGTCGCGGTCAGCGGACGCGACAAGGGCCGGCTCAACTGCGCATCCACTTCCCCGCTTCCCGTCTCCCCGGACGCATCGGTCCACGTGACGAGTATTCTGGCGTCAAAGTAGCCGGCATCCACCAGCTCCGAATTCAACACCAACGCCGCGTCCTCGAGGAACGATGCGTCCACCGCGTCGCGCTTCCCCCCATCGCCCAGCAGCGCGTCCAGCGCCTGCCGCATCTCGCGATTTTTCAGCCAACCGAAGCCGCCCACTTCGATCTCCGCCGGTTTAGCCGCAAGCCCGCCCGAACCCAGCGTCCACAAGATCGCCGCCGCCCATGCCGTTTTTATCGATTTAGCGCGCATCTTCGGCCGCCTCCCCGTTTGCCGCTTCTTCCCGAACCCCTGGTCCAAAGCGGCGCTTCACACCCACATTGTAGGCGTCGAATTCGTCATACTCGCCGGTCAGCGCCCACCAGTCGTTCAACTTGAACTCGAAGCCATACGTTTCCCGCCCGGCGCGCGACACCTTCTCGCCCGAGCTCAGCGTCAGTCTCTCCTCGTCCGTTCCCCCCACTCCCAGCGAACGCAGCAAATCGCGCCCCACATAGGCGCCCACCGCCGCGAACCGCCGGGTCCCCGAAGCCGCGCCCGTGCCTTGGCCCGGAGCGGCCCCCGCCGTGACCATCAACAAAACCGTCTCCGCCTCCAACGGCGGACTCGACGTGAGCTGCAACTGCGGAGCGTCCGCGGTTCCATCCAACTCCAGGCGCAAGTCATAGCCCAGTCGCCGCGCCGTCGCGTGGAAATCCAGCGCGGGCGTGTAAGGATCGCTCGCCCTCAGGCGCACCGCGCCCTCTCGCACCGCAAAGCTGGCGAAGGGAAAAAGAATATTGCCGCGCTCCACCCAGAATTCCCCGACGGCACGTGGCTCGCGCAAGGTCCCGGTCAGATCGAAACGCGCCGAACCCACGCCTTCGAACACCGGAGTGCGCAGGCGCAAGAACGCCCGTCCTCCGACCCGAAGCGCCAGCTCCCAGTCCGCCAGCGGCGGGTTCTCCACGGA
Organism: uncultured Verrucomicrobiota bacterium; assembly: GCA_946482165.1. The sequence continues at coordinate 9,248 of CAMLQS010000168.1, read as the reverse complement.
GAAATACGGCGGTCGCGCCAAAGCCGCCGCCGCGCCCCGGCCTCCGGAAGGAACCACAAACGAGCGGATGTCCGCCAAAAAAAGGCTCTCACGCAGCCGCACTTCGCCGCCGAGCCGCGTGCGCCCGTCGCCGGCTGTTTTCACGGTGAGATCCAAGTCGCCGCGCAACAACAAGCCCGGCTTGCGCACCAACGGGAACCGCTCCGCTTTCACCGCCAGATCCAGCGCCGGCATCCGGCCGACCTCTCTTCGGGCGCGCCCGGTGACCTGGAGTTCCTGTCCCCCCGCCACCGCCCGCATCCGGTCTATCCTCACCTCGTGCCCGCTGAGCGAGAGCGTCACCTCGACATCCTGCAAAACGCCAAACCCACCCAGCGGCCGCGTGGCCGCTCCCTGCAGCTCCAGGGTCCCGTCCAGCTTTGCGCCCGGGCTCAACCGCAGATCGGCCTTCAGCAGTCCTTGCGGCGCGAGCAAAGTCGGCAGGTAGCGTGCTATCGCCGCCACCTCCGCTCCCGGCACGCTTACGTGCGCCTCGGCGTGATCGAGCACCCATGCGAGCGGCCGTTCCCGCAACCGCTCCCAATCTTCATTTTCGAAAGTCATCCGCCCCGTCGCCGCCATCTCCTGGCCGTCGACCATTGCCTCGAGCCGCTTCAACGTGATCTCTCCGCTCGCCAACGTCGCCTCGCTCCTCAGCGCCCGCAGCTCCACGCCGCCCGCGGGCAACTCGTCGCCTCCCAGAACCAGCCTCTTCGCGCCCAGCGCGAGCGTCGCCCGTGGCGTCGTCGCGGCGCCCTCCGCGCGCACGCTCAACTCCGGCCCTTCCAGCCCGATGTTCGCCGCCTTCGCCAACTCGTCCCACCAGTCCGCCCCGGCGCGCGACTCCAGCTCCAAATCCCAGGTTCCATCCGGCACCGGCTCCAACCGCTCTCCAAGACCGAGCACCCGCCAAGGAATTTTCCCCGCTCCGCTCAACAACACGGCATCGCCGCGTCCTCCTTCCAGTCGCGCGAGCGTGGCGCCTTCGCGACCGAGCTTCCCCGCCGCACGCGCCCACATCTCGCCCGCGGGAGTCGTCCAGACCGCGTCCAGATCCGCGTCGCCTTCCACCATGCCGTCGGGCGTCAGCCGGCCCTCCGCCGTCAAGCGACGCAACCGGATCGCGGGCAAATCGCGCGCGCTCCGCCAATCTTGCAGCCACTCCGTCCCCAACTCCTCGACACGAACCACGGCGGCGGCGCCGGGTCCCTCCGTCCAGCGGACATCCAAGCGAGCCGCGCCGGACCCGGCCAGATTCGCCTCGAGGCCGCGCCCGCCGGGCCCCAGGTCCACTCGCACCGGCCGGCTCGCTCGCAACTCGGCGCCATCGGACCGCCGTATCGACAACTCGCCTACATGGATCGCCGCAGGCGTCCATTCGCCGCGCGCGGCGATTCGCGCCGCGTTGTTTCTCGCGATCGCCTCCCCGCCCAGCCGCTCGCCCGGGGTCCCGCTAAACTTGCCTTCGAGCGTATCCGCCAGCCAACCCGAACCCTCGATTCCGTTCGCTTGAAATTCCCCGTCAAGTCGCAGCCCGGGCCACACGCCGGCGCCCCGCAAATTCAGCTCCACCCGCCCAAGCCTCACTTCTTCGGGGAGCCACGGGGCAAACGCGGCCCCATCCGACTCCGCACGGAATACGCCGCCTTCCAGTGTTCGCGTCGCATGATGCAACCTGCCGCCGGCCTCCACGCGAGTCGCTTGCCCCGCCGCCAAAATCGCCTCGGTCAGGGTGCTCGTTTCCGCATCCGTCTCCCCGCGCAAGCTCAGTGTCGCCTCCGCGATGTGCCGCCACGTCAAACCCGTGCCACGCGCTTCCCATAGAACGCGCGCGCCTCGCCCTCCCCCCTGCACCCAACGCGCCGAGCCTTCGGTCAATCCGCGCACGGATCCGCCGCTCAGGGCCGCGAGATCCGCGCTCCAAACAAAGCTCGGCTCTCCGTCCGCGCTCCAACCCGCTTTCCGCCGCCATGCGACCGGTGCGCTCAGCCTCGCCTTGGCCTGCGGCGCCTCCAGCTCCAGACGTTCCACCCGCACGCCGTTCGCATCCCCGCCGCCGGCGAGCGCTACGCGCAGCGGCGGCAGCTCCCCGGACTTCGGACGTGCTTCCGCGTTCGCCTCAACCGCGAAAGTCGCGCCTTCGCCATGCACGGAGAAATCGCCGGAAAGGCCCTCGTAGGCTGTCACGCCCAGGCCCAGCCGCTCCAACGGCACGCGCCATTCCGAGCCAGCCACGCGCCATTCCGCGGGAAGCCACTCGCCTGGCGAAAAACCGGCCTCGGCCCGAGCCGTGTTTCCCGCCCACGCGAATTCCGCCCGTCCTCGATCTTCCCAAAGTTCGACATGGTAGCTCAGTCCGCCTTCCGCCCACTCTCCCCAGAACGCCCCGAGCTCAAGATCCGACTCCACTTGCAAGGTCTGCCCGCGCGCACGGAGCGTCGCGCTCACCACCCCGCCTTTTAGCCAAAGGTCATCAACCGCGATCGCCTCGCCCGCCACGCGCAGGAGGCCGTTTCTCAGCCGCACCTCGCCGACGCGCCGATTCAGCTCGTGACCAAGTTTCCGCATGGCGGGCGCCACGCGTTCCCAGGCCGCGCTGCCGCCTTGCATCTCATCGTTTTCCGCGCCGGCCCGAGCCGAAATCTCCACGGTCCAGCCAGTCGCCTCCGCCTCGGCTTTCACTCCGCGCAACAAGCGCGAGGGCGCGCCGATTCGCAAAGTCTCCGCCGTAAACCGCACCCCGTCCCCTTCCCAGACGATTTCATTCCAGATCACTGAGCGTCCCCATTGCGTGCCTCGATCCGCATGGGTCGCTCCGCCCAGCCACGCTTCGGCCGCGGCGGGCGCCCACCAATCAAGCCCAAGCACCGCCCCGAGAAGGATCGCCCCCGCCCCGACCGCGCACCACCGCCAGAGCCTGCGCCGACGGCCCGGGCGGCGCCCCCCCTCCGTCTCTGTTCGCGGCTCTGTCGTTGGCGCGCTCATCGCCTCGGCCGCTCAGGTTTCCATCACTCCCGTTTCCTCGTCCGCACCCGCCAGCCCGGAGCGCCGCAGCAAGGCCGCCGGATCGGCATCGCGCCCCATGAAGCGGCGAAACAACTCCGCCGCATCCGCCGAGTTGCCTTGGCTGAGGATGTGCTCGACGAACTCCGCGCCGACCGGACGCGAAAACACGCCCGCCTTTCTCCAGCGCGTGAAGGCGTCCGCCTCCAGCACCTCCGCCCACTTGTAGGAATAATAACCCGCGGCGTAGCCCACCGGATCGGAGAACAGGTGCCCGAAGCGGCGCACGATGGTGCGCGCCGCCGGCTCCGTCGGGATCATGCAATCCGCGACCAACGCCCGCGTCTTTGCCTCCAGGTCGCCGTCGACAAACTCCTCCGCGCGCATGTGCAGGAGCAGATCCATCTTCGCGAACTGCACCTGGCGCATCGCCGCGCAGGCCGCGCGGAAATTCCGGGCGCCGGTCATCTTCTTGAAAAGGTCCTCCGGGATCGCCGCGCCCGTCTCGTGATGCCGCGCAAACAGATCGAGCGACTCCCGCTCCCAGCACCAGTTCTCCATGATCTGCGAGGGCAGCTCCACGAAGTCCCACGCCACGTTCACGCCATTGAGCGATTTCACCGGCACCTCGCCCAGCAAGTGGTGGATCAGATGTCCGAACTCGTGGAAAACCGTCTCCACCTCGCGATGCGTGAGCAGCGCCGGCCTGCCCTCCGTCGGCGGCGACATGTTGCCGCAAATGTAGCCGAGATGCGGCTCCCGCCCCCCGCCCGCCCGTCCTCCGTCGTCCGTTCGTCCGTCCTCCGCGTTCCACCCCTTGGTCATTGGACATTGGTCATTGGACATTCCCGCGCCCGCGCGCGGGACCGGTCCGCCCGTGATCAGATAGCCCATCCACGCCCCGCCGCGCTTCGACTCGCGCGGATGCCAATCGGCGTAAAACGAACCGAGGTGGCGCCCCGCCTCGTCGTGCAACTCGTAGAACTTCACGTCCGGATGCCAGACCGCCTCCGGCCCCACCGCCTTTTCCGTGATCCGAAGCCCGAAGATGCGCCGCGCCAACTCGAACAAACCCGCCTGCACACGCCCCACCTCGAAATATGGGCGCAACTGCTCCTCGTCGAACGCATGGCGCTCCTGCCGAAGTTTCTCCGCCCAATACGACACCTCCCAAGCTTTCAGCCGCCCGGGAGCGCCGGCCTCCCGGCCGGCTCCGTCTCCGCCGTCCGCCGTGTTCCGCCCTCCGCTCTCCTTCGTTCGCTCCGCCTTAAACGTCTCCAACTCCGCGCATTCGCGGGCAAAGGCCGCGCGACACCGCGTTTCGAAATCCATCACGAACGCCAGCGCCCGCTCCCCGTCCTTCGCCATGCGACGAGTCAGCACGAGATCGGCGAAATTCCTCTTTCCGAGCAGCGCCGCCTTCTCCGCGCGCAACGCGAGGATCTTTTGCACCAACGGACCGTTGTCCCACTTGCCGCCTTCCGCCTCGGCCCCGACCGCCGTCGCCGCCGACCAGACCTCGCGACGCAGCGACTCGTCGTCCGCGTGCAGCATCACCGGCTCCTGCGAGGGCATGTGCAGCGTGAAACGCCAGGCCGGCTTCTCGTCGCCGCCGATGCCCTTCTTTCGCGCCGCATCACGCGCCGCATCGATCGCGCCGGCTGGCAATCCCGCAAGCCGCGCCGGATCCTCGACCACCAGCTGCCAGGCGTTGGTCGAATCGAGGGTGTTTTCGGAATACTTCTGAGTGAGCTGCGCCAGCTCGGCTTCGAGCGCTTCCAGCCGCGTCCGTTTCTCCACCGGCAAATCGGCGCCCGCCTCGCGAAAGTTCGCCAACGTCTCCTCGCGCAAGCGCGCCCATACGCCTTCGACCGCCCGTCCGCCCGGCGATTCGGCTCCAGCCTTCAGCCGCGCCCACAACGCGGGGTTGAGCGGGACGCTCGCGAAAAACGCCGATACTTTCGGCAACACCGCATTGTGCGCCTCGCGCAGCGCCGGCGAGTCCGCCACGGCCTGCAAATGGGTCACTTTCCCCCATGCGAGGTTTAGCCGCTCCGTGGCTTTCTCGAGCGCGAGGAACGTGTTTTCAAATGTCGCCGGCGCCGCGTCGGCCGAGATCGCATCGATTCGCCCCAGGGCCTCAGCCAGGGCGGTCTCGATTCCCGGCACAATTTGATCGGGCGTATGCGCCGCCCAATCGATGCGGAAAGACTCGTCGAGAAAAGGATTGGCGGAACCGGCGGTTCCGGCGGAAGAGAGATCGGCGACCATGGAAAGAATGCGTGCGGGTTCACCATCTCGGCGTCCCCCGTCCCGGCAAGCCCCGAGCCCCGATGACGGCCTCCGAAGGACCGCGACTTATCCCGTGATCGCCCTCGGGCCGCTCCTCTACCCGCCCCCTGAACTTGGAATCCGCGCCCCGCCGGCCGACGACGAGGAGCCAAACAAAGAGCGTCAACGAGCCGGAGCCACGTATTCGCCAACCGAATACACACGCATGTTCGCAGTGCGGACAGGGCCGCGGATTGGCGCCGAACTTCCCGGCGCCGGCACGGAATCCGAAAAAGAAAAGCCCCGGAACCTTTTTAGATTCCGGGGCTTCCATTTAAAATGGAGCAGGCGAAGAGACTCGAACTCTCGATTCTATCTTCGCCCTCTGGGACTTCATAACTACCTACTTTGCAGCCTATGGCGTATTTTGCGTTTCATGGCGTTTTTAGAAGTTGATTTAGAACTGGAGCGAAGACTAGAACGGATATCCACCGTTTCCACTAGGACGCAATTCCTCCGGGTAAGACGGACCCCTACGGACAGGAAATGCCCTGACATAACCGACGAAACCCCCTCGCCCATGCCCTCCGTCCACCGCCAAGCCCGCACACCTTTTTGGATTGGCCACTTCGTCGGTGCCAACGGCAAGCACGTCGCCCGCTCAACCAAGGAGCGTGACCGATCCAAGGCACAGGCGGTGGTGGAACGCTGGCAACGCGAGGCCGACACCCTCGCCGGGCGCACTCCAGATAATGCCCTCCCCGTCGCACAGGCGGCCGAAATCATGGAGCGCTTCGTGACGATGAGCCAAAAGGCCCGGACCGGTTCCCTCACCGTCCAGGACGCGCAATCCCTCGTATCCGACCTGCTCGCCGCCACCGGCCAAGACCGGCTCCGCGTCGAGTCCGTTCGCGACTTCCTGACCGCGTTTAAGGCCGAGAAAAAGAAGGCCCGCGCCGGCGGCACCTACGCGCGGTATGAACGCATCCTCAACGACTTCGTCGAGCACCTCGGCGCCCGCGCCGATCAGCCACTTTCCCGCCTCACGGCCCGCGATATCCAGTCTTTCCGGGACGCCGAACTTGCCCGCGGTGTCTCCGCAGCATCTGCCAACATGGCCGTGAAGGTGTTGCGCGTTCCGCTCAATCTCGCGCGTCGCCAAGGCATCCTCGCCATCAATCCCGCCGAGGCCGTGGACACCCTCGGCCACGAGAAAGCCGAGCGCCGCGCCTTCACCCTGGACGAGCTGCGCGACATCCTCGCCAAGTCAGACGACGACTGGAGAACGATGATCCTGCTCGGCTATCATTGCGGCTACAGAATCCAAGACGCCGCGTCGCTGCGCTGGAACCAAATCGACCTCGACCGCGGCGTTATTATGCACCGCCCCGGAAAAGAGCGCCGCGACCGTGCTGCGAAGAAGCGGGAAACCGTCATGGCGGCCGAATTGCTGGAATGGTTGAAGCCGCGCCAAGGCGTCGGCAACGCCCCCGTCTGCCCTACCCTCGCCGGCAAGAAGTCGGGCGGCTGCAACGGGCTCTCGCTAAACTTCCGCGACCTGCTCACGAAGGCCGGCATCAAGTTCAAGGACGTGTCCGGCGACGGCGCGGCGAAATCTTTTTTCGACCTCGGCTTCCACTCCCTCCGCCACTCCTGCGTCAGCCATGCGGCAAACGCAGGCGTCTCCGAGGAGATCCGCCGCGAGCACGTCGGCCACGCCTCCGACGTGCATAAGGTATACGTCCATCGAGAGGCCGAAACAGTGCGCAAGGCCCTTGCTGCAATGCCGCGCCTGTTGCCCCCCCCCCACCCCCCCCCCCACCCCCCCCCCCCGGAAAAGCCCCCCAGCCCCGGCCCCCCCCCCGAAACCCACCACCGCTTAACGTCCCCGCTGCCCATGCCCTCACGAAAACGCACAGCCACCGGCACAGTCCGCAAACCCGCGCTGAAGACCCCAGCTGCGGCGCATGGCGATGTGGCACCCCACTCCCCCCGCCCCCCCGCCCCAGGGCAGGCACCGGAGCAGGAGCAGGCAGGCGGCAGCGGCGTGGGCGGGGCGAGGGACCGGGCGGCATCCGCTGCTCCCGGGCCGATTGACCCCGCTGCGCTTTTCGAGACGGGGAAGGAACTGATTCAGCGACTGGAGTGCGCTTTCTTCACCGGTGCCGATCTGACCGCTGTCATGAAGCTCCAGGAACTCGCCGCTTTCGCGACCGAAGCGCTCCATGATTGTTGGTCAAAACACCAAACGGTCCCCCATCATAATTGGAGACACGAAGTGGAAGGACGAACGTTCCTCCCTCGTGGGAAGCGCCAAGAATTGATGCAGCTGGCGTGCATGCACTCCGCCTTCCCCGTGCTCCATTTTTGGCCTGAACCGGAAGATGATTATGCAACCTTCACCGCCGAGCGACGGAGGAAAGCTCAATCTGAAATGCTCGCGGGCCTTGCGCGCGATAAACTGAAAATCCCCGGGAAAAAAGACAACGTAGTCGCCCCGCTCCTTGCTGAAATATTAAGCGACTTCGACCAACTCATCTTCGACCCATTCATCGAAGCTTGGAAACGACCGGCCGATGACTTGCGTCGGAAAGCGTGGGAACTGCGGGGGCGAGGTTTACCGAAGACACGGGAGGACGTGACAGCATGGGCGCGAGTGGCTGCGGATTGGCTCGTCGAAAAAGCCAAAGGCTATGACGCTTTGCACGCGCAGGGTAAGTTGCCGGAGGCGGTCATTGAGCCGGCCAAAAACTGCGGAAGGCTAAAGCCCGACGGCGATCTCTACCGCCTGGCCAAACCGGAGAAATTTGCGGAGGACGAACGGGCAAATAGGGCGGAGAAGCTACCGACGCATGAAAAGAAATTAAAACCTCAAGGCACGATTTCAGACCACTGGCGTGCCGCGCGACTGAGGGAGAGAAAAGCAGCAGCGGAAACAGTGACAGTCACCGAAGCCCACATAGGAGCGGGGTTGCAGGCGGCGTTCGTCCGTTACCTCAAAACCAAGATACCCCCAACGAAAGTTTAGAATTTCGTCAGGGGTGGTGCGATTCGGATGGTAACGACGCCAGCGGCTAGGGTGGCCGCCGCATGAGTGCCACCACCCAAACACCACCCGCGACGCTTGCGGCCCTCGCCGCCCCCGTCCCGCCCCACCTCGACGGCCCCCGCGCCGTCTTCGACGATACATGGATTCGCGTTTGCCGCCCCGGCGAGCGCTGCAAAGTGAGCGGGCTTAGCCGCTCGACCCTGCGAGAGCTGGCCGTCCCCTGTGCCCGCAACAACTACGCACCTCCAGTCGCGTCACGTCTGCTGAAGCGTCGCGGCGCCGCACGCGGCATTCTGCTGGTATCCAAAAATTCACTACTTCAATACATTGCCGCCCAGCCTGCCCCGACCGGCGCCGACATCGACACGGAGGGCGCGGAATGAGCATCGCCGACGCCACCGACACGGCGCTCGCCGACATGGCACGCACCGGCTCGCCGCCCGAAAAACAAAAAGGCCCGGGGAGTGTTGACGCACTCGGCCGGGCCATCGCGGAGGCTCTGACGAACTTGACCGAGATTGAGGCGCAAGCGCCCAATGTGCAAGCCGACGCTGCCACGCTCGACGCCTTCTCGACCAACTGCGGCGACGCCGCCATGCGACTCGCGGAACTCGCCCTCCGCCGAAAGGGGGTGTTGCCATGAGCGCTTCCCCTTCGGACCGCGCCCTGCTCGATGAGGCCAAGCGCCGGGTCGGCATCTGCGACGCCGCCCGCGCCCTCGGCCTCGGCGAACTCAAGCCCAACGGCGTGCAGCGCTCGCCCTTCCGTGAGGACCGGCACGAGTCGTTTTCCGTCACCGATGATCGGCTCTGGCACGACTTCGGCGACGGCAGTGGCGGAGACGTGGTGACGTTCATTCAACGCGCCACCGACTGCGGAACCGCCG
>CAMLQS010000167.1 GCA_946482165.1 uncultured Verrucomicrobiota bacterium | reverse complement strand
CGACGCATCGTCCGTGGTCGTCGTCCTCCTTTCCCATGAGTTCATCGCCTCGCATTCTTCCCGGCCTCGTCTCCGTCACTTTCCGCAAGCTCTCGCCCTCCGAGCTCGTCGCGCTGGCGCGACGCGCCGGGCTGGTCGGCATCGAATGGGGCGGCGACATCCACGCGCCGCACGGCGACGTCTCGCGCGCCCGCGAGGTCCGCGATCTCACCCTCGACGCGGGCCTCCGCGTCGCCGCCTACGGCAGCTACTACCGCGCCGGCGGCGGCCCCCCCGACAATCCCGACTTCGCCCGCGTGCTCGACTCCGCCGTCGCCCTCGGCGCGCCGACGATCCGCGTCTGGCCCGGCGGAGCCGGCTCGGCCAAACTCGATGCGGACGGACGCAAGCGCGTCGTCGACGATCTGCTCCGCATCGCCGACCTCGCAGCCCCCGCCGGCGTGAGCATCTCCACCGAGTTTCACGACGGCACGCTCACCGACACCAACAACTCCGCGCGCCGTCTCCTCGCCGAGGCCCCGCATCCGAATCTTTTCACCTACTGGCAGCCGCACAACGGCGAGCCCACTCCGGATTGCATCGGGGGCCTGCGCGCCGTGCTTCCGCGCGTGAGCAACATCCACGTTTTCCACTGGTGGCCCACCGCCGCCCACCGCCATCCCCTCGCCGCCGGCGCCGAACGCTGGGCGGAGTTTTTCCGCGAGCTCTCCGCCCTCCCGGGCGAACGCTTCGGCCTGCTCGAGTTCGTGCGCGACGACGCCGAGGCCGCCCTCCTCGAAGACGCCGCCACCTTGCGCGAGTGGCTCCGACTATGGACTGCGGCGGCATGACGCCGCCTTCGACGACGAGCCTCGGCTTGTCGCCTCCAGCCTGCGTTACGCGCCGCCCTTGACCGGCAGACTCTTTCCGTCGACCCAGCGCCCCTCGACGAGAATTCGCCTCTGGTATTCCGGTGGCCCCTTTTCGTTGTCCAAAATCAATCCCGCCAACGTGCATACCGCCACGCGCCCGATCTCGATCGAGTTCTGATCCGCCCCCGCGTCGAAGTTGCCGTCCCACACGCTCGTCGTGGCCACCGGGATATCCTCCGGCACCCGCAGTCCCAGCCCTTCCAGCAACGAACGCAACGAGATGAAGGTCGTTACCAGCGCATCCGGCTTCTTCGATTTCATCCAGGCGCGCAACTCCGCCGCGTGCCGCCGCTTATCGCCGGAAAACAGGAGAGGCTCAAGCCGCGCCTTCGGCGCCGCTTTCGCCTGCGCGGTCAGATAACCTTCGCGGAAGTGTCCCTCGGTGTTCTTTTCGAAACCGCCGTCGCTCACGTAGCCGATGCGCCGATACCCCCGCTCCGCCGCTTTCTCATAGGCGAGCCGCGCGCAGTGGCTCTGATCGCTGGTCACCGAATGGGCAGGCAAAGTGGCGACCGAGGAGCCGAAACGCACGAGCGAGAAACGGCTCCAATCGAAGTCGGGAATGTCGATTCCATCTCGATGCGGAGGAATCAACAGTCCGCGCACGCCGCGTGTCTCCAAAATCGTCTGCAGCCGCTTGCCCGACTTGCCGAGCGGCCAGCGAAACTCCTCCAGATTATAACCGATCCGCTCCGCCGCCGCCTTCGCCCCGTGCCAATAATGGTCGAACTCCTTGAACCCGCGCAGATCCCCGGGCCGGGGCCACTGGTTCACCCACCCCAGGCAGGCCCGGATCATGGTCCCCCGCCGGCCTCTTCGATAGGCAAGCAGGGAGGCCAGCATCGGGTCCGGCCGGTAGCCGAGCTTCTCCGCCATCGCTTTCACCTCGATGCGTCGCGCCTCGGAGATGCGAGGCGAATCGCGCAGCGCGAGCGACACCGCCACATGCGACAAGTCCAATGCCTCGGCTATGTCGCGCAAAGTGGGGCGGGGATTGGCGGCGGAAGACATCGTCGCCCAATTCAACCGGCCTTCAGCTCGGCGGAAACCGCAAAACTCGACCGGGCCGCCACCGCTCCTTCAGTTTTGTTTCATTTGAAAGCAGCTGCGCCTTTTACGCCGGCAACTCCGTCGGTTAAGTTCCGCTTAAACCACCCCGCCCCATGCCCCTCCCCGTGCCTCCAGTGCTTCGCGCTCTCGCTTTCGCTTTCGCCCTCGTGTTCCATTTCGGCGCCGCCATCGCGCACGCCGAGTTCGTCGAGGTCGGCAGCCTCGCCGATCTCGCCCGGGAGGCCTCGCACGACGGCCGCGAACTGAGGCTCAAGCCCGGCGTCCACCGCATGGCCGACTATCTGACCGAAGCCGTGCTCACCGAAATCCACGCCGCGCGAAAGGGCCTGCCCGGCCGTCCCGCCGTGCCGATGCTCGTCCTTCGCGGCAACGGCAACCGCATCGCCTGCGAAGGCGCCGTCATCGAGATCGACACCACGCTCTACAAAAAACTTCCCGGCGGCTACGTTCGCTGCCTCATCGTCGCCGGCAAAGGCAACACGATCACCGGGCTCTCCATCCGTCACAGCGGCCCCAACCTCGGCAGCGGCGGCAACACGCTCTCGCTCGCGGGCGAAAACACCGTGCTCGAAGACGTCACGCTCCATGTGTATGGCTCTTTCCCCTACGGCTACGGCGATCTCCTCGGCAAAGGCGGCCCCAACCTGGTCGGCATCCAAAAACAAAGCGGAGTCCAGGTCCTCGGCTCCGGCTCAATCCTCCGCCGCTGTCGCGTCTACAGCCGCGCCTTCGGCCACTGCTTCTACATCCAGCAGGGCGGCGACATCCGGCTGGAAGACTGCTACGCCGAGGGCGTCATGCGCCCGACCGACGAGATGTTGCGGGACACGTCCGGCCCCGCCTTCGACCTCGGTTTTCGTTCCGTCTATCCCAACCGCGATGGTCGCCATCTCATCAGCCCCGGCTACGTGAAGAGTCTCGTCGAGGACGGATTCCGCACCTACGGCAACGCGGGCGCCGTCACGCTCCTCAACTGCACCGCCATCAACACCCGCGCCGGCTTCGAAATCGGCACCCGCGACGACTCTCCGCGCAAGGCGGTCCTGGAAAACTGCGTCGCCCGCGGCTGCGAACGCGGCTATCTCATCGGCTCGCAGACGATCGTCCGCCGTTCCCGCGGCGACCTCGCGCACGGACCGCTGCTCTACCTTCGCGGAGGACGCGATTCCGACGTGGAACTCGAACTTGTCGGCGACGGCCCCCGCTCCCTCGTTCACGCCCTCGCCACCATCGCCGGCCAAAACCACCGCGTGCGCCTCTCCGCCCAACTCGGCGAGCGCTCCATCCCCGCCATCCCGATCCTGTTCGGATTCGGCATGCCCGAGCATGCCGAGATGGCCAGTCCCATCAAACCCGCCCCCGCCCGCGGCATTACCCTGGTCAACGAAATCGCCGCCGCACCCGTCATCCGCAGCGACACGCTCGCGGACGCAAAGCTCGAAACCTCCGGACGCACCGTCGACGACAGCGTGTTTCTGGCGAGCCCGGGATCCTGGGGCCCTCCCGTGAAGTAACCGCCGTTTTGGAGCGCGGCGGCACGACGCCGCTTTCGACGACGAGCCTCGGCTCGTCGTCCCGCGTCAGCGCAGCTCGAAAAACTCGAAGTCCGCTACCGCCCGCTGTCCGGCCGCGTCGCGGCACGCGATGCCGATCATCGCGCCGGTGAAGTGCAACGCGGAGCCGTAGTCGTCGGACACTTTGCTCGCGTCGAAAACTCCGCCCACCTGCGTCCATTCGAGCCCGTCGGGCGATGCGAAAAACCGCAGCTCCGCCTCGGCGATCTCCGCGCGCAGCCACACCCCCTCCGGCCAGTCGCCGATCGGCAGCCGCGCCTCGGGCGGCTCCGCGTAGGCGAGGTCGTCGCTCAACTGCACCGCGACCACGCGTCCCAGCTTCTCGTCGTGGGTGATGTTGAGCGCGTAGTTCGTCCGAATGTCATACCAGAACACGAGCCCCGCGAACTGGGTGAAACGCGTCGGCGCGAACTCGACCCGCGTCGTGGCCACCGAGCGAAAACTTTCCAGTCGCCGCGCCAGCAGGCTCTGCTCGTGCAGCGAATGCGGCGACTCGCCGCCCGCCAGCCTCAGCCAGCCCGGCCGCGCGGAAAACGATACCCAGCTCTCATCCACCGGACGTCGCAGCGACTGCCAGCGCGGATCGAGCGAGGCCGCGCCCGAAAACTCGGTGCGCGCCGGCGGCTCCGCCCACGGATGCGGGGCCAGTCCGGCGGGCGCCGGCAGCTCCACCGCGGGCAACACGCCGCCGTGCGCGAGCCGCAGCCAGCCGTCCGCGGACCACGCCACGCGTTGCAACGCCGTCTCGCGCCCGAGCACGCAGCGGTCGCCGGCGTGCGCCGCCGCGCTCGCGGTCTTGTCGGGCGATCCGGCGTTGGCCGCCGCGCCGGTGCGCAAGGGACGACTGCAGAGGTGCGCCAGCCACCACTCGCCCGCGGGCGTCCGCACGAGCTCGCCATGGCCGGCCTTTTGCAGCGGATGGTCCGGCGCGTGGCGCGTGGTCAGCACCGCCTCCTCCGGATCGAGTTCGTAGGGCCCGGTCAGCGAGCGCGAACGCGCCATCGAGATACCGTGGTTCCAACCCGTCCCCCCCTCGGCCAGCATCAGGTAGTAGTATCCGTTCGCCTTATACATGTTCGGCCCCTCGCAGAGGATGTTCTCCTTGCGCAGGAGCTCGTGCACCGGGCCGACAAGGAGGCCCGCCGACGGGTCGAACTCCTGCACGACGATTCCGGCGAAGCGATGCCGGCCGGGGCGAAAATCCCATTGCATGTTGCAGAGCCACTTTCGCCCGTCGTCGTCGTGAAACAGCGAGGGATCGAAGCCGATCGAGTCCAGCTTCACCGGCTCGGACCAGGGCCCCTCGATCCGCTCCGCCGTCACGAGGAAGACGTGCGGATCCTTGAAGGGCCGGCCCATCCCGGTCGTGACGACGTTCGTGTAGATCAGCCAAAACCGTCCGTCCGCGTGGCTCAGAGACGGCGCCCAGGAACCGGCGGAACAGCCCACCCCGCGCAGATCGAGCTGAGAACGGCGCGTGAGCGCGTGACCGACCGGACGCCAGTTCGCCAAGTCGCGCGAATGGTGCAGCATCACGCCGGGAAACCACTCGAAGGTCGAGGTGGCCAGATAGTAGTCGTCGCCGACCCGACAGATGGAGGGATCGGGACGAAAGCCGCGCAAGACGGGGTTGCGGAGCGGGTTGGGCTGAGTGGCGCCGGACGAGAGCATGCGTGTCGAGGGAGGTGCAAAACTCTGGCCAGCTCCCGGGCGTTGCAAAGCCCCATGCGATTTCCCTGTTAACAGAGTAGCGCGACGCCTTATGTCGCCCGGCCGGCCAAGATAGCTTAACAGGGAAACCCAGCTGGCGGTTTACCCCCCTCCGCCCAGCGTCACCCTCGGATGCCGTCCTCCGTCTCGCCGTCGCCCACCCTACCCTTTTCATGAGCGCCCCTTCCGTCCGCAAACCCTACACCGCCCCCTCCCGCCAGATCTGGGCCTGGGGAGTGGGCGCCGTCGCCAACCACATCCTCATCTGCACCTACGGCCAGGCGACCAACATCTTCACCATCGGCTTCGCGCTCAACGCCGCCCTCGTGAGCTGGGCCATCATGCTGCCCCGCCTCATCGACGGCATCACCGACCCCATCCTCGGCCACATCTCCGACAACACTCACACCCGCTGGGGCCGCCGCAAACCCTTCCTGGTCGTCGGCTCTCTCCTCGCCGCCATTTGCCTCGCCGCCCTCTGGTGGGCCGACCGGTCCTGGAGCTCCACCGCGCAACTCGTCTATCTCTTCGTCGTCGGCACGCTCTTCTACTGCTCCTGGGGCCTCTACTCGATGTCGTGGAACGCCATCGGCTACGAGCTCACCGACGACTACCACGAGCGGTCCAAGGTCTCGGCCATCGGCAGCTTCTTCTTGGGCATCGTCCTGCTCGGAAACAGCTGGGCCTACTGGTTCGCCCTCCGTCCGATGTTCGAGCGCGGCGTCGTCGCCACGTTGCAGGATTTCGTGGCCGCCGGTCTTGACTGGGATGCCTTTTCGCAGGTTTTCCGCCGCGCCTTCGTCAGCGTGGCCGGCGCCCCCACCAACGAGATCAACGGCATCCGCTGGATCGCCTCCTTCGCCGGCCTCGTTGCGATCGCCTCCGCGCTCACCGCCGTCATCGTCTGCAAGGAGCGTTTCAGCGACGCCAACCCCAAGCGCGAGCACGTGCCCATGTTGCCCGCCATCAAGGCCACGATCCGCAACAAGCCCTTCCTCAACCTTCTCCTCATGAAGCTCTGCCAGACGCTCGGCGAGCGCGCGGGCGGCGGCATCCTTGTTTTCGTGGGCGTCTACTACGTTTGCCTGGGCGACAAGAGTCTCGCCTTCAGCATCACCGGCGTCGGCGGCACCGTCGGCATCGCGTGGGGCTTCGCCATGCTGCCGTTGATCAAACCCATCAGCCGCTGGATCGGCAAGAAGGGAGGCATCATCCTCGGCGCCAGCGGCAGCCTCGCCGCCGCGATCATCACGCCTTTCGCCTACTCCCCCGAGCACCCCCGCTGGATGCTCCTCCCGGCGCTGCTCACCATCACTCTCATCTCCATCAGCAACACGATCTCGCAGGCCGTCATGCCCGACATCTGCGACGTGGACGAACTCGAGACCGGCCACCGCCGCGAGGGCCTCTTCACCGCCGTCATGGGCTTCGTGCAAAAGATCGAGATCTCCCTTTGCGCCCTGCTTGTGGGCTACCTCATCACCTGGTCGGGCCTCGACACCAAGATCGCCAGCCAGCCCCCCGAAGTCCTGCGCCGTCTATTCTGGCTCGCCGTCATTCCCAACATCGTCTTCACCGCCGGCTAC
This sequence comes from uncultured Verrucomicrobiota bacterium, assembly GCA_946482165.1. The sequence goes on along the minus strand of CAMLQS010000167.1, from coordinate 3,647 downwards.
TTCTTCCTCGCGCTGCGCTTTCCGCTCACCGAGGCGATGATGACCGAGGTCCGCAGACGGCTCGACGAGCGCCACCAGGCCGCGTCCTCGCCCGCCTCCAAAGCGGGCGATCATGTCGAGACGGCCGCGCCCGCCGCCTGAACGACGCCCCCCTCCCGCGCCTTTCCATGCCCTTGTCCGTTCTCTCCACCTGGACGGTGGCCGACACGCTCGTCCGCTACCTCCACGATCCCGCCACCGGCGCCGTCACGCTCCAGCTTCTCCCAAGCTCCAAGCTCGCGGACCTCGTCGACCGCCGCGCCACCCTCGCCGGCGAGTTCTACATCGACTCCGGCCCCGAGCCCGTGCCGCCCCTCGCCACCGTGCCCGATCCGCTCGTGCATGTGAAACGCGTGGGAGACAGCTACCCGGGCGCCTTCGCCCAGGGCCACACCCTCCGCTCCGCGCCCGCCAACGCCGACTTCCGCCTCGTCGACCAGACCCACTCCCGCAGCGGCGACCGTCACCAGGTCCTCACCCTCCTCGCCGACGCCGCCCGCGGCCACCGCCTCGAACACCGCCTCTCCTGGCACGAGGGCGACGCCGCGATCGCCGTCGAATCCGCCTTCGTCAACGACGGCCGCAAGCCCGTCACGCTCGAGCTTCTCACCAGCTTTTCCCTCGGCGGCCTCACGCCCTTCGCCGTCGCCGACGCTCCCGGGCGCCTCCGCGTCCACCGCTTCCGCTCCGCCTGGAGCGCCGAGGGCCGCCATGTAGCCGAATCGATAGAACAACTGCATCTCGAACGCTCCTGGTCCGGCGCCGGCCTCTTCAGCGAGCGCTTCGGCCAGGTCGGCACCATGCCCGTGCGCCGCTGGTTCCCCTTCGTCGCGCTCGAGGACACCGAGGCCGGCGTCGTCTGGGCCGCCCAGCTCGCCTGGGCCGGCTCCTGGCAGATGGAGGTCGCCCGCCAAAACGACGACGTCTGCCTCTCCGGCGGACTCGCCGACCGCGAGTTCGGCCACTGGACGGCCACGCTCGCCCCGGGCGAACGCCTCGACGCCCCGCCCGCCGCGCTCGCCTGCGTCGTCGGCGACCTCGACGCCGCCTGCGACCGCCTCACCGCGCTCCAACACCGCGCCGCCGACACCCACCCCGCGCGCGAACACTCCCTCCCGATCATCTTCAACGAGTGGTGCACCACCTGGGGCGACCCCTCCCACGAAAAACTCGTCGCCCTCGCCGACCGGCTGAGCGGTTCCCCGGCGAGCACGCTCGTCATCGACGCCGGCTGGTATAAGCCCGACGGCGGCGACTGGGGCAGCGGCCACGGCGACTGGATCCCCAGCGCGAAGCTTTTCCCGCAAGGCATCGAGGCCGCGGCCGCCGCCATCCGCGAGCGCGGCCTCGTCCCCGGCCTCTGGTTCGAGATGGAGACGGTCGGCGACACCTCGACCGCATTTTCCCTCGCCGACCACATGCTCAAGCGCGACGGCCTCCCCGTCACCGTCCGCCACCGCCGCTTCTGGGACCTCTCCGACCCCTGGGCATTCTCCTACCTGGAGAACAAGGTGATCGACCGCCTCGAATGCGGCGGCTTCGGGTATTTAAAAATCGACTACAACGAGACCCTCGGCCTCGGCAACGAGACGCCCGACGGCGCCTCTCTCGGCGAGGGCCTGCGCCGCCAGGTGATCGCCACCTACCGCTTTCTCGACCGCATCCGCGCGCGCCTCCCGGAGCTGGTCGTCGAAAACTGCTCCTCCGGCGGCCACCGCCTCGAGCCGTCGATGCTCGCGCGCACCGCCATGTCGTCCTTCTCCGACGCGCACGAACTCGTGGAGATCCCGATCATCGCCGCCAACCTCCACCGCCTGATGCTCCCGCGTCAGAGCCAGATCTGGGCCGTGCTCAAGCCGACGGATTCCGAACGCCGGCTCGTCTACAGCCTCGCCGCGACCTTCCTCGGACGCATGTGCCTCTCCGGAGACGTCGCCGCGCTTTCACCCGCGCAGTGGAAGACCGCGCTCGACGCACAGAGACTCTACGGGCAAGCGGCCCCGATCATCAAACACGGCACGAGCCGCCTTCATCGCCGGCTAGGCGAGAGCTGGCGCCACCCGCGCGGCTGGCAATCGATGGTCCGGCTGGCGGCCGACGGTCGCGAGGCCTTGATTGTGACGCACGCTTTCCAAGACGCCCCTCGACAGATTTCCGTCCCCGTCCCGGCGGGCGCCTGGCGCGTTGCCGGCCACTTCGGGGAGCTGGCGGCGAGACCTCCGCAACTCACCGATGGCGGCCTTGTCTTGTCCGTGGGCGGCGACTTCTCTGGGAACGTCACCCATCTGATTCGCGCCTAAGCGAACGTCGCGCCGCCACCATCATGAGCTTTTTCAAGACCCATACCCTGCACGCCCTCCGCGCTTCCCGCGCCCAGGCCACCGCCCGCCGGGCGCTTCTCGGGTTTGACGGTTTCGTCGACACGATAGTTAGGCCCGTGGCCACCCGGACGGGCCAAGGCGATGCCTTCACGCCGATCGCGACCATACCGGAATTTGCCGCTCGCGTGGCCGGGGCCGCCGGCAAAAGCGCCAATCTCGAGCTCTATCCGGTGATGGAAAAACTCGGTGGCAATGGTCCGCTCATGGCCGCCGCGCTTCTCGCCGGAGGCACCCGGGTGACCTATGTCGGCGCGCTCGGCCGGCCTGCCATTCACTCCGCCTTTCAGGACTTTGCCGCCAAGGCCGAGCTTTTCTCCCTGTGCGCGCCCGGCAGCACGCTCGCCGTCGAGTTTGGCGATGGCAAACTCATGCTCGGCCAGTTGCGCAGCCTGGACTCGATCACGCTCGGCCTCATCGAGGAAGTCGTGGGCGCGTCCCGTTTTCGCGCCGAATTGGAAGCGGCCGATTTGGTGGCGCTGGTCAACTGGACGATGATCCCGAACATGACGGGCATTTTCCGCGATATGCTCGCCCAAGTCTTGCCGGGGCTCGCTCCACGGCCGCCGGGCGGCGGTCCTCGCGCGTTTTTCTTCGATCTCGCCGATCCCGAAAAGCGCCCCCGGGCGGATCTGCGCGAAGCACTCGACCTCATCTCGCGTTTTGGCGCGTTCGGCGAAGTCACGCTGGGGCTCAATCTGAAGGAAGCACAACAGGTCGCCGACGTGCTGGGCATCGCCCCTCCGGGAGCGGACGAGACTTCGTTGCGCGCCGCCTGCGTCGCGATCCGTGAGAAACTCGCCTTGGGCGTGGTCGTCATCCACCCGCGCGAATCGGCCGCCTGCGCCACGAACGCCGGCACCGCCTGGGTGCCGGGCCCCTACTGCGAAAGTCCCCTTATCACCACTGGCGCGGGAGATCATTTTAACGGCGGATTTTGCCAAGGCCGCCTGCTTGGCCTCGACGCCGAGGCCTCGCTTACGCTCGGGGTCTGCACCAGCGGCCACTACGTTCGCACCGCCCGGAGTCCCTCCCTCGACGACCTTGAGCGGTTCCTCGCCAATTGGAGCTGAAGAAAAACGCAGCCTTTGATTCGAAGCGATTGAACCCAGACTCCGCGGTTATACCGGCGGAGTCCGATCCGACCGGGGCGCGGGACCGGACATGTGCCAATCAAAAAAAGCCGCCCCGGGGAGGGGGCGGCTTGGGGAATTTCCGGGAGGGAGAGGA
>CAMLQS010000166.1 GCA_946482165.1 uncultured Verrucomicrobiota bacterium | reverse complement strand
GGGGCTGGTCCAGCGGCGCACGGCCCAGGCGGAGCTGGGGTGCATCTGCTCGACGGAGATGAAATGCCAGGTGTTGTCCAACCAGCAGACGGCGTTGTCGCCGGCGTAGTCCCAGCGCATCGGGGTGAAGGCGCCGACGTTGTAGGGACCCGAGCCGACATTGGCGCTGCCGTAGGACCAGCCGTATTTGCCCTGAACGTCGGAGTAGCCGGCGAGCGAGTCGGCGAGGAGCGGGTTGCCGGCGTCGCTGACGGCGGTGACGGCGCCCCGCACATACTGCGCATTGCGGTCGGCCTTGAGCTTCACGACGCCGCCGGAGGGCGAGACGGAGCGGGACTGGCCCATGATGTCGGTGACGATGACGGGCGTGGTGGTCTTGAGCGAAACGGTGACGGGAGCGGAGGACCAGAGGACGGTCATGCGGCTGACGCCGTTCTGGAAACGGTAGGCGCGGGTCGCGGAGCTGGTGCCGCCGAAGCGCGAGTGGAAGGCGTATCCCTTCAGCTGGCGGATCAGGTTGGCGTAGGCGACGTAGGCGGGATGCGGGACGAGGGCGCCCTTGGCGTCGTTCTGCGAGGCGAGGAGACCGCGATGCGGGAAGGCGTGGTCGTCGACGCCGAGGTAGTAATACATGCGCTCGACCTTCTGGCTGAGCATGAGGGTGACGACCTGCGCGAGATAGGTCGCGGCCTCGGCCTGCTGCTCGGGGCGGTTGGTCTCGTGGCTGAACTCGGTGGCCCAGATCGGCTTCTCGGCGCCGTTGTTGTGGCGCTTGATCAGTTCGCGGAGCTCGCCCATTTCGGCGTCAACGCCTTCGGGCGTGTTGCGATAAGGGTGCACCGAGACCACGTCGAGGAAGGGCATGGCGCCCTGTGCGAAGACATCGCGGAGGAAGCCGTGGGTGACGGGCACGGTGCCGCCGGCGACGATCTTCACGTCGTTGCGGACCGAGCGGATACGGTTGGCGGCCTGCTCGAGCATGCGCTTGTAGTAGGCGGGTTTGTTGGAGGTGGCGGGCCCGGTGATGAAAGTGCCGGCGTTGTATTCGTTCCAGATCTCGACCGCATTGAGCGCGGGATACTGGCGCACGACATCCGCGGCGTAATTGGCATAGCCGGCGCGGCCGCCGTCGGTGTGGGGAGCGGTGAACATGCCCGCGCCGTAGTCATACATCGGGTTGCTCCAATCGAGCGTGATGAGCGGCTGCATCTTGGCCGCGGCGCCCTTCGCCATGAAGTTGGTGAAGGTGGCGGGATACTTGTATTGCAGCGGCTGGGTCTCGATGTGTTCCCAGTATTGCTCGTCGCGGAAGTGGACCACGCCGGCTTTGGCGAAGAGGTCATACACGCGCTGGTCGCCGCTCTGGGCGCTGTGGGTCTGCACGCCGAAGGGGGAGCGCTCGCGGCCGGTCAGAAGGAGAGGGGTGATGACCGCGAAGGAGGTGCTTTTTTCCGAGACGACGGAACCGGAGCGTTTTTCAACGACCTTGAGGTCGAAGTAGCCGCGGCGACGGAGGTTCGGGTTGATGGTGGCGCGACCGGACACGGGGGTGAGGGCGCCGCTTTTGACCACCTTGCCGGTGAAATCGGTCGCGGTCCACTCCAGGCGGTCGCCGTCGCACTGGACCGGAAGGGTGACGGTTTGGTTGGTGAGGAAGATATTGCCCGTAACCGCCTGACTGAAATTGATCGCGGCCCCCGCGAAGGGAACGACCAGCAACGAGGCCAAAGGGAGGAGGAATTTGCGTCCGATCTTAGATGTCATTTTTTCTTTGGTGCGATTTCGTGTCAGCGGCCCCGGGTGCCGTTCGGATGCGCGGCATGGGGGATGTTCCGATTGGAGACCTGCGGGATCTCCCGGGGCGTGTTCTGGAGAATCCAGTATGCCATCGCCTCTTTTTCTCCGGTATAGGGGAGGGGAATTTCGCCTTCGCTTGACACGCTTCCCTAGGGAGCGGCCGATTTAACAGCGGCTTGCGCGGCTTTCTTCGGTGAAAAGCCCTCGAAAACATCGGATTTCGCCCTGGAGTAGTTCTGCGAATTTCGGCGTTTTTTTCGGCGTATCGGCACAAGGCGAAACGCCGCGCGCGCTCGGAAGCCGGCTGCAAAAAGCAACCTGACGCCGCGGCCGTTTTTCGGCCGAAAACGTCGTTAGCTTTTCCGGATATGCCGGTTATGTTCTCCCGTCTCCGGCTGGCATCGGACGTGCGAGGGATCCGGTGCGGTCGCGTTCCTCCTGAACCGCCTCTGCGCCCAACCCAATCCCGCCATGAACAAGTCGCTTTCCCTGGCCTTCCTCGTCGTCGGAGTCGTGTTGTTGATCTTCGGGTTCAACTCCGCCGATTCAGTCGCGTCCTCCGTGAGCGAGGCCGTCACCGGCACTCCGACCGACAAGAGCATGTGGCTGATCGTGCTCGGCGCCGTGGGAGTCGTCGCGGGCGGCGTCGGCTTTTTCGCGGGGCGCAAGAGCTGAATCCGCGAAGATGTCCCGATCCCGTCCGCCATCCGCCGTATCCATGCCGTGAATATCTGCCACTTTACCAACACCTTTCTCCCTCACGTGGGGGGAGTGGCTCGCGCGGTTCAAACCTTGCTGGAGGACCAGCGCGAGGCCGGCCATCGCGTGCTTGTCGTGGCGCCCGAGTTCGCCGAGGGGAAGGCGCCGGCCCGCGTCGAGCGGTCCGTCGTGCGGATCGCGGCGCTCACGCATTTCAACGACAGCGATTTCTCCGTGCGGCTGCCGCTTGCGGCGGCGCTGGAGGAGCGACTCTCGGATTTTCCGGCCGATCTGATCCACGCGCATCATCCCTTTTTGCTGGGGGACACGGCGCTGCGGGAGGCCTCGAAGCGCGGCGTTCCCGTGGTCTTCACCCACCACACCCTCTACGAGCATTACACCCATTATTTGCCGATGCAGAGCGAGACCGCGGGCGACTTCGCCGCGGAGGTGGCGACGCGGTTTGCCAACCGTTGCGCGGCGGTCGTGGCCCCCAGCCGAAGCGTGCGCGATCTCATTGTAGCGCGCGGAGTCGTGACGCCGGTCCATGTCATTCCCACCGGAATCGACACGCAGCTCCTCGCTTCCGGCGACGGAATGGCGGCGCGCGCGGCCCATGGACTGCCCGTCGATGCGCCGGTGATCGGGCATCTGGGGCGTCTGGCGGAGGAGAAGAATCTCCGCTACCTCTCGGTTTCGATCGGGCAGGCTATGCGCGCCCGGCCGGAGGCGTGGGCCCTGATCGTGGGCGACGGTCCGGCGCGGGCGGACATGGAGCAGGTGCTTGCGTCGCTCGGTGTGGCCTCCCGCGTTGTTTTCGCGGGAAAGCTGACCGGACGGCGTTTGAGGGATGCCTGCGCGGCGATGGATCTCTTCGCATTCGCCTCCTTGTCGGAGACGCAGGGCCTGGTGCTCGCGGAGGTGATGGCGGCGGGCGTGCCGGTGGTGGCCTTGGACGCCTCGGGAGTGCGGGAGATGGTTCGCGACGGAAAAAACGGACGGCTGCTTCCGTCGAACGCCCCCGAGGATGTCTTCTCCCGGGTATTGGTGAACGGACTACGGCGCGTCGCGACACGTCTTCGCTGGGCCGAGGCCGCGAGGCGAACCGCGGCGACCGTGGATCGGACGCGCACCAACCGGCGTCTTTTGTCGCTTTACGACGAGGTGGTGCGCGAGCAGTCCCGCGCCAGGCGGACCACGTCTTTGAAGCCGGCGCTGGCCCGTATCGTCACCGAGGGGCAGATCATCGCCGACAAAGCCGGCGCGTTTATCCGCGCCGTCACCGGCGGCTCGGCCGCCGCGTCCGTCTCCGCCGCCGAGGCCACCGCGGCGATGGCCGTGGAGGGATCGGCTAGCGCCGGTCTCGCGCCGGCCGCGCCCTCATGAGCGGTCCCGTCGCGCCCACGGTCGAAGAGGCTCCGGGAACGGTGTTCCCTCCCTTGACACGAATCGGCGCCATGCGGCGATGGCTGCGCGGCTTGAGTCGCAAGCAGGTTATTGTCGGAGCGGTGATCGTGACGGCTTTGCTTGTCCTCGCGGTGGGAGGTCGAAGCTTCGATTTGGAGCGGTTTCATGCGTGTACCAAGAGTTTGCCGGCGGCGGGAGTCGCCGCGGCCGTCGTGCTTTTGCCACTGGTCGGGTTTCCGATCAGCGCGCTGCATCTGGCGGCGGGGCTGCGTTTCGAGTTCTGGACGGCGTTGCCGATCGTGGCGGCGGCGACTTTGGCGCAGCATGTGATCTGCTGGACGCTGGCCCGGGCGCTGCCGCGGCGGTGGTTTTCGCGGCTCGATCCGTGGAAAAAGAAACTTGCCGGGACGGGATATCGGCAGGCGGCGGTGCTTTGCTGCCTGCTCCCCGGAATGCCTTATACGGTGCAACTGTATCTGTTGCCCGTGATGGGCGCGCCTTTGCGCATCCTGTGTCTGATCAGCGCGCCCCTGCACACGGCGCGCGCGACGGTGACAATTCTCCTCGGCACGATCAGCGACGACCTGACCGCCGGGAGGATCTTCGCGCTGGCCGCCTATTACGCGACCGTCTTCACGATCTGCGGCTTTGCGCTTCGTCGTCTGAGAACGGCGCTCGCCAATGCGGAAGGCTCCGAGGCGGAAGCTCTCTCATAGGAGTCACCGGGAAATCCCTCCCTGGCTGCGGGCGAGGCGCCGATGGCGGCGCGCCGTTGGCCCGGTTACACTTCGGCTCCCGCCGTTCATGAGACTTTCACCGAACCATCTGCGTCGCTACAAAGACATCGCCGTCCTTCTTTTCAAATACGGGCGCGGCGATCTCGCCCGGCACATCCGACAGAGCCGGGACGACCTCGACGCTCCGGTCGCGGACGCCGAGGCCGAACACGCATCCCAACGCGCCGATGCCGATTCGCAAGCGGAGCAACTCGCGGGCGATCTCGAGCGCATGGGACCGACCTTCGTCAAGATCGGCCAGATTCTCGCCGGGCGCCCCGACCTCCTGCCCGCGCGCTACCGGGATGCGTTGGCTCGTCTCCAGGACAAAGTGGCTCCGTTTTCGGTGGATGAGGTGGAGTCGATTCTGTTCGGCGAACTGGGCGTGCGTGTTTCAAAGGCCTTTTCGCACTTCGACCGCACGCCGCTCGCGGCGGCCTCGTTGGGGCAGGTGCATCGGGCGACGATGCGAGATGGACGAGAGGTCGTCGTCAAAGTTCAGCGTCCGGGGATCCGCGCCATCATCGCGACCGACTTCGAGGTCCTCGCCGACGTCGCGACCTTGTTGGAGCGCCATACCGAAGCCGGACGACTTTATCGCTTTTCGGAGTTGGTGGAACAGTTCCGGCGCACCCTCCGCGACGAGCTCAACTACGAGCAGGAGGCCGAGCACATGCGGCGGATCGGGCGCAGCCTTGCGGAATTTCCCCGCTTGGACATCCCGCAGCCGGTGCCGGATTTCTGTTCGCCGCTGGTGCTCACGATGGCCCACGCCCCCGGGCGAAAGATCACCGCGCTCAGCCCGCTGGCGCGCATCGATCTGGACGGCGCCGGCCTTGCGGACGAGTTGCTGCGCGCCTACCTCAAGCAGGTCCTGGTGGACGGGCTTTTTCATGCCGATCCCCATCCGGGCAACATCTTCGTCACGGCGGACAACCACCTGGCCCTTCTCGATTTTGGCATGGTCGGACGCGTGACCCCGGCGTTGCGCGAGCAGCTCCTGAAGTTGCTCATGGCGATTTCCGAAGGGCGGGGCGAGGACGCGGCCGAAGTGCTGAGCGACATGGGCGAATCGACGGGGCGGACGGCTTTGGACACGCACTCGCTGGCGCGTGCGGTCGCCATGGTCGTCGCGCGCCAGCCGGAGGCGGATTTGCAGGACCGCGCGGTGGGTCGCGCGCTGCTGATGCTGGATTATCATGCCCGGCAGCATCACTTGCATCCGCCCCCGGAGCTCAGTCTCCTCGGAAAGACGCTTCTGCAACTCGACGAGGTGGGGCGCACGCTCGATCCATCCTTCAAGCCGGGTGATTCGATTCGCCGGCACCTGGGCAGGATAATGGCGGCGCGTATCCGGGACGACCTTACGCGCGGAAATATTTTCGGGACCCTTCTGGAGGCCAAGAACTTTGCGGCGGGCCTGCCGGCCAAGCTCAACCGGGTGATGGACAATCTCGGGCGACGCGACTTCGAGCTGACCGTGAATTCCCCGGAGACCGAGCAACTGCTCGCCGGGATGCGCAAGATCGCCAACCGGATCTCGGCCGGGATCGTGCTCGCCGCGCTGATCGTCGGCGCGGCCCTGCTGATGCGCGTGGAGACGGATTTCCGCGTCCTCGGATATCCCGGTCTCGCCATGCTGTGCTTCGCGGGCGCGGGGGCGGGCGGGGTCTGGCTGGTCGTCGCCACGTTTCTCTCCGACGCCCGGGACCCGGGACGGAAGCCGCGGGAGTAGGGGAGGCCATCCCAAGAACGCCGGGACGGCGTCCCTTCGAGTCCCCTAAAACGGAGCCGCCACGGGAACCGAATCCCGTGGCGGCGAAGCTTGAGCTGTCCGCGATGCGCCTACGACACCGCACCCGGCGGATGGGCGGGATTGCCGCTCGTGTGGTCGGGATCGATCCAGGGGGTGCCGTAATGCTCGTCGTAAGCGATGCGATCCGTGCCGAGCCGCCCCGGGTGAAGCACCGCGGAGTCCGCTCCGCGTCCCACCGCCAGCAGGGCGACGACCTCGGTATCGGGGGGAAGCTGGAGCGCCTTGCGAACCGCGCCGGCGTCGAAGCCCTCCATGGGCGCGGTCTGCCAACCCAGGGATTCGAAGGCGAGCATGAGGTAGGTGAAGCCGATCATGACCTGGCGGGTGAGCCATACTTCACGCGGCAGCCCGTCGATGAACTGGAAAGCCGAGGCCTTCAGCTTTTCCAGTTTTCCCGGGTCGGAAAGATCACGGCCCGTCCGCGCGGCTTGTGTCTTGAAAATCTCCTCGGCGCGATCGCGCCAGGCGTCGCGTGGAGCGGTGGCGACGACGACCAGCGGAGCCTCGGTGATCTTCGCCTGGCCAAAGGAGGCTTCGCGCAGCCGGGCCCGGCGTTCGGGGGTGCGCAGCACCAGGAAGCGCCAAGGTTGGAGATTGTAGCCCGAAGGCGCCTCGGCGGCGAAGCGCAAGGCGCGGTCCACGATCTCTTGCGGCACGGGTTCGTCGCGAAAACCGGGCATCGCCCGTCGTCCGCGCACAAGCGCTTCAAACGCCTGGGCGGCGGCCGGCAATTCGGAGAGACCGGACAGGGGGGCGACGGCGGTGGACATGATGTGGGTGGTTTTCGCGACGAAGCGTGCGGGCGGGATCGGAGCGGGTTACTTGACGATCAGGTTGTTCTTCACGTCCTGCACGCCTGGCACCGAGCGGGCTACGGCGGTGGCGCGTTCCTTCTGCGCTTCGGAGTCGACGAACCCGCTGAGTTGCACCGTGCCGCGGAAGGTTTCGACCTGAACGTCGCGTGCTTTGACCATTTCGTCGGAGACGAGCGCGGATTTCACCTTCGCGGTCAGCGTGGAGCTGTCGATGTATTCGCCGGTGCTCTCACGCGTCGAGGTGCTTGAGCAGCCCGAGACGAAGGCGCCGCCAACGACAAGACCGAGGGTGAGGCAAAGCAGGGTGGATGAGGTTTTCATGCGGATTGAGTTTTTGCGTGGATAATTTGTGCGGCCCGCGGGCGAAACCAGTTCGGCCGCGTCGCACTTCGTGAGCATAGGCCGCGACGAGAAGAGCCGCCACCCAGCCGACTTACGGGGTCGATATAGGGGCCGGGCCGCCCGGCTTCTTCGGGATTTGCGGCGACTCCGCCTGGAGGCGTAGCGGTGGCAGATGGCTGCCGACCACTATGGCCGCCGCGATGAGCACGAGGTTCTTGACGATGTATTGGCCCTCCATGGTGAGTTCGAAGGGCGGGCGGGCGAAGCAGACCTCCGGGAGGATGAAGAGCGGAAGGAAAGTCCCCGGCATCTGGAGGAATAGCAGAAGCACCCCGATGCGCACCAAAGGTCGCCAAAGCAGACACACCCCGATCGCCACTTCCCACCATCCGAGCAACGGGAGAAAAACGTCCGGCGGCAGCCAATAGATCGTGCGTTTGACGAGGTCGTTGGCGGGGCTCGCGTCGAAAGGTTTCAACAAACCGAACCAGATAAAAACCAGGGCCAAGGTCCACCTGAGCAGCGGGAACCCGATGCGTCCCAGCCATTCCCGCACCTGTCGATCCACGTGCTGCCAAGTCGCCGCCGCGCTGCAACGTTTCATCGGGCCACGTTACGCTGCTTTCCCGTGCCTCCGCATCCGGCAAAGCGAAGGTTGCAAACACCGGTAAAACCTCCGCTAAGACTCTAAAAGCCCTTGTGGTTGGCGAATAGGAATGTTTGTTAAACTCAACTCGTCCACGCGGATGCGCGTCGATGGGAGATTTACCTATGCCGTGTGGGGGACGCAACACTGATGCCGTCCAAAATGCTTTACGCGTAGCCTTTGTGAGGCAGCAGCTTGCCGCCCTCCCTCTTCAACTCGAACCCATGCCTCATACACGCGCGAATTCGCTCAAAATCCTCGTCGTGGAGGACCGTGAAGAGGACTACCATTTTCTATCCATGCTGCTGAGTCGCCCGCAGTTGATGGAGGTTTACGAGCTGGACTGGGCTGTCTCCTTCGACGAGGGGATAGCGAAGCTCGGGACCCGCCGATACGACGCCGGTCTCTTCGATTACGGCCTCGGCGCGGGAACGGGTTTGGATCTTCTGCGCAAGGCCGTGGCCGTCGGCACCGACATGCCCATCATCTTGCTGACGGGGGTGGACAACCCGAACATCGATAACGAGGCGCTTCAGACGGGAGCCTCGGATTATTTGTGCAAAGTAGGCCTTACGAGCGTGCAGCTTGAGCGAGCCATCCGCTATGCGCGCAAGCAGGCGACGACCCTGGCCGAACTTCGCCGCACCAGCCATCTGCTCAACAGCGTGCTCTCCCATCTTCCGGTGATCGCCGGGCGGGTCGACGGCGAATGCGCGGTCATCGAGGCCCGCGGCCGCGGTCTCGAAACGCTGGGCGTAAACGGCTCGGAGCTCATCGGTCGCAACGCTTGCGAGATGTGGCCTGCCCTCGCGACCGGAATCAAGCGGGCGGTCTCCGGCGAGGAATGCTCCTTCACCAACGAGGTGGAGCGCGGCGACACCCGCCACTACTTCGACTGCTATTTCCGCTTCGACGAGGCGCAGGGCCGCGGCGCGATCGGGTTCGCGATCGACGTGACTTCGCGCGTCGCCGCGGAAAACGAGAGCCGCCGCCAGGCCCGCCTTCTCCAGAGCATTCTGAAAAATTTGCCCGTCATCGCGGGGCGTCTCGACGACCAAGGCCGCGTGATCGAGGCGCAGGGCGACGGCCTCCCAGCCCGCGAACTCGCGCCCCGCCATCTTCTCGGGCGCGTTTTTTCCGATCTGTTTCCTCAAAGCCGCGACGCCATCGCCCACGCGCTCACGGGCGGCAGCGCGAACTTCCCTCTCGGTGGGCAACAGGGCGAACGGGAGTGGTCGGTGGATTTCTCCGTGTCCTTCGATTCCGACCAGGGCTCGGGCGCCACGTTCTTCGGCCGCGACCTCAGCGAGCGCCGCCGCCTCGAGCGCGAGTTGCTCTCCGCGAGCGATGACGAGCAGCAGCGCATCGGCGCGGATCTGCACGACGGGCTGGGGCAGCAACTCACCGGCCTCGCCTGCATGGCCGCCGCGCTGCGCGACCGCCTCCGCTCCAAGTTGCCTGCCGAGACCGCCACCGCCGAGATGGTCGCCCGTCTGGCCAACGAGGCCACCGAGCAATCGCGCGCGCTCGCCCGCGGCCTGAGCCCGGTGACCTTGGAGGAGCACGGCCTCGCGACCGCGCTCGAGGATCTTTCCTATCAGGCGCAGCGTCTGCACAACATCGAGTGCCGCTTCTCCCTTCGCGGTCCGTCTCCCGAAATGGATCACATCGGCTCCATCCATCTCTACCGCATCGTGCAAGAGGCGATCCACAACGCCGTGCGTCACGGCACCGCCCAGCGCGTGCGCGTCGGACTTCTTTCCCGGGCCAACCGTCACCGCCTGATCGTCCTCGACGACGGACAGGGTTTCGACACGCAGAGTCAGCGCGGCGCCTCGGGTCGCGGCCTCCGTCTGATGCACTACCGCGCCAATATGCTCGGAGGCGTGCTCACGGTGCGCTCCAGCCTTGGTCTCGGGGCGCGCGTTATCTGCGACTGGCCCGCATCCTCGGTGCTGGCCGCAACCTCTTCCTCCTCCGCATCTCCCTTCCTCCTTCCCGATGAAAACTGAAAACAAGCCTGTTTCGCCTTCCAATGCACCGGCCGTGGCGCCCGGCTCCACCTCCTCCGAACCGGTTCGCCACCGTATCTTCCTGGTCGACGATCACCCTGTCACCCGCGAGGGCGTCCGGGTGCTGATCGACCAGGAACCCGATCTCGTTGTCTGCGGCCAGGCCGACAGCGCTCCCGCCGCCCTCCAGCTGA
>CAMLQS010000165.1 GCA_946482165.1 uncultured Verrucomicrobiota bacterium | reverse complement strand
GGGAAGTTGAAGGGCGTGATGCCGACGCAGACGCCTAGCGGCTGGTGGAGGGTTTCGCAGTCCACGCCGCGGGCGATGTTCGCGAGGGTGTCGCCCATGAGGAGGGTGGGGATGCCGCAGGCGTATTCGATGTTTTCGAGGCCGCGGTGGAGGTCGCCCCGGGCCTCGACGGCGGTTTTGCCGTGCTCGCGGGAGATGAGGGCGGCGAGGCGCTCGAAGTTTTGCTCCACGAGGTGGCGGTAGCGAAAGAAGACGCGGGCGCGGTCGACGGGCGGGGTGTCGCTCCAGGCGGGGAAGGCGGCGGACGCGGCGGCGACGGCGGCCTCGGCGTCGCCGCGCGTGCCGACGGGGCAGGCGGCGATGGTCTCGCCGGTGGAGGGGTTGAAGACCGGCGTGGTCGCGGTGGAGGAGGCGGCGAGCCAGACGCCCGCGATGTAGTTCTGGCAGGTGGGAAGGGACACGGAGGCGGAGAGGTTAACCACTAATGGGCACGCATGGTCACTAATGGCGGAAACTGACGACGGATTTTTTAACCGCTAAATTTCGCTAAAGGACGCTAAAGTCAGAGTTCGATCCGAGGATTGGTTTAGCGAAATTTGGCGGTTTCCATCGTTCGTGGTTTTAGCGGGCGAGGGCGTTGGACTGTTTGACGAAGTCGTCGCCGGTCCATTCGGCGTCGTTGGCGACCATCTTTTTGGCTTCGGCGGCCTTTTGCGCGGCCTTGCGGGCGAGCTGTTTTTGGACGAGGTCGGCGTGGGTGGTGAAGTAGTCGAGGCTCTTACCCTTGAAGTCGGCGACGGTCTCGAACTTGTGCTTTTCCATGAAGGAGAGGAGCTGGTCCTGCATCGGCTTCACGCATTCGTATCCGAACTTCATTACGCCGGTGCAGACCTGCACGGTGTCGGCGCCGAGGAGGATGAATTGCGCGGCGTCCTCGCCGGTTTCGATGCCGCCGATGCCGGAGAGCGTGCGGCCGGGGAATTCCTTCCGGATCATGGTGGCGAGCTCCATGACCATGCGGAGGGCGATGGGTTTGACGGCCTTGGACGAATAGCCGCCGGGCGTGGTGTAGCCCTCGACGGTCGGCTCGGGGCGCAGCGTGTCGAGGTTGACGCCCATGACGCACCGGAGGGTATTGATGGCGGAGAGGCCGGTGGCGCCGCCGCGCAGGGCGGCGCGGCCGGGCTCCTCGATGTGGGTGATGTTGGGCGTCATCTTCGCCCAGACGGGGAGCTTGGTGGCGGACTTCACCCAGCCGCAGACCTCGAGGAGGATGTCGGGGTCCTGGCCCATGGCGGAGCCCATCTTGCGTTCGGGGAGGCCGTGGGGGCAGGAGAAGTTGAGCTCGAAACCGTCGACGCCGGCGGCCTCGCAGCGCTGCACGATCTCGAACCAGGCGTCCTTGTTGAACTCCTCCATGACGGAGGCGATAAGGGCGCCGGGCGGCCGAGCGTCTTTGCAGCGCTTGAACTCGTCCTCCCAGAGCTTGAAGGGGCGGTCGCTGATGAGCTCGATGTTTTCCCAGCCGACGACCTCGCCGCTGGCGGAGTGGAGCTTGGCGTAGCGCGGGGAGACGTTGACGACCTTGGAGGCGTCGAGGCTGACGGTCTTGGCGATGACAGCGCCCCACCCCTCGCGGAAGGCGCGATTGATGACGCCGAGGTTGGTGCCCGGAGGGCCGGAGGCGATGACGAAGGGGTTGGGGAGCTTCAGACCGTCGACGGTGGTGGCGAGTGTGGGCATGGGAGGGCGGGGTTTGGGCCAACCGGCGCTTTGAGAGCTCGGGCCGGGAAGCCGCGTTTAGCAGGGCATGTGCCGCGTGTGTCTCGGGGGTTGCTTGGGACGTCCGATAGTCCGACTAATCGCACATGAAAGCGACCCTAAAGCCGGCCCGCGTGGTTCAGGAGTTGAAGGAGTTGCGCGCGTTGACGGGAGACGAGAACGGCGCGCAGCGGGTGGCATTCACTCCGCTTTGGGTAAAGGCGCGGGCTTGGCTGAAGGCGAAGCTGGCGGAGCTGCCAGTCGAGACGCACGAGGACGAGGCGGGCAATCTCTGGGCGACGCTGCGCGGGGAGTCCGAGCGCGAGCTGCTGATCGGCGGGCATATCGATTCGGTGCCGAACGGCGGATGGTTGGACGGCTGCCTAAACCTGCTCGCGGGCGTGGAAATTTTGCGGCGGATGGCGGCCGAGTATGCGGGCGCGGACGGAAACGGAAAACCGCCGGCGACCGTGCGCCTCGTGGATTGGGCGGACGAGGAGGGCGCGCGTTTCGGGAAGAGTTTGTTCGGCTCGTCGGCGTGCTCGGGAGCGCTGGACATGGACGAGGCGCGCGGGTTGACGGATCGCGACGGAGTGAAGTTGCCCGACGCGCTGAAGGCCGTGGGCATCGAGTTCGAGAAAGTGAAGGAGAGCGGGCGCGAGCTGGCGAAGGCGGCTGCTTATCTGGAGCTGCACATCGAGCAGGGGCCGGTGTTGCTCGACCTCGGGCTGCCGCTGGGCGCGGTGCTCGGGACGTTTGGCGTGGAGCGGCATGCGGTCGTTTTTCGCGGGCAGGCGGCGCACTCGGGCAGCACGCCGATGAACCGGCGCAAGGACGCGTTTCTCGCGGCGGCGAAGATGTCTCCGGCGATCTACGCGATCGCGGAGCGGCATGGCGGCGTATGCACGATCGGCTCGTGCGCGACGAAGCCGGGCATCGTGACGAGCGTGGTCGCGGAGTGTCGGATCACGCTCGACCAGCGCCACCTCGATCCGGCGGCGCTGGCGGTGATGTTGGCGGAGGCGAGGGCGGCGAGCGAACGCTTCGCGGCCGAGGGTGGCGTGAGCGTGGAGTGGGAGCGCATCTGGCGCATCGAGCCGCGGCCTTTCGCGCCGGAGTTGATCGCGATGTGCGACGAGGCGATCCGCGAGACGGTGGGCGTGTCGCATCGGTTGCCCTCCGGTCCGCTGCACGACGCGGCGGAGACCTGCGGGGCGGGCGTGCCGACGGCGATGATGTTCGTGCAGAGCCTGCACGGGATCAGCCACAACAAGATCGAGGACACGAAGGAGGAGCACCTGGAACAGTGCGTGGCGGCCTTTGATCGGTTGGCGACGAAGGCGATTGCGTGGATCGCGGCGGGCGGCGGACGGAAAGCTTGAGCGAGTGGCGAAGGATTCTGGCGCGGGCGGCGTATTTAGGATGAAACCACCATGCCGCCTCTTATGAATACCTCCCTTCTTTGCCGCCTTTCCCAAATTGCGGCGCCGGTCTCGCTTGCCGTTGTTTTGTTTGGCGCAACGGGGTGCCGCCCGGCGGCGCCCGCGGAGCGGGTTGTCGAAAAAGAGAAGGCGGCGGCGGGGGAAGCGGACTCATCGAACAACGGCGAGCTGCGCCCGCAGAGCACGCGGGTGACCCTGGAGTTTCCCGGTGGAACCTTGGGCGACCTTCGGAATCATTTGCCCGCGTCTCCGGCAGAACCGTTCAACCTGATCGTCTCGGACGAGTTTGCGTCATTGCCCGTGCCGGCCTTTTCGGTGCGCGACGCGGATTCGAGCGCGCTGGCGCGGGCGTTGACCCATCATCTTTACGCCTATGGGGTAAAGATTGAGTCCATGGACCTTGTGAACGCGGGGGCTCCGGTTTACGTGACGTTCAGCGAATCGGGGCCGTATTCGCAGGCGGGGAATTTGCTTCTTCGCAGTCTGAGTATGGAGCCGGCGGAAGCCGCGCGGCTTTCCTCGGCGGTGCAGAATGCATGGAAGGCGTTGTCCAAGTCGGACGTGGTTTATGGGGCGGTCATCCGCTACCATCCTGAAACGCGTCAGCTTTTTGTGAGCGGTCCCTCTTCGGCGATGGCCGCGCTCGACGAGGTCTTGCGCACGTTTCCCAAGGACAAGAGCGCGGCCAGCCAGCCTTGAAGGTTTTTCGAACAGGTTTCGAATCCGTCCATGCCCCCGGATCATCCCGGCGATCCCGCCCTGGCCGCGTTCACGCGCGCCTTGGCGCGGGGCGAAGACGCGGCGTGGCGGGAGTTTCACCGCACGCAAGGGAGGATGGTGTTCCGATATTTGCTGGCCCTGACCCGCGGCGATCCGCATCGCGCGAACGAGGCCTTGCAACAAACCTATCTGCGCGTGGCGAAGCACGTGCGGGTCTGCGATCAACCGATGCAATGGGAAGCGTGGCTGCGTCGCGTGGCTCGCACGGCGCTGGCGGATCAGCGGCGAGGGCAGGGGCGTTTCTGGCGAATGCTATTCCGGCGTGCGGAGGAGCCGGCGGAGGCGGACGGGGACGACGCGGGCGAGCAGGCCGTCGAGGCGCTGCATGCGCGGTTGGACGCGGCGCTGGCCGCGCTGCCGGACGAGGCGCGCCGACTGCTCGAGGGGAAATATCTGCGCGGGATGGCGGTCGGGGAGCTGGCGATGGAACTGGGGCTCTCCTCGAAGGCGGTGGAGTCGCGGCTCACCCGCGCGAGGGAGGCGCTCCGCCTCCTGATGGAGGACGACTCGCGAGGCGGCCGGATCTCGGAAAAGGAGGTGGCGAATGAGCGATGAACAGGCAGCCGGAGCGGCGCCGGCGGATGCGCGCGCAAAGTTGATCGCCGACCTGCACGCCGACGATTGGGAGACCGGCGCGCCGGGCGAGTTCGCCCGTCGGGCGGCGGCTTGCGCGCGCGGTCGCGCGCGGCGGCGGCGCGTCGCGAGCGCGACGGGCGCGCTTGCTTTGGCGGCGGCGATTTTGGCCGGCGGGGTGTGGTTGAACGATGCGGGAAGGGAACGGCGGTCGGAGATGCGCTTAGCGCACCGGGAGCCATCGCGCCAATCCGCGTCCGCACCGCGGTTTCCCGCCGCGTTGATCCCGGGGCGCGGGCAAGCCTTCGAATTGAGCGACGACGAGGCGCTGGAGCTGCTGCGCGGACGACCGCTCATGATCATGCCGGAGGCGGACGGCGGGCGGCGGATTATCTTGTTGGACACGCTTGCCGGGCGCGGAGCCGTGGGGGCGAACGGATCGTCGCCCGCCTTGTAGGTCCGGCGCGTGGCGAGCGCTTCCGCCTAGGAAACCCGGCCTGGATCTGCTTACGGTCTTCCGATGCTTCGCCTTATCCACTCCGCAGACTGGCAGCTCGGAGCGCGTTTTTCCCAATTTAGCTCCGCGTCGGGGCACCTGCGCGCGGCCCGCCTTTCGACTCTGCGCCGAACGCTTGCCTTGGCCGTGGAACGCGAGGCGGACGCGTTTCTCATCGCCGGGGATCTTTTCGAGGACAATCAGGTGGACGACGCGCTCGTCGCCTCCGCGATGGAGATCTTTGGCGCGCATCCCGCGCTGCCTATCTACATTCTGCCGGGCAATCACGATCCGTTCACCGGCCCCGACTGCGTCTGGCAACGCAAAGCCTTCCTCAACGCACCGGCGAATGTCCGGGTCTTCCGCGAAGCGGGCGTCGCGGACCTCGGCGGCGGCGCCTATCTGGCGGCCTCGCCCCTGCACCAAAAACTTTCGACCACCGATCCGAGCCTGAAACTCGTCGAACTCGCCGCCGCGTTGCCCGCCGACGCGATCAAGATCGGCATTACCCACGGCGCCCTCGCCATCGAGGCGAAGCATCAACCCAACGATTTCCCCATCGCGCTCAATGCCGCATCCCGCGCCGGGCTCGACTACCTCGCCATCGGACATTGGCACAATTGGCTGCCCGACACCGACGGCGGGCGCATCGTCATGCCCGGCACGCCCGAGCCCGACCGCTTCGCCAACGACGCCAGCGGACACGTCGCGCTCGTCGAGATAGCGGGTCCCGGGCAGCCGCCCCGCGTGCAAGCGCTGCCCGTCGCCACGCTAGCGTGGCGGGCGCTGACATTCGATTTCGCCTTCGCCGAGGCGTCGCGCGCCAGCCTTGCGGCCGGGTTCGGCGAACTCGCGCCCGCCGCCGCGGGCACCGTTCTCCGCGTCACGCTCTCCGGCGTCGCCTCGCCCGCCGCCCTCGCCGAAACCCGCGCCTGGCTCGCCTCGGCCCTCGGGCCATTCCTCGTCGGCCAACTCGTCGACCGCACCCGCGTCGCCCTGACGGCGGTGGAGCTCGCCGACCTTCAGGCTCGCCACCCCATCCTCGCCCAAGTCCTTGCCGATATCGACCGTTTGGAAACCTTCGCCACCGGCACCGTTTCCGCTTCCGCGCCCGGCCCTTCCGCGGCCTCCGAGGTCTCCGCACCCCTCGCGCTCGCCGAGGCGCAGGCGCTCCTCGCTCCGGCCAGGATCGAGCTCGCCCACCTCACGCCGGACCTCCTCGCGCAGCTCCGCCAGACGATTTTCCAAACCCTCCGGGAGGTGGCCCGATGATCCTCCACGCCATCGAGCTAACCTATGTCGGGCGCTTCCGCGACGCCGTCCGCCTCGGCCCTTTTTCCTCCGGCCTCAACGTCCTCTCCGCGCCCAACGAGTCCGGAAAATCGACCGCCATTCGCGCCGCCGCCCGCGCCCTTTTCGACCGGCACACCACCAGGAGCGACGAGCTCAAGTCCCTCCAGCCCGCCGGCACCGATCTCGCCCCGCGCGTCGCGGTCGAGTTCGAGACCACCGCCGGTCGCTTCCGCATCGAGAAAACGTTTCTTCAATCCCCCCGCAGCCTCCTCAAGCAGTGGCAGTCCGGCGCCTGGCAACCCGTCGCCGAAGCCGACCTCGCCGACCAGCGCGTTCAGGCCCTTCTCCAGTCTTCGCTCCCCGGCAAGGGCGCCACCAAGCCCGAGCACTGGGGCTTTCTCAGCTTCCTCTGGGCCCGCCAGGGCGAACCCGCCGAATGGCCTGGCTTCGACGACGAAGCCGTCGGCCAACGCATCCGCGCCCGCCTGGCCCGCGTCGAACTCGATCCCGTCATCGAGAAACTTCGCTCGCGCCTCGCCGTCACCGCCGACGCCTTGCTGACCTCCGGCGGCAAACCCAAGGTCGGTGGCGCCCTCGCCCTCGCCGAAGCCGACCTGGCCGCTATCGACGCGTCGCTTGCGGCCCTGCGCCAAACCCGTTCCGAACTCGATTCCGCTTATCAACGACACCAACGAGCCGACGCCGATGCGGCCCGTTTGGAGAAGGAGCATGCCGAGCTCGCCGCCGCCGCCGCCGCGCTCCGCGACCAAGCCGCCGCCGCCGAGCGCCTGCGCAACGAGCTCGACGTGCGTCGGCAAGCCCTCTCGCACGCGCAGGACAGACTGACCGCCTTTGCCGCCGACGCGGACGCGCTCGCGCTCCGCCGCGCCGAACTCGCCGCCGCTCAAGCCGCCCTCGTTGTCGCGGAGACCGGGGCCGAGGTCGCGGTGAAAGCGCACGCCGATCTTCGCGCCCGGCTCGACGCCGCCCAGGACGAGCGAGGCCGCCGCGAGGCCGATCTTGCCGCGCTCCGCACGCGGCACCTGCGCCTTCAGGCGTTGATAAAGCTCCGCCAACTGACCGCCGCCGGCGCCGCGCTCGACAGGCAGGTCGCCAAAGCCGCCGCCCTCGCCGCCGAGATCGTCGCCCTGGAAGCCAGGAAGGCCAGGCTCCCCGCGATCACCCCGGTCAAGCTTCGCAAGCTCGAGGACCTCGCCGACGCCGTGCGCACGCTCCGCGCCCAGGTGCAGGCGCTCGGGCTCACCGTCGAACTCACCCCGGACGCGGCCGCCGTCGTCTCCGCCGACGGCGGCGCCGTATCTCGGATCGCAGATTTCAAATCTGAAATTCGTCTCGCCGGCGGCGAGACGCAGCGCCTCCGCAGCCCCAGCGCCCTCGACCTCCACCTCGCCGGCTGGGGTCGTGTCGTCATCCGCTCCGGTGCGCAGGACGCGCAAACCGCTGCCGCCGATTTGGCCAAGGCCGGGATCGCGTTAAGCGAGGCTCTCGCCGACGCCGAGGTCGCCTCGGTCGAAGCCGCCCGCGATGCGGTCGCCGCGCGCAAAGAGTTCGAGGCCCAGCTCAAGGCCGCCCACGCCGCGCTTGCTCCGCATCTTGGCGACCACGCTTCGCTCGACGCCCTTCGCGAAGCCGCCGCGACCGCCGCCCGCCGCGCCGAGGCGCAATCCGCCACGCTCGCGCCCACGCCCGAAGAGCAGGCCCTCGGCCTCGCGGAATTGGAGGCCGCCGAGGCCGGCGAAGCCGAGGCGCTGCCCGCCGCCGAGAAGGCTTTCCGGGCCTTCGGGAAACAACTCGACCAACTCGCGACCGAAGAACGCGCCGCCGCGCAACAGGCGCAGGATGCCGACAAACGCGTCGGCGCCCGCCGCGCCGCTCTGCGCACCTTGGAAACCCAGATCGCCGATCTCACCGGCCGTTACCCCGAGGGCCTTGAGGGGGTGAAGAAGTCCGCTCAACTCGCCTTCGCCCAAGCCGAGGCGCGGGTGGCCGCGACCAAGGCCGAGCTTCCTCCCGACTTCGAAAAGCTCCCCGAGCGCACCAGGCGCGCCGCCACCGGGCTCCAGCAAATCGCCAACGAACTCCAGGCGCGCCGGTCGGAACGCGACGAAGCCAAGGGCAAACTGGAAACCCTCGGCGGCCAGGGTCTCTACTCGCGGGAGACCGAGTTGGAGGAGAAGAAGACCGAGGCGACCCTCCGCCGCGACGCCGCCCGCGCCCAGGCCTGGTGCGCCCGTCTCGGGCACGACCTGATCGAGCACCGCAAGCAAGCCGCGACGAAGGCCGTGCTCACTCCGCTGGAGCAACGCCTCACCTCCGCCTTCGCCGAGCTCAGCGGCGACGCGACCCGCGAAGTCTTTCTCGACGAACATCTCCAGATCGCGGGCGTCGGCGGCACGCGCGATTCGGCCCACGCCTTCGACCTGCTCTCTCAGGGCGCCAAGGAACAACTCCTCCTCTGCCTCCGTCTCGCCGTCGCCCAGGAACTCTCCGCCGACGAACCGCAGGTGCTGATCCTTGACGACGTTTTGGTGAATACCGATCCCGTCCGCCAGCAGCGCATCCTCGACGTCCTCGGGGCCCAAGCCGCCCGCCTGCAAATCCTCATCCTCACCTGCCACCCGGATCGGTATCGCGGGGTGGGCCAGCCGATCGCGATCGCCGGCTGATTTCACCCGACCAAGCGCCGGCAAGCACCCCAGACGGATTTGTTCCTGTGGCAGCGGAAGCGCGGAGCGCTTTCGTCGGACGGGGTTTGCGAAAACGAAACGGCTCCGCCGCTCCGCCACATGCACCCGTTGAAATCGGGGGCGCCGTGAGCAACTTGCGAACAAGCGGGGTAAGTTGACCTTGTCGGGCCGCGCCGCGATCCCACTTTAGCCCCTTCCCTGAGCCGTGACCGCCGATCCATGCAAGACCCCTTCACCGGACAAGCGACCGTCCTCCAAGGCGGGCGCCACCCCGGCCCCGACGTCCAGACCTCTCTTCAACACGATCACGAGCGAAGATTGGAAGCGTTCGCTCGCTTCGGCGCGGCAGCGCAGAAAGTCGGCATCGGAACGGATCCAGACGATGATCTCGTCCTCTGGGAAGAAGACCAGCTGAGCCTGCTCGCCGGGGCCGATCCGCTCTGGCGCGAACTCGACGAGGCGGCGCGCGCGTTTCGGCATACGTTGCCCATCGTGCCGCTGGAGGCCTTCGGGTTTCCGGACCACGAACACGAAGACCCCATGGGCGAGGGCAGCCCGCGCCTGCACCGTATCGGCAGCGGCGTGGAGGCGAGCGCGTTTCAATCGGTCCATGACGGCTCCATCTACAAGTTCTACCTTCCCCGCGAGGAGGGCCGGATCGGCGGCACCTTTGCTTTCGCCCGCGCGGGCTCGGCGGACGGGCTCGACGCGCCGGCCTTGCATGCGGACGCGTGCCTGGGGAGTTACCGCGATTTGCTGGAGAAGCTCGCCCTCATCCTCGCGCTCGACGGGATGCCGACCGAGGTGGTGGGCGTGACGCCGGAAGGCGTGTTGATCGCGAAGCAGGCTCTGGGCGAACGTCTGCCGGAGAACGCGGATGTGAGCGCGCTTTTGCCGGAGAACCTGATTCCGATTCCGGCGCGTTTCCTGCGGGCGCACCGCGACCACCCGCGGCTGACTTTCGTGGGTGGCAAGGCGTGGTTCATCGCGGACACGCACGCGAAAAACCTGGTGCGCGACACCACGGGGCGATTGCGGGTGATCGACCTGCTGGCGGCTCCCTTTCCGGCGGATCTGGCGGAGCAGGACCCACTGATGCGCGACTGGCTGGCGAGGGTGGCGGTGGATCCCAACGCGGGGCTGTTGCGCGAGACGCACGACGACGAGTTGTGACGCATCGTTTGAGGGTGGGATGTGGTGGCGGAGTTTTGACCGCGGATGGCGCGGATTGTCGCGGATGCGAGCCAGTCGATCCGTGCGATCCGTGATAGCGGTGGTCGAAGTGCGAGCATTCCGCCTCCGGCCATGCGCAGGAAAAAGGGCGGCGCCGATGCGCCGCCCTCGGGGATGGATGGGTATGCTTGCTCGCGCCGATCAGGGCGTGGCGGCGGGGGCCGGGGAGGTGGGCGCGGCGGCGGCGACTTTAGCGGCGGCATCGGCGGCCGCCTTGGCTTCGGCTTCGGCCTTGGCTTTCTCGGC
>CAMLQS010000164.1 GCA_946482165.1 uncultured Verrucomicrobiota bacterium | reverse complement strand
GAGCGTCTCGGGGGATTTCCAGCGATGGTCGTGTTTCTTGAAGCCCCAGGTGCCGGAACAGGGTCATCAGCGAAAACAGTCGGGCATTCATCGGAGGAAAAAGGAGCCCGGCGCCACCCCATGGCGGCGGCCGGGCGGGATCGAGGAACTCAGGGCGCCGTCACGACCAGGCGCAGGAAGCGGCGTGACTGGCTCGTCAGCGGGACCATGTCCGTGTAGGTCGTGGTGCCGGTCGTCTCGAAGGCGGAGTAGGTATGCACGACGCTCCAGCCGGAAAGCGTGTCGCTCGCCTCGATCATGTAGACGAGGTTCGAGTCGGCGATCCGAGGGAAGCTCAGCGTGAGGAACGCGCCCGAACGAGCGACCGTCACCGGAAGCGCGCCGGCCGTGTTCGGGTTGGTGCCGAGCGCATACTCCAGGAGGTTCACCTGGCCGTCGGCATCGGGGTCTGCGGTATTGGCCGCGTCGCCGCTGTTGGCCGTCGTGCCAAAGTGCGTCTGGCGCCAGGACTGGAGCGGCGAGCCACCCGCGGTCGGCGTCGCCGAGACCTCCGTGGAGTATCCGCTCTCCGTCGCGGGGCTGATCGCGGACGCGGACACCACGTAATAATAGGTGACGCCGCCGGTCACGGTCGTGTCGGTGTAGGTGGTGGACGTCAGCCCGCCGGCCACGGCCGCATAGCCGAAGGTCGGGTGGGTGGATCGGAACACGGTATAGCTGCTGGCGCCGGCCGAGGCGTTCCAGTTCAACGCAACCTGGCCCGCACCCGGCGTCGCGCCGAGTCCGGCGGGGGCCGCAAGCGTGCTGCTGCGGTCGACAATATGGACGGCCGCGATGCCTCCCGCGTTTGCGTTCGTGACGGCGTCCGTGACCGCGATGCTGAGGCTCGGGCCGCTCACGTTGGCGAAGCGCACGAAGGTCGCCGCAGGAGCGGTCCGCGCCGCGTCGGGGCTCTCGGACTCGCCTACCATGGGGGGAACGGAATAGGGGTTCTCCGCGGACGGGACCGCGGCGGGCACGTAGGAGTCGTGTTGAAGCACGCGATAATAGAAGAACGGGGAGTCGCGGTCGATGGAGATGCTGCCCACGTTCCCGTTGGTGCCGCCGACCACGTAGACATAGACGTCGTAGTTCGCGTAGGGGATGTTGGAGAGGGCCACGGTGGTGCCCGGATTGCGCGACTCGATGTAGCCGTGCAGCAGGCGGGCATCGGGCGTCTTGACCGACGGGTCTCCCGTGCCGGTCCGGGCGGACCAAGTGCCGGACGAGGACCATGTCGCGGTCACGCCCGCGGCTTCGGAGCCATCGCTCTCCTTCAGCGTCAACGGCGAGCTTTGGGTGCTGACGCCGCTGACTGTCGCCGAGTCGTTCCAGCCGGCGGTGGGCACAAAGCCGGCGGGGGCGGTGTCCGCCGAGCCGAGCGCGGTGGAGTAATTCGCGTTGCCGCTGGAGGTGCCGACGAAATTCAGACCGATGGCTCGGCTGGTCCAGGGAATGTCGATCACCTGCAGCTGCGCGGCGACCGTGCTGGAGACAGGCGTGCCGCTGGTGCCGCTCGCGGAGTCGGTGACGACCGCGTGGTAAGCGCCGTCGGCCGCGACCGTGACACCGCCGAGGGCCAGCGTGGCGCCGGTTTGGCCGGACATCGCCACACCGTCCTTATACCACTGGTAGCTCAGCGTGCCGCCCATCTGCGAGGTGGCGGTGACGGTGAACGAGGCGGAACCGCCCGGGCGAACAGCGCGGCCCGCGGGCGAAACGGAAACGACCGGCGGCAGGATGGCGACGCCACCCTTGTTGTTAAGGAAGCCCTGGCTGGAAAGGGCGGCGTCGGTGAAGCGCACCTCGTCGATCCAGCCGCGCATGGGATCGGTGTCCTCGAGATTGAAGTCGCCGCGTCCCACCGTCCAAGGCGTATCGGATCCGCCGGCGGGAACCAGGAGGCCGGTGAAGCCCGTGGCGCTGCCGACGGCCTGCCCGTTTACGTAAAGCGTGAGCGTGCCGGCGATGCCGTCGCCCACGGCGGCGACGTGATACCAGCGATTGGTCACGACACCCGTTCCAGTGGCGAAGAGGACCGCGCCGCTGCGATCCACCAACTGGACGCGGAAGCCGCCGCCGTTGCGCTGGAGATAGAAGAGCGCGTTCTGACCGGCGGCTTGCTCCGGACTGCTGTCGTCGCGTCCCACGATAGTGGATACGCCGCTTACGGTGGTGAACTTGACGAAGGCCTCGATGGTGAAGTTCTTGAAGCCGGTGGAGGCCAGCGCGCCGCCCGTGGAGGCGACCAAAGAACGGGTGTCACCCAAGCCGAAGGCGAGGGACCGGGCGTTGCTCGCGGTGGTGGAGGGCACCGCCACGAGAGGCACGTCATCGCTAAAGGCAGGGCTGTTCAGGCCGCTCGAGAGCGGATTGGCGCCGGAGGGCGAGGAATCGTTCGCGCCGCCCGCGGTTTCTCCGACCACGCCCTCTTCAAAACGGTGGTAAGCGACCACCAAGTCGGAAACGGGCACGACCGAGATGAGAGGGAACAGGGCCGTCGCCGTGGTGGGCGGCTTGCCTGAAGCCTCGGCGGCGTGGTCGGTAACGACAACCGAGTAGAGGCCGGTGGCGGATCCGGTGGCGTTGGAAACCGTGTAGCTGGCGGAGGTCGCGCCGGTGATCTCCACGGGCGTCGCGCCCGAGTTGGCCTGATAATACCACTGGTAGGTGAGGTTGCCGGTGCCGGAGGCGCCGACGTTCAGCACGAGGTTCGCGCCGATCGGATAGGTGGTGTTGTGCTGGCCCAGGGTGACCGTCGGAGGAGGATACGAGATACCGGGGTCCGAGATGACGCGGAGGAGACCGGTCGCGGGATCAAACTCGTAGAAGGTTCCGTTGGCGGGCTTCACCCATTTGCCGGTGGAGGCGGCGAAGCCCGTGACCGAAAAGGTGGGACCGTAGGTTTCCGAAAGGGCGGCGGTGTCGACGATCTGCCAAGAGTTGCCGAGCGTCGTGCCGGCGGCGAGCAGATCGAAGTCAAAGTCGCCGTTGATCGTGAAAGCGCCGAGGCCGCCCACCTGGTTGTTGGTGCCGGAAGCTCCGATGGTGAATTTCAACGTGGCGTTGTCGGCGAGGGTCAGCGTGCCGTCGTCGACGGTGATGTCGCCCGCGTGCGTATTCGCGGCGGTGAGAACGAGGGTGCCGGCTCCGGTCTTGGAGAAACCGCCGGTGCCGACCAGGCCGCTGTTGATCGTGATCGTGCGACCGGTCTCGGCGAGGAAGGTATGGGCGCCGGCTCCGGTGACCGTGAGCGGAACGCCGCTTACGATGAGATCGGCGCCGTCGAGATTCCGGAGCGTGCCGCCGGTCCAGTTGAAGGCGCGGGTGATGGTGCCCGGGCTGGAGGCGCCGGCCTGGATGGCGGAGGCCTTGAGCACGCCGTCAGCCAAGTTGTAAGTGCCCGCGACGGCTCCCGTGCCGCTGCCGGGCTTGTCGCCGATGCTGAGCGTCGTGATGGCGGCGGTGCCGCCATTTTGAGTGATGGTGCCGGTGGCCGCTCCGTTGCCCGTGGCGGCGCCCTTGCCGACGATCACCGTGCCGGCCGTGAGCGTGCCAGCCGACGCCGCGAGGGTCACGTTGCCGGTCGCGTTGCCGACGTTGCCGTTGGCGTTGCCCACGTTGATCGTAGTGGCCGTGATCGAGCCCGGACCGAGGATGAAATGCCCGGCGCCGCTGCCGGCGCCGCCGTTGTTGCTGCGGGTCCCGCCGAGGGTGACCACACCCAGATTCGCGGTCACGGCGCCGCCGGTGAAGTCTACCGTTCCGACCGGATTCGCGACGGAGGAGATGCCATGCGTGCCGATGTTGAGGTTGGCGGGGCCGGTGCCGGCGCGGTCGGCGATGGTGGCGGTCGCGCCCGTCAGGCCGGCTCGGAAATTGAGCGCGCCGGTGCTCTTTCCGGCGCCGATCGTGATCGTGTTGGCGTTGAGCGTGGCGGTCTGGCCCAGCTCCAAAAGGGACGTCGTGGGAGCGGTGACGCCGAGGGAAGTGGTTGCGCCGACCGCAACGGTCGTCGCAATGATGGAAGCGGCGGGAGGCAGCTTCACGATGCCTGCCTGAGAATAGAAACCTTGGGCGGTATAACCGATGTTGAAAGTCCCCATGTCCGCGGTGAACGAGGACAAGCCGGACATATCCACGATGTGCGTGCCGACGGCGTTGCCGGAGGTGAAGGTGGGGCCGGTGGGAAGACCGACGTTGATGTTCGCGGTGGCGCCGCCGGTGACGGCCAAGGAGCCCGAACCGGTGAACACGGTGGTAGAGTCGTTCACGGTGGCGTCCGCGACTCGGCCGAAGACCGAAACCACTCCGGTGCCGGATACCGTGAGGGTCTGCCCGGCGGCGATCTGCGTGGTATGCGCGGCGACGGCTCCGCCGGTCTGGGTAAAGCTCAAGGTGCCAATAGAGAGGCCCGGATTCACGACATTGGTGATCGTGCCAACCGCAGCCGTGCCAACCGTCGAGAAGGACACGGCCGCGCCGTCGGCAGGCGACGCGTCGGTGTCCCAATTGGCGGGCGTGGACCAGTTGAGGTCGGGCGCGGCTTGCGCATCCCAAACTTGGGCGCCGGCCCAAGGGACGAGAAAAAGCGACGCGGACCCGGCCGCCAACAGGGCGGTGCGGAGTGTCCTGGGCGCGAACGAAGCCGGACGGCTTTGCGAGGAGCGTTTCATAGGGGTTGGAAAGACTGTTTTTTGGGGGAAACCGCGCCGATCCGCGTCGCCGCCGACGCCCGGCACCTACGACCACGGGGCGCGGCCTCAACGAGCGCCTCGCCGCCGCATGGCGCTAGGAATGCCTCGACCGCGGACCGTTGGAGGTCCGCGCCGAACGCTTGAAGCAAGCGCCGGGCTGCCGTCAGGTCGGCCCGGAGCTCGCGAGGTTAAAATCCGCTACCTGCAAACGCAGCCTGCGGAAACGGGTTGAACCGCGTGCCGGCGATCAGACGCGGCGACGACGTCGCGACGCGGCGAACCCAAGAGCGCCAAGACCGGCCAGCGCGGCGAAGGCGGAGGGTTCGGGAATCGCCTCGAACGCGACCAGCGCCGCGGCATTGCGGCTGGAAGTAGAGCCGCCGGTCGGCGAAGTGTAGGTGGTGGTGAACGTGGTGGTCGCACCGATACTGCCATAGGCTTGAGCCTGACCGGCGGAGCTGGCAAAAGCGCCGGAGGCGCTGGGGTTGGCGTCAAAATTGGTCGCGAGCCGTTGGGAATAGGCGGAGAAATTGCTTCCCGCGACAACGGGCAGACCTGAATTTGCTCTGTTATCCACGCCCGCCATGATCATAAAGCCATCGGCCGTTCCGGAGTAGTTGAGGTTTAGTGCGGTGTTGTTAGTTCCCGTGGCCGTAGCGGTTCCCCCGGCGGTAACGCCAAGCACGTTGCTCAGGGCGAAAACGCTGACCGAGGCGTCGCTGCGAAGGGCGGAGCTGTAGTTGAATGTCACTACAACATCACCGGTGGTGACCGAAGGGTTTATGACATAAAACACCGCCGCCGCCTGTTTGGCGGTGGTGCCCGATATGGCCACGACGCTGTCCGTCACGGCCACGCCGCCGAAGCTGACGGAGAAGCCGTTGAAGCCCGAGGCGACGGTTTCGGCGCTGATCGCGACGACGAGGGCGTTGCCGCCAGCCATGTTGAAGCTGCTGAGAGTGAAGCCGGTGGCTCCGCCAAGAGGATCGCTTTGGAGCTCGCTGTTGGTGAACGCGGTTTCCGTGATCGCAATCTGCGCTTCGCAGAGGGCGGGAATCGCCAAGCTTAGGGCGATGAGCGGAAGTATCTTCGATGTGCTGGTCATTGGAATGTTGGGGCTGGTTTGGGGAGGACGGAGATCTCGAACGCGAATTTCGACCGCACCGATTCAACGGCTCTAGCGAAAGCAGGCTTGCGTGGCCGCTGGCTGAATCCGCCGGTCAAAGGAGCAAAATAGCCCTTTCTTGGATTACGTTCTACTGAAGATCTGCGAAAATTAACTTCACAATTGCGCAACAAGCCGATGATCGAGCGCCTCGACCGACCATAAACCGGGCGACTTCGCCGATGCCGGCCAGCGAAACCGCGTGGCTTGAAGCGCGAGCCCTACCCGGGTCTTTATCAGGGTGAATCAAGGGTAAAGACCCGGGGGCGTTTGCGTCACCGAGAGTTGTAATTAACGGTCATCGTGTCAGCTACGAGCCGACCATCTTACCCCGAACATGATCAAGATGCCCCTCCAGCGCAGACTTTGGGCGGTGTTTGCGGTCGCTTTGCTCCTGTTCGTTTCACTCGCGGCTTCGACTTGGTGGAGCGCGCGACAGAATGTGCTAACCTTTCGACGCGCGGAGCACACGCGTCAGGTTCTAGAAGAGATCGAGGCGCTGAAGACCGCTTTGCTTAATACGGAAACAGCCAGCCGGGGTTTTGCGATCGCCGGCGCGGAGCGCTTTCTCGAGCCCTACGAGGAGGGTCGGGTCGAAGCGCTGGGGGCCTACGCCAATCTCAGCCGCTTGGTCGCCGACGATGCGGCGCATGCCGCGACGCTTGGCCATCTGGAGCGGCTCATTCGGGAGAAGCTGAGCTTCATCGGCGACGTGATTCGCGTCAGGCGTGAAGAAGGCGCGGCCGAGGCGACCAGCCTGATCGCGCTCGGACATGGAAAGACTTTGATGGATCAGATCCGAACCCTGCTCGGCGCGATGGAGGCGCGGG
This sequence comes from uncultured Verrucomicrobiota bacterium, assembly GCA_946482165.1. Next base: position 3,964 of record CAMLQS010000164.1, on the reverse strand, counting down.
AGGAGGAGGCTTTGCGCGCCCAGGCCGATTCGGCGGGAGCGCTCGCCGAGCGGACGAGCGCGACGGTTCTCCTCGGCGGCTCGGCGGCCTGCCTCGCGGTCGGCTTTTCGCTGCAAAGGGCGGTGCGCGGTTTTCTCCGGGTGCAAAAGGCCGAGGAGGAGGCGCGCCGCAGCCGGGAGGAGCTGGAGGCGGCAAGTCGCGCGAACCGGCTGATCATGGAACACTCCCTGGATGTCATCTGCGCGATCGACGCCCAGGGACGCTTTGTGACGATGAGCCCGGCGTGCATGAACGTGTGGGGCTACGCTCCGGAGGAGCTGATCGGCCGGCGCTACATCGATTTTGTGCATCCCGACGACGTCGAGATGACCAACCAGGCGGCGGCCTCGGTCATGGAGGGAAAGCCGGTCCAGGATTTCGAAAACCTGTATCGGCACAAGGACGGCTCGACCGTGCCCATAGTCTGGTCGGCGTTTTGGTCGGAAGCCGAAGACACCATGTTTTGCGTCGCGCGCGACAACACCGAGCGCAAACGCGCCGAGGCCGAACTGCGCGCGGCCAAGGCCTCGGCGGAACAGGCGAACCAGGCGAAGTCGCAGTTTCTCGCCAACATGAGCCACGAGTTGCGCACCCCGCTCAACGCGATCATCGGCTTCTCGGAGATTCTCGAGGACCAATCGGTCGGCGCGCTGAACCCGAAGCAGGCCCGCTACGTCTCGAACGTGCTGACGAGCGGACGCCACCTTTTGCAGCTCATCAACGACATCCTCGACCTCGCCAAAGTCGAGGCCGGGCGCCTCGAGCTTCACCGATCGCGCTATGCGGCGGAACGCGCGGTCGAGGACGTGCTGGCGGTGGTGAAGTCGCTGGCGCACAAGAAGAGCATAGCGCTCGATTACGTTTGCGATCCGGGCCTGCCGCTCCTGCACGCGGATCAGGCGAAGTTCAAGCAGGTGCTCTACAACCTGCTGAGCAACGCGATCAAATTCACGCCCGACGGCGGCAGGGTGTCCGTCCGCGCGACGCTCGCGGATCCGAAGGCTTTTGACGGAAACGCCGGGCTGCGAATCTCGGTGATCGATTCGGGGATCGGGTTGAAGGAGGCCGACATCCAGCGCCTCTTCCGGGAGTTTGAACAAATCGATTCCACCTATGCGCGAAAGCAAAGCGGCACCGGGCTCGGCCTGGCGCTGAGCAAAAAATTGATCGAGTTGCACGGCGGCCGGATCTGGGTGGAGAGCGACGGCGAGGAGCGGGGCAGCGCTTTTCATTTCGAGCTGCCGCTGCACGCGGAAGCCACGACGGAAAACGACCGTGCGGCGCTCGCGGAGAAGCTCGCGGCCACCGAGCCCCCCTCGGCGCGCGGCGGCGAGCCGGAAGGCGAATCGCGGCCGCTGGTCCTGGTGGTCGAGGACGACCAGACGGCGAGCACCTTGCTGGCAAACCACTTGGTCACCGGCGGCTACGCGGTGGTGATCGCGGGTTCGGGCGAGGAGGCGCTCGACATCGCGCTCCGCAGGCGCCCGTTCGCCATCACGATGGATATCCTGCTCCCCGACCGCCAGGGATGGGAAGTATTGGCGGACCTCAAGGCCCGGCCGGAGACGCGCGACATCCCGGTGGTGATCGTCTCCATCACGGACGACAAGCAGCTGGGACGCAGTCTCGGGGCGGTCGACTTTCTGGTGAAACCGGTGCGCCGCGAAGAACTGCTTGAGGTGGTGGCCCGCGCCGGAAGGGCCGCGGGGCGGACGGTGCGTCGAGTCCTTATCGTCGACGACGAGCCGGCTTCGGTGGAGCCGGCGGCGGAGCTGCTCCGGGGGCATGGCTGCGAGGTCGAGCAGGCGGCGGATGGCGCGGCGGGCTTGGCCCGGCTCGACGGGCTTTTGCCGGATTTGGTAATCCTCGATTTGCTGATGCCCGGAATGAACGGCTTCGAAATGGTGGACCGCCTGCGCGCGGATCCGCGCACGGCGGAATTGCCCGTGCTCGTTTACACGAGCCAGGATCTCGCGCCGGAGGAGCGCGAGCGACTGTCTCGCCAGGTGCAAAGCATCACGGCCAAGCCCGCGCGGGATCGACTGATGGCGGAACTGAAACGCGTATCCGAACAAACGCGGAAAACCTAGCAAAGCCCCCTCGCCCCTTCATGAGAACCGCACGCATCCTCGTGATAGAAGACACGCCGGCAAATTTGGAACTGGTCACCGACCTGCTCGAGGCCGCGGGCCATCGGGTCATGTCCGCCACGGCGGCGGAGGCGGGCATCGAAATCGCCCGGCTTGAACTGCCGGATGTAATCCTGATGGACGTGAGCCTGCCGGGCATGGACGGGCTCGAGGCGACGCGCCGGCTTCGGGCGGATCCCGCGACAGCGAATATCCCGGTCGTCGCGCTGACGGCCCATGCGATGCACGGCGACGAGTCTCTGGCGATGCAGGCGGGCTGTCAGGCCTACATCACCAAGCCGATCGACACCCGCACCTTTGTCCGCCGCGTCACCGCGCTGCTGAATCCCGCCGAAGGCGAGCGCCCCCAATCCCGGCAATGAGCGCCCGGCATCCCGCCACTTCCCGTTCCCTCGCCACGGCCCAAGGAGGCCGGGTGCTGGTCGTGGACGACGAGCCGAAGAACCGCGAGTTGTTGCGGGTCATGCTGGAGCTGCGCGGCTACTCCGTGGACGAAGCGGCGAATGGCGCGGAGGTGTTTGATCGGGTTGCCGCCGCCGAGCCGGACGTTGTCTTGCTCGACGTGGCGATGCCGGAGGTGGACGGACTCACGGTCTGCCGCCGGCTCAAGGCGGACGCCAAGACGGCGGCCATCCCCGTGATCATGGTGACCGCCCACACCGAACGGATGGATCGGCTGGCTGGCATCGAAGCCGGGGCGAACGATTATCTGACGAAGCCGGTGGATCAGCAGGACCTGGCGCTGCGGGTGCGAAACGCGGTGGGCGCAAAGCGACAAAACGACGAGTTGCGGCAAAGCTACGCGCGATTGCGGGAGCTCGAGCGTCTGCGCGACAGCCTCACGCACATGGTCGTGCACGATCTGCGCTCGCCCCTGTCCGTGGTGTTGATGGGGCACGAATTCCTTCAGGCCAACCTCGGCAGGCGGTTCTCGCCGGAAGAGCTGGAGTGCCTGAACCGGTGCGCCTCCGGCGCGTTAAAAATGAAGGAGATGATCGCCACGCTCCTGGACGTGAGCCGCTTCGAGGCCAAATCGATGCCGCTTTCGCCCACGCCCACCGATTTGAACGCCTTGGCGGGCGCGGTGGCGAGGACGCTGCGGCAGGTGGTGGCGAGACGCGGCATCCGGCTGGTCGAGACAACGAACGAGCCGGCGCGGGCGCTTTGCGATGCGGAGATCGTCCGTCGCGTGCTGGCCAACTTATTGGACAACTCGCTGAAGTTCACCCCGCGAAACGGCGAAGTCGAAGTGTCGGTGCGACGGGTGGATGCGAGTCGGGTGCGGGTGTCGGTGCGCGACACCGGCGCGGGTATTCCCGAGGCGCACCGAAGCAGGATTTTCGAGAAGTTCTCGCAGATTGAAGCGTCGGAGGCGCGACGTGGCACCGGCCTGGGCCTGGCGTTTTGCAAACTGGCGGTCGATGCCCACGGCGGAGAGATCGGCGTCGAGAGCCAAACGGGCAAGGGCAGCACGTTTTGGTTTACGCTGCCGAGCGACCCCGCCCCGTGCCAAGGGGCATCATCCGGAAACTAAAACTCCCGCATCTCTTTCGAGATGCGGGAGTTTTAAAGATGGCGTCCCCACGGGGATTCGAACCCCGGTTCTCACCGTGAAAGGGTGGTGTCCTAACCAGACTAGACGATAGGGACGGAAAACCTGCGAGAGGGCGAAAGTGGAAACCTCGATCAACTCCGCAAGGGAAAACTTGCTCTAATCCTACCTAGTTCTACTTTGGTAAAATAGTTTTCATCCGGAGGCGGCCATTTTTTCGATG
>CAMLQS010000163.1 GCA_946482165.1 uncultured Verrucomicrobiota bacterium | reverse complement strand
AAAGGGATATGTGGTGTCGTGATAGAGTGGATACGGGCGGGTGTGGGTTGACGAGTTCGGCGGCTGCCCGGAGCCGCTGGAAAAAGGGACTACGCAATCTCCGAAGCGCGGCGCGAGCTTAATTTCGGGTTCGGTGCGTTTTGCGCGCGGGATGCGGGGACGAGGGCGACGAGCCGAGGCTCGTCGTCGATGGCGTCGTCGTGCCGCCGCAGTCCATGGGGCTTCCCTCCAAAACCGGCTTGTTGGGGGGCGGTTCCGCCCTACCTTTACACAGGCTTAATAATTCTCCCGTCCGGCTTCATACGGCGCTTACGTGGCCGTGGTTAACTGGGGACATGAACTCCCCCGTCTTCGCCGCTCGTCGCCAAGTCCACTTCCTCCGCCGCGGTCAGGCCCGCTTCTCGGTCGCCGCCTTTTTCGCGGCCGCCACGTTGTCATCCGCCGCCCACGCCCAGGGCACCGCGCCGGAGCGCCGCCCGGCCGAGCGCGACGGTTTGCCCGCCGATAGCCAGGGGCGCCCGAGTCCCTTTTCGATCTTCGACGCCGACCGCGATGGCGTCGTCTCCGCCCAGGAGATAAACGCGGCGTCCGCGGTGTTGCGCCGCCATGATCGCAATGGCGACGGCCGCCTCAGCGGCGACGAGCTGCGTCCCCGCCCGCCTCGCGCCAAGAGCGAGGGTTCCGCCCGCGCCGGCTCCGATGATCGTTTGCCGCCCCCTCCCGGTCCCGATGCTCCGTGAGCTTCACGTCCATGCATCCGCGCCTTTTTTTATCCCTGCTCGCGCTGCCCCTCGGGTTGTTGGCCCAGGTCGCGCCTCCGCCACCGAATCCGCCCGCGCCGCCTTCGGTCGGCCAGCTCGGCGGTCCGCTCCCCGGCTTGCCCGCCGCCGGGCGCGCGGCCTTTGCCGACGGCTTCACCGCCTTCGCGCAGCGGGAGAACGCCGACAGCGGTCTCGGCCCGATTTTCAACGACGTTTCCTGCATTTCCTGCCACGGCAATCCCGCCCCCGGCGGTGGGAGCCGCCGGGATGTCGTCCGCTTCGGACGCATGACGGACGGGGTCTTCGATGCGCTGGAACGGCTCGGCGGCCCTCTTCTGCAGGACCGCGCCCTCCGCCCGGGTTTGCGAGAGACCGTTCCGCCCGAGGCGAACGTGGTCGCGCGTCGGATAACCACGCCGCTTTTCGGCGCGGGGCTCATCGAGGCCATCCCGGATTCGACCTTGCGCGCGCTCGCGGCCAAACCCGGAAAGCCCGATGGCATCAAAGGCCGCGTCTCCGTCGTCACCGATGTCGCGAGCGGCGCCGAACGCGTGGGGCGCTTCGGTTGGAAGGCCCAGCAGGCCACGCTCCTCGCCTTCAGCGCCGACGCCTACGCGAACGAGATGGGCGTCACCAATCGGTATTTTCGCTCCGACAATGCACCCAACGGCAAGTTCGAGCTTCTGGATCGCGCCGACCGCATCCTCGACCCCGAGGACGAGTCCGACCCCGAGACAGGCAGGGGCGATATCGACCGGGTCGCGGATTACATGCGCCTGCTTGCCGCACCGCCGAGGCGGGGTCCCGTGAACTCTCCGCAGATCCTCGCCGGCCAGGCGGTGTTTAACTCGCTCAACTGCGTCGAGTGCCACACGCCTTCCCTGCGAACCGGGCCCTCGTCGATCTCCGCGCTCGCGCATAAGACGGTGCCGTTGTATTCGGATTTGCTCCTTCACGACATGGGCGCGCTCGGCGACGGAATCCCGCAGGGCTCCGCCGGTCCGCGCGAGATGCGCACTGCGCCGCTCTGGGGACTTGGACGTCGCAACACGTATCTCCATGACGGGCGCGCCACCACACTCGACGCCGCGATTCGCGCCCACGACGGCGAGGCCGCGGCATCCCGCAACCGTTACACGCGGCTCGATGCCGCACGTCAGCGCAACTTGATCGAGTTCCTGCGCTCGCTCTAGGCGGCGCGCGCCCGCAGGCTCGGCGGGTGTCCCCGCCACCTTTGATCACCGCCCATCGCGGCGCCTCGCACGATGCGCCCGAAAACACGCTGGCCTCGTTGCGCCTGGGGTTCGCGCAAGGCGCCGATGCCGGCGAGTGCGACGTGCGTCTCACGCGCGACGGCCGCGTCGTCCTGCTGCACGACGAAGGCACGCACCGGGTGGCCGCGTGCAATCTGGTCGCGGCCGGACATTCGCTCGAGTCGCTGCGCCGCGCGGACGTCGGGGCGTGGAAGGGGCCGCAGTATGCGGGGGAGCGGATACCAACGCTCGAGGAGGCGCTTGAGATCGTTCCCGACGGACGGCGGCTTCTCGTGGAGATCAAGTGCGGTTTGGAGATCTTGCCGGCGCTCGAACGCATCCTTGCCACCTCAGACCGGCCGAGGGCGGCGGTTTTGCTCATGAGCTTCGACTTCGAAGTGGCCGCATGCGCGAAGCGTCGTTTCCCGGATATCGAGACGCACTGGATAGTGGCGCGCGAATCGACCTCCGCCGAGGTGCTCGCGGAACGCGCCCGCTCGGCAGGTCTCGATGGGCTCAACCTCGATTGTCGCTTTCCGATCGACCGCGGCTTTGTGGACGCGGTGAGGGCGGCGGGATTAAAGCTGCACGTGTGGACGGTCGACGATCCCGGGCTCGCCGTGCGCCTCGCCACGGCGGGCGTGGACTCGATCACGACCAACCGCCCCGGCTGGTTGCGCGAGCAGCTCGGCGCCCCGGGTCTGGGTTGAGCAAGCCGCGCTAGTCGGCGCGCGTGTTGAAGAGACCGCGGAGTTGTTCGAAATCGAGCGTCGTGGTCGGGGCGAAAGCGGTGTCGCCCATGTAGCGCAGGAGACTGGCCAGGAGCTGGCGATTGACGGGATCGTCCGCAGCGGGGAGATCCGCGCCGCAAAGGAGCACGCGACCGCGGCCGACGCGCGCTTCCACGATCAGACCGAGGCGGCGCGCGGTGAACCAATCGTCGATCACCCGCACGATGGGCGTCAGGCCGCCCGGCAGGCCATCCAGCACGAAGGCTCCGCCGCGATGGAGGGGATACCACCATTGCCAGTTGCTCCATGCCTCGGTGGGGAAATCGCGGAGCGCGGGATGGGCGGGATCGCAAAGCACGCCAAGGGTGTGCGGCGCCTGGCCATTGGTCCACGCGGTGTTCCAGAACACGGTGGAGAAACCAAGTTGCACGTCTCCTGCCACGGCCGAGCCCGGCACGGCGAGCAACAGGTCGCCGCCGGCTTCGAGGTGGGCGAGCGCGCTCGCATTCAGCGCCGTCGCGACGAGCACGCCCGCGGACGGCGTGGCCGATACGCGGACGGGAGGGGGATACAGCCACAGGTCCCAGTCGTTGGCGAAGACCTCGCCGCCGTCTCCGGCGACGGATAATTCGAGTCGGAGCTTCGCGGGAGCGAGATGGGCGAAGGGACTCAGCGCCAGCTCGACGCGCCCGAGCGATGCGGGGCCGCCGACCGGCACGTCGCGCGGTGCGGTTCGGCCGGCGGCGAGTTCGCGGCCGTCGGCGGTCGATACGCGCCACGTCGCCGAACTGGCGGAGAGCGGATTCGCGCCCCAGTGGGCGACCTCGAGGTCGGCGGCGAGCGTGTCGTCCGCCGTGAAGACGCGTCGTGCGAGGCGTGCGAGCGGCACGGTTGGCGCGCAGAAGCGGCGATACTCGGCGGCGCTGATGTAGCCCTTCTCCTCCCAGAATGGATTTAGCACGCCGACCAACGCGGTGCCTTGGCCGGGGAAGTCGTGCAGGTCGAGCAGGTGAAACCCCGCCATCTCCGGGGTGCGCAGCGCGGCCTCGATGTCCTCCTTGTAGCAAAGCGCCTGAAGCTTGCCCGAGGCATGGAGAAAGTCCGGGGCGAGCGCTTCGAGTCCGGAGGCGCGCAGGCGGTCGCGGAAGATCTCGAAGTTACGGGGCTTGAGGTAACCGGTGTATTTCGGGATCTCGCCGAGGTCGGGATAGACGCACCATTGACCGATCTCGTGACTGATGAGCGGCTGCGGGAAACGGCCAATGTAGTCGCGGTAGTCGGTCGATGTCTCGGGCGGGAGGGCGTTGATGCGCGATTTCAGGCCGGCGCCCCAGTGCTGGACGCGCGGATTCCAATCCACGTGGAAATCGTTCTCCGGGAGGTTGGGCCAACCGGAGGTTGCGACGTAGAGGCGGCGCGGATCCTCGGCGCGGCGCCGCGTCACCCACTCGGAGAGCCAGGCCGCGTGGCGCGGGCCCTCGGGCTCGTTGCCCGCGGCGAGGAAGACGAAGCAGGCGTGGTTGCCATAGGCGCGGCGGATGCGGCCGGTTTCGGCCTCCACCCATGCATCCACCGGCTGATCGTCGCCCAGCGTGGTGGTCCAGTTCGGCCAGGTGGCCACTTCGACCTGGAAGTAGAATCCCTCCTCGTCGCCCGCGACGAAGGCGGCCTCGGGCGGACACCACGAGTGAAAGCGAAGCGTATTCAAACCGTGGGCACGGGCTATCCGGAGAATGCGCCGCCACGACCCGACGTCGGTCGGCGGGTGGCCGGTCTTGGGGAAGATGGCGCACTCCAGGGTGGCGCGGACGAAAAGCGGGCGGCCGTTGATAAGGATGCGGCGGCCCTCGGTCTTGATCTCGCGCAGGCCGAAGACGACTTCGCGCGTGTCTCCTGAGGCGAGCGTCGCGGTGAGCGTGTGCAGCGCGGGGCTGAACTCGTCCCAGAGCGGTGCGTCGGGCCCGAGCTCGTAACGCGCCTCGAAGGCGCCGCCGGCGCCGGACACGACCGCAAGGCGTGCGCGTTGGCCGACGCGGAGCTCCACCGAGATGCCGTCGAGCGGTTGCGGTGCGAGCGCCCCGGCGGGGACCGCGCCGGCGAGACGGCCGCGCACGATGACGGCACGGGCGGCGACATCGGGGAACACATCGAGGCGGTCGATCCAGATCGTGTCGGTGGCGTGGAGCGAGAGGCGGCCGACGACGCCGTTCCAATTGCCCTGGGTGTGGTCGGAGATGCTGTGCGAGTTGTCGCCGATGTTCACCGCGAGGCGCGAGTTGTCCACGCGCAGGGTCAGGTGGTGGCGGCCGGGCGTAACCTTGGTGCCGAGCTCGTAGCGGTGCGGCGTGGAGAGCGCGTCCTGTTCGCCGAGTTCACGGTCATCGAGCCAAACGCGGGTGATCCAGTGCGGGCGTTCGAGCTCGATGACGAGGCGGCGACCTGACCAGTCGGCGGGAATGTCGATCTCGCGCTGATACCAGGCGACGCCCGCGTAGTAGGTCTCGGGCTGGAGCCAGAAGGGCACCTTGAAGTTATCGGGTTCGCGGTAGGCGGCGTAGGCGGGCGACGTGAAAAACGACTTGTCGAAGATCCCGCCCGTCCACGGCGTGTCGAGCCCGACGCGGTCGCCGATTCCGTGGCCGGGCAGCGAGCCGGGAAGCGCGACCGTTTGCGCGTCGCCATCGACGGGCCAGGCGTCCGTCGGCCCGGGAATATCCCGGCCAAGACGGCAGCGCCATTTTCCTGCGAGCGAGAGGACTGGAGCGGAGGGGACGGGAAACATGGGGAAAAAACTAGACGGAGGCGGACAAGAGGTCGGCGGCGAGGGCGTGGTTGGGATCGCGCTCCAGGACGGTGCGGAGGAGCGTGGTGGCGCGGGCCTTTTGACCAAGGCCGAGGCGGGCCTGGGCTTCGAGGAAAAGCGCGGCGGTCGATTGACGCGCCTGCAGGTCGTCCTCGAAGAGAAGCATGGTCGGAAGCGAGGTGGCGAAGTAGTCGATCTTTGCCTTGGACTTGGCGAGGGTTTTGGCGTGGGCGAGCAGGGCCTTGAGGAGCCTGGCCGCCTCGGCGTTCTGGCCGAGGCGACGCAGGGCGAGCGCGGAGTAGTAGGTTTTCTCCGAATACGAGCGGACGCTCATGTCCTGGAAGTCGCCCTTGAACTCGGCGGCTTCGCGCCATTGCGGGATGGCTTCCGCGCTGCGTCCGCGGGCGACGAGCGCGTCGCCCAGCGCGAGGCGGAGGTCGCTTTGGTTGGCGAGCAGGTGGTTGGCCTCGCCGAGGTTTGAAGGAGCGGTAAGCGCGACCTCCAGAAGGCGGACGGCCTCGGCCCCGTCGCCGGACGCGAGGGCTCGGCGGGCGAGGAGTTGGTGGGTGCGCACGTGCTGGCCGAGCGCCTGGCCCTCGCCTCCTTCCCACGGTTGAAAGTGCCGGCGCGTGACGACGGGCAGGGCTTTTTCGGGATGCCCCACCTGATTCTGAAGGGCGCAGAACTCGACACTCAGGTCGTCGCGGGCGGCGACGAGATCGGCGTGTTTCTCCAGCTCGCGAAGACGCTTGGCCGGGGCGACGCCGAGACGTTTCCAGAGCTGGTCGCGCTCATAGAGCAGGCGGGCGTCGGCGGGAGCGGCGGCGAAGGCCTTTTCGTAGGCGGCGCGGGCCAGGGCCGGCTTTCCGAGGATGTTGAACGCGCCGAGACCGAGGCAGCGCCAGGCCACGGCGTTTTTCGGATCGTGGCGGGTGGCGGCGCGCCAGCGCTCGATGGCCTCCGCGTGGCGGCGGCGGTCGTAGAGCAGGTGGCCAAGGTAGAACGCGGCGCGGCCGTCCTTGGCGTCGACGGCGAGGGCGGCTTCGAGGACGAGAATCTCCTCGAGGCGCGCGGGGAAGCAGTAATCGGGGGAAGCCTTGCGAGCGGCGACGAGGTGCCGGCGGCGCGCGGCGGTGTCGCCGGAAAGCCCGGCTATCCACGCCGCGGTGTAGGCGAGGAGAGGGGCGGAGCCTAGGTCGGCGGGATTGCCGGAGGCGGTGGGCGCGTCGGTGAGCAGGGCGAGGGCCTCGGCGTAGAAACCGGCGCGGACGTAGTCGTGGGCGACGTCGAGGCGAATCTGGGCGTCGAAGGGGAATGAGTTGTCCTTCGGCGAGGCGAGGTGGTGCAGCCAGGCGTCGAGCGGGTCCAGGGCGCGGGCGGCGGCGAGCGCGGCGTCGGCTTCGGCGGCGCGGCCGAGGCGGCGGAGCACAAGCACGCGCAGGGCGAGGGCGCGGAGGTTGTCCGCCGCGTGGCGCAGGGCGTGGTCTAGGTGGGTGAGCGCGAGCGCCCAGTCTCCGCGCGTGCAGTCGATCTCGGCGATGGCGTGGTAAGCGGCGCCGGCCCAAGCCTGGTTCCAGGTGGCCTTGTAGAAGGCGGCGTAGGCGTCGGCGGTTCGGCCTTGGTAGCGCAGGGTCAGGCCGAGCTGGTAGTGCGGTTCGCCGTCGTAGGGATTGGGGTTGCGGAGGGTGAGGCGGGCGATGGCGGCGCGGAGGTGGCGTTCGGCGTCGGCGAATTCGCCGCGGCGCAGGTGCCATTTGCCCAGGGCGGCGTGGCAGCGGGAGTCGCCCGGATCGCGGCGGAGGGCCTCGCGCCAGTAGTGCTCGGGGTGGCGCGTGGCGTGGCGGTATTGGTCGAGGTGGAGACCGGTGACGTAGAGTTCGTCGTTGCTCGCGACGTCGGCGGGCATGGGCGGCTCGGTGGCGGCGGGCGGAACGGAATCCGAAAGCTGAGAGCTGAGAGCTGAAACCTGAGGCGCGTAATTGAGCAACGGGGTGCCGTCGGCGTCATGGACGCGCAGGGCGAGGTCTGTTTCGGTGGCGCCGCGGGGGAGGGGCACGACTTCGAGGAGGGGCGCGCCGGGCGCGAGATCGCGGGTGAAGGCGGCGAGGGTTTTACCCTTGTGGGAAAGCGTTACGAGCGCGCCGGGAAGCGGGCGGGCGGGGGAGACGCCGACGCGGGCTTTTCCGTCGCGGACGTGCAGGCTGACGGCGGCGTGGAGGTTGGCCTGGTGGGCGGGGCCGATCTTCCGGATGGGATACCAGTATTGGGACCATGTCTTGGTTTCGCCCGGCTGGAGGAAGGAGAAGTCGGGCTGGTTGTCGGTGTAGACGCCGGCCATGAGCTCGATGTAGGGGGCGTATTCGCCCCTGGCGTCGGGGTCGGTTAGGTTGCGATCCCAGGCGTGGCCGAAGGGGTGGTTGCCCCAGGTCCACTGCTTCTTGCCGGGAGAGATGTGGTGGTTGGCGACGTGGACGAGCCCGGCCTCGGCGGCGTGGTCGTAGCCGCCGAAAAAGTCCTCGGAGGAGCCCATCGCCATGTAGGAGGTGGGGACGGGGATGTTGGCATACCAGGAAAGGTCGTCCGCGCGGGGCGCGGAAATGCCCAATGACGAATGACCAATGTCCAATGAATTGGACGCGCGGGCGTTTTTGGCGGGCTGCCCGCGATGGCGGGCGGCGTAGTCCACGCCGTAGTAGGAGCCGTCGGCCAAGGGGAAGCGGCTCATGGCGCGCTTGGCGTGGTCGGCGACGTAGGAGACGTCGCGGGGAAAAAACGATTGGTAACGCTCATGCACGCGGGTGGCGACGTTGGCCCACCAGAGAAAGGTCTGCACGTGGGGGGTGCGGTTGTAGACCCGGGCGCGCAGCTCGATGTAGGCGCGATCCGGATACAGGGTGACGCCGTGCATGCCCTTCATGCGGGCCATGGGATCGTGCTCGGAGAGCCAGACGGTGACGGCGCCGTCCGGGTGGCGTTCGACGCGGGCGTCGGCCGGCATGAAGGTCGACGGGCGGTGATGCTGGGGCCAGTTGAACTCGACGCCGCCGCTGATCCAAGGGCCGGCGAGGCCGACGAGGGCGGGCTTGATCACCTCCTGCCGGTAAAAGAAGTCATAGCCGTTGGTCTTGTCCTGCCCGACGTGGATGCGACCGCCGAGTTCGGGCAGAATCATGACGCGGATAAAGTCGTTCTCGAGGTGGACGGCCTTCCAGGCGCGAGGCTCGGGCTTCTCGGCGATCCGGTCGGTGAAGGGCAGGGGGTAGACCTTGCCGGAACTGCCCTGGTAGACCCGCTTCTCCAGAAACATCGGGTTTCGGTCGGGGGCGGCGGGTTCGTAGGTGGGCAGAACGACGTCTTCGCGGGAAACGCTAACAGGGGAAAAAGACCGGGATGAGGCCATGCCCTATCCTAACGCGGCCCGCCTTCGCCGGGAATGGCGGGTCGGCTGGAAGGCATGGAGGATCGGACGATCAGCCCTTGATCTTCCGGCGGTAGGCGGAGGGGGCGAGCCCGGCGATGCTTTTGAAGGCCTTGGAAAACCAGAGCGGGTCGGCGTAGCCCACGCGGGCGGCGACGGATTGGATATCGAGGGCGGTGGTGTCGAGAAGCTGGCAGGCGGCGTGAATGCGGAGGCGGATGAAATAGTCGATGCAGCCGTATCCGGTATGCTCGCGAAAACGCGCCTTGAAGTGCGACGGCGACCAGTGGGCGAGCGCGGCAAGCTCGGCCACGCGCAGGGGGCGGTCGAGGTGGAGGCGCATGTAGTCGATGCAGCGGGCGACGCGGACGCGTGCGTCGGGCACGGAAGCGGGCGAATGACGGAGCAGCCAGGCGGCGTGGGCGAGATAGTGGGAGAGGGCGCGGCTGGCGCGCAGGAGATGGGTCGCGGTGTAGCCGGCTTCCAGCACGGACAGTGCGTCTTCAAAGAGGAGGGCGAGCGTGGCGTCGTCGGAGAGCGCGCGCACGGGCAGCGCGGGCTCGAAGCCCATGGCTTCCCGGAGCGCGGGCAAATCGGCTCCGATCAAATGAAACCATCGGATGGTCCAGGGGCGTTGTTCGTCGGCGCCGTAAGCGTGCGTGACGCGGGGCGGAAGCGCGACGAGGTCCCCCTCTCGCACCGGGTGGCGACGTCCCGCGAGTTCGCACCAACCGGCTCCCGCGACGCAGTGCAGGAAAACGCTTTCGGCCGCGCCGTCGGGGCGGGCGCGCCGGTGGCCCGCGGCGAGGGGGAACCAGCCGATGTCGGTGGGAAGAAGTCCGGAGAAGAGCGGTTGATCCGACGCGTTCCTGACGACGGAGGCGGGCAGCACGACGATGCGTTGCCCGCGGAAGCCATCGGCGCTTCCGGTGGAACGGGTGTCGGGATTGGCGGGGGCGGCGGAGCGGGGCATCCGATCCGCCATATCGCCTATTCAGGGCGGGCCGGCGAGCGGTTTCGCCGGTCAGGGCAGGGCGCGGTAGACGAAGTTATCGAACTTCACCGCTCCGGAGCCGGCGGCCATGAGACCTGGACGGAGGGCGAAGAAGCCCTTGAACTTGTTGTGGTGCATGTCGGACACGTCGACGTCGGCGGCGAGCGTGGTCCAGGTCTTGCCGTCGGAGCCGGCGAGGAATTCGCAGCGGTCGCGGCGGTTGATGATCTTGAGGAAGAGGCGCTCGCCGCGCGGCGCGGGCTGGCTGGTCGTCCGCTTGGCGTGGTGATGGAGGGCGAGCTTTTCGCCGTCCGAGGAGATGCCGGCGAAGGCTTTTTCGTTGTAGAAGAGAACGAGCCCGCCGATGCCGCCGGCGGGGACGGCGACCTCGGCCTGGACCTCGTAGGCGGCGTCGGTCGCGGTGGTGAGCAGGAGCCGCGCATCGCGCGGGTCGCTGCCCTTGGCGTCGAGGAACAGGGCGCCGTCGCGCACGGAGACGCCGGCGTAGTCGCGCCAGGTGGTCCATTGCAGGCCGAGGGCGGGGCCGGAGAAATCGTCGGAGAGGGCAAGACCGGCGTGGGCATCGGCGGCGTCGCCGGGCGGAAGCGGGTGGGGGACGCGGGCGAGCGTAGGCCAGCCATCGTCGGTCCATGCGACGGGGTCGAGCAGGGTCTGGCGGCCGAGCGGGTAGCGGTCCTTTTCGTAGGCGTGGTAGACGAGCCACCAGTTGCCATTTACGTCGTCGACCATGGTGCCGTGGCCCTTCGACCACCGCGCTCGGCGGCGTCGTAGGTGTGGACGAGCGGATTGTGAGGCGAGTTTTCCCA
>CAMLQS010000162.1 GCA_946482165.1 uncultured Verrucomicrobiota bacterium | reverse complement strand
AGCGGCGGCGGTTCCAGTAGACGAGGAGGCCGAGGATGGCGGCGGCGGCGGGAAGGGCGAGGAGCAGGGTTAGGCGAAGGCGGCCGAGCTCCGCGGAGGAGAGGGCGAGTTGGAATCTCTCGATCGGACGCGGCGGGAGGTTGAGCTGGGCGTCGCGGTCGACGAGCCAGTTGATGGCGGCGAAGGCGAGGATGGCGTTGCCGCCCGCGGAGATGCGCTGGTTGGCGAGCCAGTCGGCGTTGCCAAAGACGACGAGGCGACCGCCGCGAACGCTGAAGGGGAGGGCGCCCTTGGGGGTGACGCGTTCGGAGGCGGTGCCGAGGGAGAGACGGGGCGGAGGGAGGAGATCGGTCTCGTCGCGGGTGGTGTTGTTTTGCCGGTAGCCGCGCTCGCCCCAGGCGGTGGGGGACGCGGCGAGGAGCGGAACCACGGAGAGCCCTGGGTCGGCGGTGCGGCCGGGATCGGCGCGGACGACCCGGGAAGGGCCGAAGGGGGCATGCATTTTGTTGTCGTAGAGGAAACTCACGACGGGGTGGCCCTCCGAGGGGTAGGCGATGAGATCGCCGGTGTCGGCTCGGCCGTCGGGGCCGGAGTCGATGACGACGACGTCGTCGGCTTGGACGCCCCAGTCGTAAAGAAGGTCGTCGAGGCCGTGGGGGGCCTTGGGCTTGAGGAGGAGCAAAATGCGGCCGGCCTGCGTGGAAACGTAGCGGCGGAGAAGTTCCTGCTCGGCGGGACTGTAGCGGCCTTGGGTGCCGACGATGATCAGCAGGGCGGCGTCGGGGGGCAGGGCGCGCGAGGTCGGGAGGTCGATCACGCCAACGTCGAAATTGCGCAGGAGGAGCTCGTCCTTGAGGACGGTGAGGCCGCGGTCGGGCGAGGTGTCGATCGGGTCCATCTCGCCATGGCCGACGAGAAAGTAGACCTTTTGTTTCTCGGCGCGGGTGACATCGAGGATGGCGGCGGTGAAGGCGCGCTCGCCGGTGAAGTCCACGGGCACGCCTTCCTTGAGGCGGTAGATGTCGTCGAGTTTGAGTTCGCGTCCGTTTTCCCCGGAGAAAACAAAGATGCGGTTCGGGTCGCCGACGCCGTAGCGCTCGGCCGCGGTGCGGTTGCGAAATACGTCCACGAACTCGACCTTGATGGGGCCGCGGGGGTTGGCGGCGGAGGCGTCGACGTAATCGCGCAGGAGTGTGCGGACGGCGCGGTAGGCCTCGTTGAGTTCGTCCATCTCATTGTCGTCGGTGAAGGTGACGACGACGGTGACGGGCGCGGGGAGATCCTTGAGGTAGGAGCGGGTCTCGGCGGAGAGCGAGTGACGGGAGTGGCGGGAAAGGTCGAAGCGCCAGGCGTGGCGGGTCGCGAGGAAGTTAAGCCCCGCGACAAGGGTGAGCACGAGGATGCCTTGGGCGAGGAGGTGCGCGGTGCGGCGTCGGCGGGCGGAGGCGAAGGTGACGGAGGAGCGGGACATCGGGCGGGCGCGAAAGGGCGGTGCGGCGTGTGAGCGGGCGCCGTTTAGGCGGCGGGGCAAATGGCGGACGACGGACGCCGAATGACCAATGACCAATGACCAATGACCAATGACGAACCGGGGAGCTCCGAGAAAATGGGGGGGATGGACACGGGATGCGGTGGTTTTTCAGGTCTCAGGTTTCAGCGTTTCATCCTTTGGCTTGCTCAGCTGTGCAGCAGCTTCGCTTCGACGCCGAGGATGCCGAGGATGAGGGAGAGGGCGGTGCCGCTGAGGTAGTAGAGCACCTGGCGGGTATCGACCACGCCGCGGGTGAAGTCCTCGAGGTGGGTGAAGACTTGCAGGTAGTCGACGCCGGCGCGGACGGAGGCGAGGTGCTCGAGTTTCAGGACTTCGAGGGTGGCGGCGAAACGGGTGCCGATGACGAGGGCGAGGAGGAGGACGAAGGCCAGGATGCCGGCGACCGCCTGGTTGCGCGTGAGGGCGCTGGCGAGAATGCCGACCGAAATAAACAGCGTGCCGGAAACGGCCACGAAAACGTAGCCGCCAATGAGCGGGCCGAGATCGAAGCTTTGGGCGGCGCCGGCGAATTTATGGAGGATGAAAAAGAAGCCGCCGGTCGCGGCCCAGAGCCCGAGGTAGAGGCCGTAGGCGGCGAAGAACTTGGCGAGCACGACCTGCGGCGTGGTCACCGGGGTGGTGAGCAGGGTCTCGAGCGTGCCGAGACGGCGTTCCTCGGCGAGGGACTTCATGGTGAGGAGCGGCACCATGAAAAACACCGGCAACCAGAAGAGCTGGAAGAAAACGGCCGCGGGGGATTTTTCCTGAGGGGCGGCCGCGAAGGTCTCGAGGATGCCGGCGAAGATGAAGCCCATCACGAGCAGGAAGAGCGTCGCGGCGACGTAGGTCGCCGGGCTGACGAGCAGCATGCGGAGCTCGTGGGCGAGAAGGATTCGGAAGGGGCGCATGGGTTAATGACCAATGACCAATGACCAATGACCAATGCCGGACGAGGCGGAGAAGGTGGCGGGAGGGGGGGGAAGGCTCATGCGAGTTCTGTCGTTCTGTTCTCTGTCGATCTTTCGTTCCGGTTTCTCAGGCGGCCTTGGACTGGGTGGCGGCGAGGAAGACCTCCTCGAGCGTGTGGCGGCTGCGGGTGAGGGCGCGGAGGCGGAAGCGACTTTCGCGGGCGAGGGCGTTGAGCAGGGCCTCGCGAAGATCGGGCGCGTCGGCCGGCGCGGAGAGGCGCAGCGTGACGAAGCCGGCGGCGTCCGGCTCGGAGGTGGACACGGGCGCGAGGCCCGGGTGGAGGTCGGCGAGAGCCAGCGGGAGCTGGTCCAGCGGGCCGGCGAGCTCGAGCTCATAATGGCCGGGGCCGAAAAACTCGCGGCGGAGTTCGGCGGGGGCGCCGGCGGCGACGACGCGGCCCTGGTTGACGATGACGACGCGGTCGCAGGTGACCTCGATCTCGGGAAGGATGTGCGAGCTGATGAGGACGGTCATGCGGCCGCGCAGGGAGCCGATGAGATCGCGAACGGTGAGGATTTGGTGCGGGTCGAGGCCGATGGTCGGCTCGTCCATGATGATGAGCGGCGGTTCGGCGAGGATGGCGTCGGCGATGCCGACGCGCTGGCGGTAGCCCTTGGAGAGCTTGCCGATGATGCGGTCGCGGACGCGGCCGAGGTCGCAGAGGTGGAGAACCTCGTCGAGGCGCGGGGCGAGTTTGCGGCGGCGCAGGCCTTTGAGGCGCCCGCGAAAGTGGAGGTATTCGCCGACCCGCATGTCCTCGGGGAGAGGATTGTTCTCGGGCATGTAGCCGAGGTGGTTTTTGACCTCGGCGGGGCGGGTGGCGACGTCGACGCCGCAGACGGTGACCTGGCCGGAGGTGGCGGGGAGATAGCCGGTGAGGATGCGGAGGGTGGTGGACTTGCCTGCGCCGTTGGGGCCGAGGAGGCCGATGATCTCGCCCTGGGCGACTTCGAAACTCACGCCGCGCACGGCGGGGTGGCCGGCGTAGGTTTTCACCAAGTCGCGGACCACGATGGCGGGCTTGGCGAGGGGGGCGATTTGAACGGCGGGTTCTGGCATGAAGGGTGGCGAGCTTTGATGGCCTGCGACTCTCCGCCAATGCCCAATGTTGCGGCGAATTTCAGCGATTTGAAAAAATCAGGTCGCGCCAGGCGGTCTCGATCCGACGGGCGTAGGCGGGGGCGTCGCCGAGCGACGATGCGGCGAGGCGGGCGCGGAGCGTGGATCGCCAGCCGGCGAGCCGGGCGGGGGCGGCGGCGAGATCGCAGGCGCGGCGGACGTAGTCGTCGGGGGAGGAGGCGATGCACTCGGGCAACGCGATCTGGCCGAGAAGGCTGGACCCCACGCGGGCGGAATGGCGGGCGCCGGGCAGGGTGAGGACGGGCACGCCCATCCAAAGGGCCTCGCAGGTGGTGGTCACGCCGTTGCAGGGGAAGGGGTCGAGGGCGATGTCGATGCGGCGGTAGGTGGCGAGGTGGTCTTCGGGAGCGGCTTCGCCGGGAAGGATATCGAGGCGGTCGGGGGGGATGCCATGCGTCGCGAAGCGGCCGGAGACATGGTCGCGGAGCTCGCGGTCGTGGAGCTGGATGGCCTTGAGGAGGAGTCGCGAGCGCGGCACGGCGTGCAGCACCCGGGCCCAAAGGGCGACGACCTCGGAGTTGATCTTCGTCAGGTTGTTGCAGGAGCCGAAGGTGACGTGGCCGTTTGCGACGCACGGGGGTTCCCCTTCGGGAATGGGGGCGACGAGAGGGTCGAAGCAGTGGAATCCGCGCGGCAGACGCACGAGGGTTTCCGAGCTTTCCGCTTCCGAGCCGGGCGGGTCGCCGAGGGCGTCGGTGATCCGAAAATCGAGGGAGGAAAGCCCGGTGGAGCCGTGGTAGCCGAGAAGGTGGACCTGCCGGGGCGCGGGGCGGGCGGCGAAGATCCGGGGACGGGTCGCCCCAAAAAGGCCGGAGAGGTCGACGAGCAGATCCAGGCCGTCCGCCGCGATCATTCGGACAGCGTCGGCCTCGGACAGGGGAAGGAGGTCGCGCCAGTGTTCCGCGAGTTGGCGCAGCCGGGCGGTGACGGCGTCGGGGGAGGGTGTGTCGGAGTAGAGGAAAATCTCGAACTCGGAGCGATCATGGCGGCTGAGCAGGGGCAGGAAGAAATGGACGATGGAGTGGCGTCGCAGATCGGGGGAATAGTAGCCGACGCGCACGCGACGTCCGACGGGGGGCGAGGGCGGAGGCGGGCGTATGGCCGGGGGGGCGTGGCGGCGTTCCCATTCGGCGGCCGCGGCGAGGAGATCCGCGGCGGCGACGTCGGGCAGGTAGGCGAGGCCGAGGGCGAAGAGCAGGCCGGCGCGGGAGGCGATTTCGGCCGAGGCGCCGGCCCGTTCCTCCGCGAGTTGAAAGGCGGCGAGGGCGGTTTCGACGTCTCCCTGGGCGAGATGGGATTGGCCGGCGGTGAGCAGGAGGGCGGGATCGCCGGGATGGAGCTCGAGCGCGCTCGCGACCAACAGGAGGGATTCGCGGAGGCGGGCTTGCAGACGCAGGATCTCGGCTAGATCGCGCAGCGACGGGAGGTGCCGAGGGGCGGCGGCAAGGGCGTGGCGAAGCGATTGTTCGGCGGCGCTCCATCCGCCGAGTTCGCGCCAGACGGCCGCGAGAGCGTGGAGCGCGTCGGGGTCGCGCGGGGCGAGTCGGGCGAAGTCGTCGGCCAGATGCCGAAGCCACGTCATCGGGATCCGATGCGCCGCGGCGCGGAGGAGGGGAATCGGCGCGTCGAGGGCGGGGGCGAAAGCGGTCCCGAAAAAATCGCCCAGGCGTCGCGGATCGCGCAGGCGAAGCGCCTCGCGAAGGACGCGCGCCTCGGCTTGGCCGGGCGGAGGAGAATCGCCGAGGGGTTGGGGCGGGGGCGCCATGCAGGCGGGCGAAATTCAGGAGCGGGCGGCTTGTGTCGAGCCGGCGTTTGCTCGGGTCGGTCGGGAGACGGGGGCGAGGGATGGAAAAAACCCTTCGCCGGATGGCGAAGGGTTTTGCACGGGCCGGGTGCCGAAGGAGCGGCGGCGGGGCGCCTCGATCAGCGACGACGGCGGCGGGCGCCGGCCGCGCCCAGGGCCAGTGCGCCGGCCAGGAGGGCGGCGGAGCCGGGTTCGGGGACCACGCTCACGTCGGAGCCGGTGATGATCGCCTGGCCGTTGCCCCCGATGGCGAAGCGGTTGACGATCAGTTGGTCGTTGGCGGGCATGGTGAACTCGATCCAGCCGAAGTAGGTTTCGTTGAGCCCCACGCCTTGGTTGGTGTAGCGGAAGCCGATGTAGCGAAGGGTGCTTCCGTCGTAGGTGACGGGCGCGGTGCTGTATTCGAACATGCCGGGGTCGTAGAAGTTGCTCGAGGCGTCGATGGTCGAGCCGGCGTCGAGAAGCTGGATGTTTTGGAAAATGTCCGTGGGCGGCGTGACGAAGTTGAAGTTGCTGCTGCCGTGGAGCGAGGCGTCCAGCATCACCTGGGCTCCGATGCAGGCGCCGAGGAAGATGGGGTTGTCCGCGTTGGGCGAAAAGGAGCCCAAGGCGCTCGAGCCGTCCAAGGGGTCGATGTTACGATTGCTAACCGACGGGGAGGCGATCGTGTAGATGGCGGCTTCGGCGACGGGCGCGGCGGCGCCCAGGGCGAGGGCG
Source organism: uncultured Verrucomicrobiota bacterium (assembly GCA_946482165.1). The sequence goes on along the minus strand of CAMLQS010000162.1, from coordinate 4,660 downwards.
GCGGCGAGCGGCTTGGCGACGCGGTTTTTGGAGGCGGCTATGCGGTCCCGGAACGAGGAGGTGGCGGAGGTGGTGTTCATTGTGATGATGGACCTGTTCAGGATGGCTAATGCCGGCATCGGCTTCTACGAAAAAACGTCGGGGGGCGGATAAGCTCAGGGCGCATAGCCCACGTGCAGGCGGAGGAAGCGGCGCGGGCTGGCGGAGATGAGCCGCGTATCGGTGACGGTGATCGGGCCGGCGACGTTGGCGCCTCCGGTGGAACTCGACACCTCGGACCAGACCGGCGTGCCGGAGAGGTCGTCGGTTCCTTGCACGGTGTAGACGAGTTCGGGATCGGCGACGCGGGTGTAGGTGAGGGTGAGGCGCAGTTCGTCGCCGCTCTTGGCGATGGCGGTCACCGCGGCGGAGTCGATGGCGTTGGGGTCGCGGCCGGTGGCATATTCGAGCAGGTTGGAGAGGCCGTCTTCGTCGGGATCGGCGGCGTCGGCGGCGTCGCCGGTGTTGGCGGCGGAGCCGAAATGCGTCTCGCGCCAGCTTTCGAGCCCGGTGGCGGTGGAGTTGACCGTCACCGTGGCGGTCGCGCTGGGGACGGAGCCGCTGGTGTTGGTCACGGTGACGGAGTAGACGCCGGTGTCGGTCGAGGAGGCCGAGCCGACCGTGTAAGTGGCGGCGGTGGCGCCGGGGATGGGATCGACGCCCTTATACCATTGGTAGGTGGCGGCGGGGACGGCGGCGGCGGAGACCTGGAGGGTGAGCGGCTGGCCGGCGTCGAGGATCGCGCCTTGGGGCTGGGCGGTGATGATGGGGGCGAGGGCGGGGTTCCAGCCGCCGAGCACGTAGGAGGCGTCGCTGTAGTTGGCGATGTTGGTGGCGTCGGCGGGCTGGGTAAGCTGGCGGGAGGCGGCGAGGCGTCCGCTGACGTCGAGGGGCAGGCCGGTGGCGGAGTCGGTGGAATTATGTTCCCAGAAGTGGACGTTCGGGCCGGTGGAGACGTTGTCGAATTTCCAGCCGGCGGGGCTGATGAAGCCGCCCATGGAGCAGTTGATCCAGACGACCTCGCTGTCGGGGAAGGCGCTCGGGTCGATGCGGGCGAGGAAGTTGCCGGTGGAGCCGGGGATGGAGGTGAGGCGGCAATCGACGTAGACGAACCCGTGGTTGGCGGCGCTGTTGCGGATCTGGGAGAGGTAGCCGCCGCTGGCGCGGAGCATCTTGATATCGCAGTTTTTGAAGAAGGCCGGGCCGCCGCCCCACATGAAGTCGACGTCGCCCTCGATGCGGCTGTCGCTGACGTAGACTTGGCCGGTGAACTGGACGGTGTCCTGGTAGCTGTAGCAGTCGACTTGGGTGATGAGGTTGCGGCCGGTGGTGGCGTTGCCGCGCATGATGATGGCCTCGGCCTGCGAGCCGTTTTGCGGGGTGGAGTTGAGGACGGTGAGGTTGGCGATGACGATGCCGGAGACGTTGTCGCCGTAGAACGTCATGCGGTGGTAGACGCCGGAGACGTTGTTCAGGTTGTTGTTGTTTGGATACTCGATGATCGTCCGGGCGCGGCTCTCCCCGAGGAAGGTGATGTTGTGCTTGTTCGTGAAATAGACCGTCTCGAAGTAGGTGCCGTCGCGGATGAACAGCGTGGTCGCGGCGGTGTTGCCGGCGGGGATGGAGTCGAGCGCGCCCTGGATGGTGTGGAAGTCGCCCGAGCCGTCGGCGGCCACGGTGAGGAGCGGGGCGCCGGGGGCGGGGCCGGAGGCCTTGATGGAGAAGGTCCACGCGGAGGCGCCGGAGATGCCGGGGAACGAGCCGCCGGTGGAGTTAACGAAGACGCCGGGGTCGACGGTGACGTAGTAGCTCTTGTCGTAGGCGAGGACTCCGTTGCGCGGGTGGATGGTGGCGGTGTCGCCGGAGAGCGTGATGGCGTAGTAGTTGAAGTTGGTCAGGGTGCCGATGGTCTTGTTCTGCACCGGAAGATCGCGGGTGGAGAGAGTCGAGGCGGCCCGCAGGGTGTTTTTCAGCGTGGTGGCGGCGACGAGGTCGACGGTGTCCACGACGGCGTCGGTAACGGCGTCGTGGATACGGATGAAGCCCGACACGCCGGCGAAGACCGGCTGGTTGAACGTGATCGAGAGGCGCGTGTCGGGGAGGATGGAGCCCGCGGCGGAGGCGGGGGTGGTGCCGGTGGAAGCGAAGCCCGGGACGACCACGGCGACGGAGGCGATGGCGCTGGTGGCGGCGCCCACGGAGTTGGAGAGCGTGACGGTGTAGTTGCCGGCGTCGGCGCCGGTGACGGAAAGCACGGAGTAGGTGGAGGCGTTGGCGCCGGGGATCACGGTGCCGTTGCGCTTCCAAACGTAGGTGGGGGCAGGCGTGCCGACGGCGTCGACCGAGAGGGTGAGCGGGTCGCCCTGGTTGAGGGTGACGCCGGCGGGCGGGGTGTTGATGGTCGGGACCTGGTTGACGGTGAGCGCGGCGGGATCGCTGGTGGCGGAGCCGAGAGAGTTGGTGACGACGAGGAGGTAGAGGCCGGCGTCGGAGAGCTGGGCGTTGCTCAAGGCGTAGGTGGCGGCGGTGGCGCCGGGGATGTCGGCGTAGTTGGCGCCGGCGTCGGAGCTGAACCGCCATTGGTAGGTGAGCGGGGCGGTGCCGCTGGCCTGGGCGGTGAAAGTGTGGGAGCCGCCGACGAGAACGCTGGCGTCGTCGGGGTGGGTCAACAGGGAGGGCGCGACGGCGCCGGTGGTGACGGTGAGGGTGGCGACGGCGCTGGTGGCGGAGCCGGCGGCGTCGGTCACGACGACCTTGTAGTCTCCGGCGTCGCCGAGGGTGACGCTGGCGATCTCGTGGGTGGGGCCGGTGGCGCCGGAGATGGGATCGGCGCCTTTATACCACTGGTAGCCGAGTTCGGCGCCGCCTCCGCTGGCGACGACCGCGAGGCTGACGCTTTCGCCGACGGATTTCGTCTGGCTGAAGGGATCGACGCTGATGACCGGCACGATGGTGGTGGCGGCGGTGGTGGTGACCTTGATGTTGCGCACGTCGACGTCCTGGACGTGGGCGGCGGCGGTGGAGGAGGCGGTCGCGCGCCAGCCGAACGCGAGGGCGTCGAAGGTGTCGGTGGGGATGCTTGTGCCGGCGACCGTCTTGGCGACGAGAGGGGTGAGCGCGGTGTTGGTGCCCTCGAAGAGCTCGGAGGTGATGTCGAGCGTGCTGGCGCCGGTCTTGGCGACGGTGAAGACGACGGTGTAGGTGGTTCCGGCGGCCAGTGGCGCGAGGGCGGAGAGGGTTCCGGTCCCGATGGTGGTCTGGCCGGCGTAGCTATAGACGACGTCCTGGTTGTTGGTGGCGGTGTCGCCTTGGACGGGGCGGGTGTGGATGGTCTGGCTGGTGCCGCTCGACATGATGCGGCTGACGTAGCCGGTCCAGTTTTGGGCGTTGCCGATGCTGCCGGCCGAGCTGTTGGCCAAGCCGCCCGGCTTGGGCTGGATCTGGTTGGCGTTGTAGAGGCCGACGAACAGGCCGCTGGATCCGAAATCCAACATGGCGGCGGCGGGGGTGAAAACCACGGTGAGCTGCACGGTGTCGCCGGAGTTGACCAAGGTGATCGGATACTTGGTGAACAGCGCCTCGATCGCGTGAACCGCGGAGGAGGTGGCCGGCAGGCCGAACCGAAGCTGCCCCTCGGCGACGAGCGTGGGGCGGAAGGCCTTGGCCGAGATCTGCTGGTAGTCGGTGGCGTGGAGGGATGGACGCGTGGCGGGCGGCGTCGCGACGTTGTTGATGGTCGAGCCGGATCCGAAGGTGTCGTTTAAGACTGTCGATTGTTCGGCTCGCAGAAGGGAGGCGAGCGACAGGGCGGAGAACAGCGCCCGGACGAAGCGTGGGAAGAGGTGCATGCTGGGGAAAAGCAAAGCGACGGTCTCGCGCAAGCGTGCCGTCGGCGGGGTGCGGGGTGGGGTTGGGCCGGAATTTGCGACGCCGAATGTGTTCAGACGCTCGACGGGCGGGTGTGGGGTCGCTTCGAGGGATCGGGAAGCCTCCGGCGTTTCAACGGCGAACGAGCGCGCATTGTTGATCGCACGGCGAGAGCGGGGGCGCTCTTCGCCGAGAGCTTTTCGGGGCTGCTACGGAGCGATGACTTCGACGACGATGCGGCAGAAAAGCCGGGCGCGGCCGTCGAGGTCTTCGGAGTAGTTCATCACGCTGCCATCGCCTTCGATCTCATGCGCCGGAGTCGAGGGCCACGCGCCCAAGGTTTCGGAAACGAAGACGCGATAGCGGCGCTTGGGCTGGCTTTGCCATTGAACCATCAAGCGCGGGCCGTCGGGGCCGGGCTCGACGGCAAGCTGATTGATCGCGAAGCGGGAGGCGGGGTTGTTCGGATCCAGATTGGCGATGTATTCGTCGAGGTTGGATTGGCCGTCGCCGTCGAGGTCGCCGCCTGGCGTCATTAGCCGGTCGTCGCCGGCGAATTGGCGTTCCCACCAATTCGGTATCCCGTCGAAATCCGAGTCGGTGTAACGGCCGCCGGTATCGAGGGTGAAGATGCCGCCGGCGGCGTTGGCGACGAAGACGAAATCGAAGTCGCGCGGGTGGGTGCCTGCGCGGTATTCCTCAAGGTTGGTCAAGAAGTCGCCATCAGGGTCGGTGGCCGCGTCGGCCGTGAGCA
>CAMLQS010000161.1 GCA_946482165.1 uncultured Verrucomicrobiota bacterium | reverse complement strand
TGGCCGGCCAGCCCTACTGGACCCAGGACACCGGCGGCTTCTTCATCCCCGGCCACTACCGCAACGGCGCGAAGAGCAACGTCGAATACCGCGAGCTCTTCGCCCGCTGGAACCAGTTCGGCGTCTTCAACCCGATCTACCGCATCCACGGCGCCGACATCGAGCGCGAGCCCTACCTCTTCCGCGAGACGGACCCCGAGTTCTACGCCTCGCTCCGCTCCGCCGCCGGCCTCCGGTATCGACTTATTCCCTACATCTACGGCCTCGCCTGGCAGAGCACCGACCGCGGCTACACCATGATGCGCGGCCTTCCGATGGATTTCCCCGACGACGCGAAGGCGCGCAAGATCGACGACCAGTTCCTCTTCGGCCGCTCCTTCCTCGTCCACCCCGTCACCCGCGCGATGCACCGCGTGCCGCCCCCTCCCCCGGACACCATCCCCGCCGAGGCCTTCACCACCGCCGACGGCCGCCCCGGCGTCTCCGTGCAGTATTTCGAAGGCCGCGGCTTCGAGAAAACCGCGGGCTCGTCGGTCGACCCCAAGGTCGACCACGCCTGGCCCGGCCCGCCTCTCACCGAGCCGCCCCCGGGACTCGCCAACTGCAACAACTTCTCCGCCCGCCTGACCGGCTTCCTCACCATGCCCGAGGACGGCGAATACGAAATCGGCGGCGAGGGCGACGACGGCATCCGCGTCTGGCTCGACGACCAGCTCATCGTCGACGACTGGAGCATCCACGGCATGCGCTTCGTCGGCAAGAAACTGGGTTTCAAAAAAGGCCAGAAGGTCGCGCTCAAGATCGACTACTTCCAAGGCGATGGAGGCCGCGGCCTCCGCCTCGGCTGGCGCACGCCCTCGACCCGCACCGCCGCCCCCGCCAAAACCACCGCCGAAAACGGAAAAACCGCGGAAACCTACCTCCCCGCCGGCGCCGACTGGTATGACTTCTGGACCAACGCCCGCCACTCCGGCGGCCAGTTCGCCGCCACCGCCTGCCCGCTCGACCGATTCCCGCTCTTCGTGCGCGCCGGTTCCATCGTGCCGATGAGCCCGGTCATGAACCACGTCGCCGAAAAGCCCGGCGCTCCCTACGAGATCCGCGTCTACCCCGGCGCCGACGCCGCCTTCACGATCTACGAGGACGACAACGAGACCTACGCCTACGAGAAGGGCCAGCGCGCCACCGTCGAGCTCCGTTGGAACGACCAAACTCGCACGCTCTCCGTCGGCAAACGCCAGGGCTCCTTCCCCGGCATGGTCGCCGAGCGCCAGCTCCGCGTCGTGCTCGCCACCGATTCCGCCACCGCCGGCATAGCCGAACCGAAGGTCGACCTCGGCCAGTCCGTCCGCTACACCGGCAAGCCGCTCACGGTGAAATTCTAACGGACCGAAAAAGCCGCCATCGCCTGCCCCGCGTCGAGCGGGGACCCTGCCCGCTCGACTATGCCCATCCCGCTCGTCCCCTCGGCGCCCACGTCCGGCTCCGCCCGCCAAGGGCTCCGTGCCGTCGGCGCGCTGCTTGCCGCCCTCGCTCTCGCGTCCGCCGCCATGGCCCTTCCGTCCTTGCTCAACGCTCCTGTAGACCCCGCAGCCGATTTCAGCGATCCGGCGAACCTCTACTTCCTTCCCGCCGACCTCGCCTCCTTCGACCTCGCCACCGGCAAGGGCTCGCTCGGCTGGAAACGCCATCGCCTCGGCGGCGGCCTGACCTTCAACCACCGCACCGCCACCTACGAAAGCGTCGGCCCCGACGAGTGGCCGAAAACCGTCTACCCCGCCAATCCCGAGCTTCCTTTCGAACTCGGCTTCGTCGACGCCTCCACGCTGCGCCTCCGCCTGCGCAGCACCGAGCACGCCCCGGCCAAGGCCTCGCCCTCGCTCATGCTCGTCGGCGAACCTCGCGACGCCGGCGCGTGGCGCGGCGAACGCGTCGACGGCGGCTGGCGCTACGCCAGCGCCCGCGGCTCCGTCTTCATCGGCGAAAAACCCTGGCGCGTGGAGCTCCGCGATCCCGCCGGCCGCCTGCTCACCGCCACCGCGCTCAACCGCAACGTCCCCGGCTTCGGCTTCGTCCGCCGCGCGGCCGACTCCTCGCGCAGCTTCTCCGCCGCCTTCTCGCTCGCGCCCGGCGAGCACATCTTCGGCGGCGGCGAGTCCTTCACCGCCTTCGACAAACGCAGCCAGCGCCTCGTCCTCTCCACCACCGACGCCCTCGGCACGGAAGGCCCCGCGTCGTATAAGCCCGTGCCGTTTTTCCTCAGCAGCCGCGGTTACGGCATGTTCCTCCACACCTCGTCGCCGGTCACGATGGACTTCGGCGCGACCAACTCCTCGCGCACCGTCCTGACCGCAGGCGAGGACTCCCTCGACCTCTTCGTCTTCCTCGGCGGGCCGAAAGAAATCATCGGCTCCTATACCGCCCTCACCGGCCGCGCTCCCATGCCGCCTCTTTGGAGCTTCGGCCTCTGGATGAGCCGCATCACCTACAAGTCCGAGCAGGAGACCCGCGAGGTCGCCGCCAAGCTCCGCGAGCTCCGCATCCCCTCCGACGTCATCCACCTCGACACCGGCTGGTTCCAGAACGACTGGGAATGCGACTACCGCTTTTCGCCGGAACGCTTCCAGGACCCCGCGAAGATGATCTCCGATCTTCGCGACCAAGGCTTCCGAGTATCGCTCTGGCAACTACCCTACTTCATCCCGAAGAACCCGCTGTTCCCCGAGATCGTCTCCCGCGGCCTCGCCATCCGCGACGCCCAGGGAGGTCTGCCCACCGCCGACGCCATCCTCGATTTCTCCAACCCCGAGGCAGTCGCCTGGTATCAGGAAAAACTCGCCGGCCTGCTCAAACTCGGCGTCGGCGCCATCAAGACCGACTTCGCCGAGGCCGCGCCCTACCACGGTCTCTACGCCTCCGGCACCACCGGTTTCTTCGAACACAATCTCTACCCGCTCCGCTACCAAAAGGCCGCCTTCGACGTCACCCGGCAGGTCACCGGCGACTCCATCATCTGGGCCCGGGCCGGCTGGGCCGGCGCCCAGCGCTACCCCATTCACTGGGGCGGCGACTCAAACAAAACCTTCGGCGCCATGGCCGGCTCGCTGCGCGGCGGCCTCTCCCTCGGCGTCAGCGGCTTCTCCTTCTGGAGCCACGACATCGGCGGCTTCTTCGCCAAGACCGACCTCGAGGTCTACCGCAAGTGGCTCCCCTTCGGCATGCTCACCTCGCACGCCCGCGTCCACGGCGAGCCGCCCAAGGAGCCCTGGCATTTCGAGGACGCCTTCGTCGACGACTTCCGTCGCTCCACCGAGCTGCGCTACCGCCTGATGCCCTACCTCTACGCGCAGGCCAAGGACTGCTCCGAGCGCGGCCTGCCCATGCTTCGCGCCGCCTTTATCGAGTTCCCCGACGACCCCGGCGCGTGGCTCGTGGACGACGCCTATCTCTTCGGCGCCGACCTCTACGTCGCGCCGCTCTTCGAGGCCGGCGCCACCGAGCGCGATGTCTATCTCCCCGGCGCCGCCTCGTGGATCGATTACCAGACCGGCCGTGTCTACGCCCCCGGCTGGCACCGCATCGCCGCCGGCCCCGTCCCCGCCATCGTTCTTGTGCGCGACGGCGCCGCACTCCCCCACGCCGCGCTCGCCCAGTCCACGAAGGACATCGATTGGACGAGACTCGAACTCAAGGTCTTCGCCACGCCCGCCGCCAAAACGGCCACCGCCCTCGTCTATCTCCCCGGCGACCAACACCCCACCGCGCTCGCCCTTACCCGCGCTGCCGACGGCCAATTCCGCCTCTCCGACAACCCGCTCGCCGCTCGCGTCCAGTGGACCGTGCAAACCGCGCCGACGACCGACCGCTAAAAACAGCTTCATCCCCGCCGCGCGACGCGCATCGTCCGTCACGATGCGCACGCGCCGCTTTTTTCTCAGCGTTCTCCTCGCTCTCGGCTTCTTCGGCCTCGCCGGCTGCTGCACCGAGCCCGGCATCCCGGCCAACGCCTTCGGCCATCCCGTGCCCAACCTCATCGCCGAACGCCTGGCGCTCGCGCGCGAGGTCGCATGGACGAAGTTCCACAGCGGCGCCCCCGTTCTCGACCCCGCCCGCGAAGACGCGCTCAAGGCCGTCTTCGTCGAGCAAGCCCGTGCCCGCGGCCTCGATCCGCACCGCGCCGAGGCGTTCATCAAGGCCCAACTCGAGGCGTCCCGCGCCGTTCAAACCGAGCTCCTCCAGGATTGGGAAAACCCAGCCTCCCGCCCCTCCACTCCTCCACGCGACCTCGCCTCCGACCTTCGGCCGGCGCTCGGCTCGCTCACGCCGCGCCTGATCGCGGCCCTCCCGTTCGGGCCTCGACCTGATCTCGCCGCCGCCGCGGGGAGCATTCTTGAACTCGACGGCTTCTCCCCAGCCGTCATCGCCCTCGCCACCGCCCCGCTTCGCTGAAAACCTGCCGCCTTCCCCGCCCCGCGCCGCGCCCATGAGCACCCCTTCCATCCTGATCATCGAGGACGAACCCGCCATCGCCGACACCCTGCTCTACGCGCTCGCCACCGAAGGCTTTTCCCCGCGCTGGTGCGCCACCGCCACCGAGGGCCTCGCCGCCCTTCGCGCCCAACCCTTCGCCCTGCTCGTCCTCGACGTCGGTCTGCCCGACGCCAACGGCTTCGAGCTCTGCAAACAGCTCCGCGCCTCCGGCCACGACCTGCCCATCGTGTTCCTCACCTCCCGCTCCTCCGAGATCGACCGCATCGTCGGCCTCGAAATCGGCGGCGACGACTACCTCGTCAAGCCCTTCAGCCCCCGCGAGCTCACCGCCCGCATCAAGGTCATCCTCCGCCGCGTCGCGCCTCCCGCCCCCTCGCCCGCTGCTTCGATCTCCGGCACGGCTCCCGGCTCCCCGCTCCCCGCCCTCTCGCCCGCCTCCTCGGCCCCCTTCGCCCACGACGAACTCCGCTGCCGCATCGCCTACCGAGGCCGCCCGCTCGATCTCACCCGCATCGAGTATCGCCTGTTAAAAACGTTCCTCGGCCAGCCCGGCCGCGTCTTCAACCGCGAGCAGCTTCTCACCTCCGCGTGGGACGAACCCGAGGCCAGCCTGGACCGCACCGTCGACGCCCACGTGAAAACCCTCCGCGCCAAACTCCGCGCCCTCGCCCCCGACGACACCGACCCCATCGTCACCCACCGCGGCCTCGGCTACTCGCTGCGCGAATAAACTCCCCGTGCTGCCGCCGTCCGATCTCCGCCCCTTCAGGTCTCCTCTTTCCGTCTTCTCCTCAGGTCTCAGGTTTCCGCATTCATCCTTCTTCTCCGGTGACCATCCGCACCCGCATCTTCCTCGTCTACCTGTTGTTGATCGGCGGCGGCTACCTCTACCTCTTCAGCTCCATCCTCGGCGCCATTCGGCCGCGCTACCTCGAGTCGATGGAGGCCACGCTCATCGACACCGCCGCCTACCTCGCCGCCGTCGCCGAGACCCACGTCCGTCCCGACGCCACGCTCGACGTCGCCCCGCTCCGCCGCGCCTTCGACGCCGCCGCCACGCGCCCGCTCGACGCGCAGATCTACACCTTCCACAAAACCGCCGTCGACCTCCGCATCTATCTCACCGACGCCGCCGGCCGCGTGCTCTACGACTCGGAAAACGGCCGCGACGAGGGTCGCGACTACTCCCGCTGGAACGACGTGCTCCTCACGCTCCAGGGACGCTACGGGGCGCGCGCCACCCGCCTCGATCCCGCCGACGAGTCTTCGCTCGTCATCCATGTCGCCGCGCCCATCCGCCGCGATGATCGCGTGGTCGGCGTGCTCTCCCTGGGCAAGCCCACCGCCAATATCAACGCCCTCGTCGCCGCCGTCCGCACCAAGGTTCTCGTCGCCGGCGCCATCGGCGGCGGCCTCGTCATCGTCACCGGCCTCGCCTTCTCGCTCTGGATCACGACGCCCGTCGAAAAACTCACCGCCTACGCCCGCGCCGTGCGCGATGGACGCCCTGCCACCCTGCCGAAGCGCTTCGCCGGCCGCGAGGTCGGCGAGTTGCGCCGCGCCTTCGACGAGATGCGAGCCGCGCTCGAAGGGAAAGCCCACGTCGAGCGCTACACCCAGGCCCTCGCCCACGAGATCAAGGCGCCCCTCGCCGCCATCCGCGGCGCCGCCGAGCTGCTCGCCGAGGCGTGCGCTCCGGGCCGCGACACGGAGATGCCCGCGCCCCAGCGCGCCCGCTTCCTGCAAAACCTCCTCACCGAGTCGGCCCGCATCCAGGCCATCGTCGAAAAACTCCTCCAACTCGCCGCCCTCGAGGCCCGCCGCGGGCTCGTCGATCCCGGACCCGTCGAGCTCCGCGCCCTGCTCGAGGAACGCCTCGCCGCCCTCGAGCCGATGCTGCGCACCCGCCGCATCTCCGGCGCGCTCGACGCGCCCGAGGCCCTCACCGTCACCGGCGAACGCTTCCTCCTCGCGCAAGCCGTCGGCAATCTCCTCCAGAACGCCCTCGAATTCACCCCCCCCGGCGGCTCGATCACGCTCTCCCTTCGCCCCGCGCCCGACGGCGCGCTTGTCATCGTCGACGACACCGGCCCCGGCCTGCCCGATTTTGCCCTGCCGCGCCTCTTCGAGCGTTTTTATTCGCTGCCCCGCCCCGACACCGGCGCGAAAAGCACCGGCCTCGGCCTGAGTTTCGTGCGCGAGGTCGCCCACCTCCACGGCGGCGAGATCAGCCTCGAAACCCGTGCGGGCGGCGGGACCCGGGCCTCGCTTTCCCTGATTGCCGCCCCCGTCGGCTGAGCCGCGCCGAGGCCGATGATGCGACCAAATGGGATTCGCAAATCTGTGGGGAATTCCCCCAAGCTCCTGACCGCCAGCCCGAAAAAATCATGAATACCCGACTCCACTCGACTCTCGCGGCGCTGCTTATCGGCACCGTTTGCCTTCCCTCCGCCTTCGCCGCCTACCAAGGCGTGAAAGGCTCCGTCACCCTCTCCCTCTCCGCCACCAGCGAGATCGGCGGTTATTTCGTCAAAGACGCGGCCCTCCCCGCCGAAGGGTCAGGAATCGAATACGGATCCGTCATGAATCCCCCCGGGTTCAACGCCGAGACCGCCAAGGCCAACTACTACTCGGAAAAAACCATCACCAAGGAAAGGGACTACGATCCCTCGGCCGAGGAAGAGGAAATCCACACCACCTCCATCACCTTCCAAGAGTCGACCACGCTGCACACGCAGAAGATGGGCAACGCCGACTTCATCAAGAACCTCGTCGCGCGCGGCTATGTTCCCTCATCCGCCCTTTCCGGTCACCGCCTCGTGGTCATCTTTCCGGCTGATCGCCCCAGCTCCGACTCCAGCCCGCCGGCCCTCTTCTTCATCGAAAACATCGACGGCAGCTCGATCCACTACGTCGGCCGCGAAACCACGAATTTCGGCGCCGGCGAGGAAAACGGTTACAGCCCGACCACCAGCGACGCCCTCCTTCTCGACTTCGGCACCGGAGTGGAGGCCTACAACTACAAGAGCGCCACCACCTACAATCATCAGCGTGTTCCAGACGGCGAAGGCGGCACCACCTGGGAATTCGACGATGTCGGCACGAACAAGCTCACCGACACCTTCTCCGGCAAGGTTCGCGCCTACGTCGACCTCTTCCCGGAAGTTTCCGGCGGCGACTCGGAGAGCTTCACCAGCACCGGCTCGAGCTACTATTTCAGCGGCCTCCTCTCCTTCTCCGGCCGCCTCGACACCCGCGGAGACCAGGACATTGCCAACGATATCTACGTGACGACCTCCGCAACTCTCCTCGCCACCGCCTCCAGCGGCTCCTTCTACGGCGACTACGATTCCGATCTCGGCTACTACCTCTCCTACGGCGTTACCACCGGCGGTTTCAGCATCCTCAACGGAAAGGTCCACGCCGATATCACCCCTTACCTGAACGTCATTCCCGAGAACCTCGCGTGGCTGAAGCAGGCCATCATCGACTCCTACACCCCCTCCGCGGAATAAACGCCGCAAGGCGCCCCTCTTCGCCCGCTTCATGCCTTCGCCGACCCTCGTCTCCCGAGGGTCGGCTTTTTTATCCCTCCCGCCGCATGCCGCCCATGCCCCTCCGCTTCATTCTCGTGCTCTCCGCCGTCGCACTGGCGGTCTTCGGTGCCTTCCTGCTCTTCCGAACCAACGCGCCGAGCCCCGCCATTCCCGACGCTCCACTTGGCTCCGTCGCCTCCACCCCCGTGGCCTCCACCCCGTCCCCGCCCACACCCACCGCCATCGCGCCCCCGAGCGTATCCGCCCCTCCGCCTCGCCCCGCCTCCGCGGCTACCGACTCCTCGCCCGCGTCGAGCGACGCCGATCTCGCGCGCATCGAGTCCGCCGTGGCATCCGGCCAAGCGGCCTCCCTGCCGACCCTCGCGCCCTATCTCGTCCACTCCGATCCGGCTCTCCGCGAAGCCGCCCGCGAAGGCATGCTCCAGATGAGCCTCGCGGAGGCCGCGCCCCTGCTGCGCGAAGCGGCGGGCAAGATCAAGGATCCGCGCGAGGCCATTCTCCTTCTCGACGCCGCCGACTTTCTCTCGCTGCCCACGATCCCCGTCGCAGCCGGCGCGCCTCGGCGGACTCCCGTCCCTCCGCCGCCGCAACGCGAACGCCCGCCTCCCACTGCGAGCAAATCGCCTCTGCGCCCCTGAGCCAACAATTCAGTCGAAAGCGGAGCAGCGAGATGAGATGGCGAGTGCATTTCAGAGGCAAGCGACCGAGGAATACCCGGAGGATATTTCGCTGGGAACGCGCCACTGAAAGGTGCCGCCAGATCACCTCGATGCGACCTGCTCGACTGCATTTCTACGGCTAAGCGCCGAGCAGGCGACGACCCGCCCGGCGAATGTTCGTAATACGAACATTCGCCACCCCCAACAAACGCGCGTCTCCCCCCCCCGGACGCGCGTTCTCGCGTCCGCGCAAAACCCGCGCGCCGGCCCGCGATTTCATTCCGTCTTCATCTCCGCTTCATCCTGCCTTCACGCCGCCCGGCCAAGCTGGGCCCATGAACCCCGCCCCCGTCGCCGCCCCGTCCGCTCCCTCGGCCGATCCCGCCCAAAAGGGAATGCCGCCTGCGTCGTCTCGCATCCCCATTCCCGGCAGCCGCGTGCTCGCCGTGTTTCTCGGAGTGCTGCTGCCGCTGTTCGCCCTCGGCGTCGAACTCGTCACCGGCATGGCGCGCGACCTGTTCCACAACCCCATCCCCACCCCGCTCCACGCCGGGTTTATCGGGATCGTCCCCGTCGCGCATCTCCTCTCCCTGCTCGCTCTTTCCGCCTCCGGCCGCCGCCCCTCGCTTCGTCTCGTCGCGCACCTCAACGCCTTCGCCTGCGCCATCGGGATCGCCTACGTGCTGTTCTTTCTCCCGATCACGCTCGGCGCGGTCATCGGTATTCTAGCTTTCGGCCTCGGCCTCCTTCCCCTCGCCCCGCTCTTCTCCGTCATCGCCGCGCTCTGCCTGCACGCCGGCTTGCGCCGCGCCAGCCGCGCCCGCGGCGTCCGCCTTCCCTCCTATTGGCCCGCGTTTCTCGGCGGCTTTCTTGCCCTCGCCCTGCTGGAAACGCCTTCGCTCCTCACGCGCCAAGCCGTGGATCGCCTCGCCCATGGTTCGGCCTCCGAGCAAAACGCCGCCCTCAGTCGTCTGCGCGCCTTCTCCCCGCTGGGCGTCGAACACAGCCTCCTGCGCGGCAGCTACGGCTTTCCCGGCGGCAGCCTGCTGTCACGGACCCGGAACGGGAGTTTCTTCGGCGACGCTCCCGACGAATCCACCGACCTCGAAAGCGAATTTCGCCTCGCCTACTACCGCGTCACCGGCCGCGCCTTCAACAGCGTGCCCGCCCCTCGCCGGGGCTCCTTCGCCATGCGCGGACGGGCCGGACGCGACGAAGACAGCCGCGACTGGACTTGGGACGACAGCCTCGGCAGCCAGCAGGTCGGACGCCGTCTCCGCGCGCTCCACCTCACCGAGTCGCGGCTCGACGCCCGCCTCGAAAGCGACGCCGCCCTCGGCTACCTCGAATGGACCCTGGTCTTCCGCAACGACCACGCCTTCGACCAACGCGAGGCGCGCGCCCTGATCCAGCTCCCGCCCGGCGCCGCCGTCTCGCGTCTCACGCTCTGGGTCAACGGCGAGGAACGCGAAGCCGCTTGGGGCGGCCCCGCCAAGGTCGTGCAAGCCTACCGCTCCGTCGCCGTCGTCCAGCGCCGCGACCCGGTCCTCGTGACCTCGCAAGGCCCCGATCGCGTGCTCATGCAGTGCTTCCCCATCGAGCCTCGCGGGGGCCTCATGAAGGTCCGCCTCGGCGTCACGCTTCCGCTCGCCCTCGCCGAACCCGATCGCGCCCACCTCCTGCTCCCGCGCATCATCGAGCAAAACTTCTCCGTCGCCGATCCCATCGCGCACCAGCTCCAGGTCGAGGCCGACGCGCCCGCCACTCCCGCCCTCGCCTCGCTCAAAACCGAAGGCTCCCTCGCCCGCCCCGTCCTGCGCGGCCCGCTCTCCGCCGCCGACCTCTTCCGTGGCACCGCCCCGCTTTCCGTCGCGCGCATGCCTGCATCGTCCCGCGCATGGAGCCCTGCGTTGCGCGACCCTTCGAGAGTCGTCACGCAAACGCTCCGCCACCAGCCGCCGCCCTCCGGCGAAATCGCGCTCCTTATCTCCGGCTCCGCCGAACTCGCGCCCGCATCCGACACGCTCGCCGATGCGCTTCGCCGCGCGAACGCCACGCCGTTCTCGCGGCTCTACCATTCCGGCGACGCCGTCGCCGAAAGCCCCATGCAACTCGACGCCGTCGCACAGGCGAACTGGCTCGCGATCCGTCCCTTCGTCGGCGGCCAGGACGATACCGAAGCTCTCGCCACCGCGCTCGACGCCCTCGCCGCCCGCGGCGGCGGCACGCTCGTCTGGC
>CAMLQS010000160.1 GCA_946482165.1 uncultured Verrucomicrobiota bacterium | reverse complement strand
AGGGTGACCTCGCCGGTGGCCGCGAAGACGGCCGAGTAGGGAAGCACGACGGCGGACGCCATCGTGAGGAGTTGTTTTAGGGTTTTGTGCATGTTTTTGGGTTTTTGTCGTAACGACAAAAGCGGGGGTTTTCCGGGCGCGCGTTGATTCGCCGCAGACCAAGAAAAAAAACTTCAGACTGTTGGATACCGGCGTGAATCAAACTGTCCAATGCCAGGTTAAGTTACAGTAACTCGACTTCCGGAGACGCGGGGTGAATCAGGGCCGCGCCGGCGATTCAGCGCAGGTGCACCACGGCTATTTCCCCCGAATGACGAACCGACTCGAAATGCGCCGGCTGCCCGAGGTCGCAGCCCTGCCCGGGCGCGACCAGCACGACGCGAAACTCTCGCTCGGTCGGACGTCCCGGGTAGCCGCCGCGCACGGGACCGATGGTCAGTTTGCGCGCGCTGTCATCCCACGCCATAGGCGTGACTGAGTATTCGTCTTTCTGATACCCCATGCCCTCGCCGGCGTCTTCATAAAGCGAATACGTGGCGTCGGCTCCGGGATAAATTCGCAGTTCGAGCGGTGCGCCGATCTGCTCGCCGGAATGGCTCACGCGCGGCCCCAGCGGCAGGATGGAGCCGGCGCGGACGTAGAGCGGCATGTGCGCCAGAGTTGTCGGTGTCCGCAGGGTTTGGCCTCCGGCGTGCGCCGCTCCGGTCCAAAAATCATACCACGCGTGTTTGCCCGGGAGATAGACTTCCGCGGTCGTGTCGGCGTCGCCCAGGGGCGTGGAGTTTGGCCCGAAGAGCGTCGGCCGCAAAACGGGCGCGGCGAGCAGGGAGCGGCCGACCATGAACTGGGTTTTCAGTCCGCGCGCGATCGGATCGTCAGGATAGGAAAACGCGACCGAGCGTATCCAGGACGCGTCGCGGAGGGCTACATCCCCGGCCAGGGAATATAAATGGGGCAGCAGACGATAGCGCAGATTTATGGCCCCCAGGACTCCATCGTAGAACGGTGTTCCGGGTTCGCCGAAGCGCCACGGCTCGCGCGGCGTATCCGTGCCATGACTACGGAAGAGGGGGAGCATGGTCGAGAACTGGAGCCAGCGCGTGTAGAGCTCCCGGTAGCCAAGGTCATCGACGCCCCGGTCGAAGTGGCCGCGCCAGAACCACTGCGCGTCGGTCTTCACGAAAAACGCGCCGGCGTCGGTGGTGACGTAGGGGTAGCCGGCGGCGCTGATGCTTTGCAACGAGCACACCTCCTTGGCCAGGGTATCCCAGGTGGCGGTGACGTCGCCCGTCCATATCACGGCGCCCAGTCGCTGGCCGCCGGCGTAGCCGGAACGTGTCAGGTTGAGCACGCGGTGGTCGGGGCGGGAGGCGCGTTCGTTCTCGAAGATGCCTTGCGCGCTCCAAAAGCCGTAGGCGTTGAGATACTGCGGGTCGATGATCCGGGCCAGGCCATCGATGTTAACCGCGTCGTGGTCCGGAGGCCTTTGCGCAACCCAATCGGCGACCTCGGGCTCGGTGGAGTCGCACCACCAGCCGTCCACCCCGTGACAACCAAACGGCTGCCACACCGCCAGATCCCAGTAAACCTTGCGGGCGTCGAAGGAGGAGAAATCGGTCCAGGGCGAGCCGGCCAGGGTGTGCCCGCCGACATGGAGAGCGGAGCCGGCGGCGGACTTTTTACTGGGATTGGGCCAGATGGAGATCATCAGCCGCGTATTGAGCGCATGGAGGTCCCGGACCAGGCGCGGGATGTCCGGGTAGCGCTTGGGATCGATGTCGCCGCCCCACTGCCCGGATTTCCAGTAGTTCCAGTCCTGCACGATGACATCGAGAGGGATGTCGCGGTCGCGAAACTGCCGCACCGTGTCCACCAACTCCTTTTGGGTGCGGTAGTGTTCCTTCGACTGGATGTAACCCAGCGCCCAGCGGGAGGGCATCAATGCGCCTCCGGTGAGCTGTCGGTAGCCGGCGACGGCTCCGTCCATGTCGGGACCGAGAATGAAGTAGTAGTCGAGATCCTCCACTACGTCCAACGTCAGCGAGCCGCCCTGGTCGCCGTCGGAAAAGGTCATGGCGGAGTAGGCGTCGAAAAGCAGGCCGTATCCGCGAGTGGAGACGAGCGACGGAATGACCACCCGCATGTTGTGTTGATAGAGCCGCTTGGTCTTGCCGCGCAAATCCAGGTCCGAGGCCTCGTCGAAACCCAAGCCTTGCAGCACCTCGTCGTCAGCAAAGCGAAACGCCACCGTCGCCTGCCAAGCCTCCCTGTCCTTGGCGCGGACGTGGCGGGTGGCGACGGGGCGTTCGCCGTCCGCGGTTTTCACCAAGGATACGCTGGCGGGGTCGGCGACTGTCTTGATGACGTCAACGCGTTCGAAGCGGCGTGGCCCATCGGGATTTTCGGAAAGCAAGCGTCGTCCGTCGATGGTGTGGTATGAAACGGCTCCGGTGGCGCCATCGACCACGACCTTGAGCAAGGAGGACGCGAGCTCCACCGAGTCGCCCCCGTGTTTTACCCTGATTTTCCCCGGGCGCTCCCCCACCTCGACGCGCATCAGGCTGGGCCGGGCTGACCAGGTGGGGTCGGGCGTCGCGCGCACCCGCGCGATGCGGTCGGTCACGAAGCGGATTTCCAGCCGCCCTTGGTCAAGCGCGAGCAAGGCGCCGTCCGAATACGTATCTGCTATTTGAATACCGCCTAGGATCGACGGGACCTTAACGCCCGCGAGCGCGAGCAGGACGATGAGATTCAGCGCTCGCATGAGGAATTTATAACGAGAGCTTGTAAACGACGGCCGGGGAATCGGCCGGGAGGGGATCCAGCGGATCGATGACGAGGTGGGTGTCGGACTGGGTCCATCGCACCGGGTTTCGCAGGCCGAGGACGGACACGGAGGCGACACGGGGGCCGTCGCCGACGCGGCCGAGGGCGGAAAGACGGAGCGGCTCGGCGGAGGCCCCCATCGCGATCACGTAGAGTGTGCGACCGTCCTTGGATGTGGTGTATCGGACGTCGGCCGGGGTGAAGGGCTTGCCCTTGCCCTCGTTAAAGCCCTGGGAGTGGAGCGCCGCACCCTCGGAGGCGGGTCCTTCGCCAAAGACCCGCCACGGGCGGGTGGCATGGATGGCTTCGCCGTTGGTTTCCATCCATGCGCCGACTTTTTCGAGGATGGCGGTCTCTTTCTCGTCGATGGAGCCATCACCGCGGACCGGAACGCTGAGCAGGAGGTTGCCGTTCTTGCTGACGATGTCGGCCAGCAAGTGGATGACGGTGCGGGCGGACTTGTAGCGGCCGCGCTGGTAGATGCCGCGGCTGTAGTGCCAGTCGCCAAGACAGGTGCAGGTTTGCCAGGGCTGGTCCAGGGTCTTGGCCGGGACGCCGCGTTCGATGTCCCAAACCAGGGCATTGAGCTGATCCTCGGCGAGGATTTTGCCAAAGATCACGCCGGGGTCGCCACGCCGGGCGAGGTTCGAGTTGTAGAAGTGGGCGGCGATCTTGAGCCCGGCGTCGGAGACCGGCCAGAGAGGCAGCGCGGTGTCGTCAAAGTAGACGAGATCGGGCTGGGCTTGGTTGATCAGGTCGAGCGTGCGGTCATGATAGGCGCGGCAGTAGTCGGCGTCGGGGATGGTCGCCCCGTCGCTCCAGTTCCAGCGAGAGAAGATCGCGTTCAGGTTGGCAAAGTCGGGGCTGGGATTCTTTGTCTGCGCGTAGAGTCTCTGCGGGTCGAGACCCTCCCACCATTTGCCCGCGCCGTCGGCGAGGGTGAGTTTGCCATCGTAGGGGACGCCGGCCTTGGGGCCGGAACGGTCGGCGCCTTGGGACACCTCATACCAGGAGGAGGCGCGGGAGGCGTGGACGCTGACCCCGAAGGGAAGGCCAGCGGAGCGGGCGGCGGCGGCCCAGCCGGCGACAATATCTTTCTTCGGGCCGACGCGGGTGGAGTTCCACTCGTGGTGTTTGCTGGCCCAGAGGTCGAGGTTGTCGTGATGGTTGGCCATCGCGAAGAAGTAGCGCGCGCCGACTTTTTTGTAGAAGGCGACCAGCGGGGCCGGATCCCATTTTTCGGCCTTCCATGCATTGATCACGTCCTTGAAGCCGAACTCCGACGGGTGGCCGTAGCGTTCGAGGTGGAGTTTGTTCTGCCGATGACCCTCCGAATACATGTGGCGGGCATACCAGTCGCCCGCCTCGGGCTGGCACTGGGGGCCCCAGTGCGCCCAGATCCCGAACTTGGCGTCGCGAAACCAGTCGGGAGCTCGGCCGTAGGCGCGCAGGGACTCCCAGGTGGGCTGAAAGGGGCCGGGCGCGGCGGGCTCGGCGGGGTTTTCGACCCGATGCGCCGGAGCCATTTCGGAGGGGATGGAAGTATTGGAGGCCAAGGCGCCGGAAGCCCCGATGCCGAGGGATAAGGTCAGGGCGAAGAGGAGTTTCATTTGGGACGGGTATCATACCTCTTGTGGCGTGGCGTCGGCGATGGACGCGCCGTATTATTTTGTGCATAAAAAATTATGCAGCTTCCGAATCTCTTGCATGAACGCTGGCGCGAGGCCCCTACCGCAGTGACCCCGCAGATAATCACGTCCGCCTTTTGCGTGCTGCTGAAATGGGAGTTCCAGGACCTCTCGGCGCCCTACTGGCGCTGGTATTGGAACGATCGCCCAGGCGCCTCGATCATCATCGGAGTCCGGCGTCACGAACTGGAGCCCGGGAAGATTCTGTTGATTCCCCCGCACACATCCTTTGCCACCCATTGTGATCGACCGGTCGGGCACCTGTTCATGCATTTCGCGCTGGCCCTGGATCAAAGCGCGCCACCGGGGCAGATATTTGTGCATGAAACGAATCCCGACGAAAAACACACCATCGCCGGATTCATCTCCGCGCTGGGCGATTCAAACCGTCCCCCGGGCCTGGAGGTGTCCTTTTTATCCCAGGCACTTGTTCATCAGGCCCTCGCCCGAATCCCACGCGATTTCTGGAGCGGGCGCGTGCCCGATCCGAAGATCGAACTGACCTTGCGGAGCCTCAGGGATGATTCGGGAAACAACGCCGATCTCGCGCGTGCCGCGGGCATGAACACGAACGCGTTTGTGAAGAAGTTCCGTCACGCCACCGGCCAAACACCGCATCAATATAGACTGCGCCTCCGCATAGAACGCGCCTGCGGCCTTCTGCTTTCAGGCCGCAAGAGCATCACGGATATCGCGGAGGAGACCGGCTTCTGTGATCGATACCATTTCACACGCGTGTTTCGTCGGATAATGAACGTGGGGCCGGCCGCCTTTCGACGGCGATGATCGCAGGACGGAGCGACGCAGGGTTACGGAATGCTGATTTTCAGCCGCATGAACACACGCTCGCCTGGGCGGTCCCCGAGCGGCGTCGTGCAGTAATAGGTGACGAGTTCAAAGTCTCCATCGCTGATCGCCGCGCCGGCCTGGGATACGTTGACGGGGCTGGCGTCCAAAGTGTCGAGATCGTCGGATGCCTGAGGGATGATGGTCACGCCGACGCGGTCTTTCCGCAGACGCGCTTGCAGCGTGATGTGGCAATCATTTGTCGGGAGTCCGAGCTCCGTCCCGGTTCGCACGATCACCGTCGGCCGGGAAACGCTGCCGGGGTCGAGCGGGTCCGTGCCTGACAGCCATTCCAAGACGTTGGCGAAACCGTCCGCGTCCGCGTCGATGGTCGGCTCGCCCATGCCAACGGCGAAGGGGTGGCTTTGCGCCCAACCCAGATAGGTCGCCTGGTTAGATACGATATCGAGCACGCCGCCGCCGAGGGCGCTGGTGTCCCAGGCCAGTCCGGGAGCGAGCGATGGTAGGTCGAGGCTGGAGAAGTTGATCGTGCCGAGCGTGGCGGCCTCGAACAAGACATAGCGGTCGCCTGCGGCCGGTGCGGGTGCATCCGCGAAAAAGCGCAGGCGCAGCGCGCCGGTCGCGTCGAAGCGTGCGCCCACCGAAAGTTTATCGTGCAGCGTCGGGCTGAAGAGATCCATTTCCAGGGTCGCCCCGGCGGCCAGTGCGAGGTCGCCCTGCACCGTCAACACATCCGGCACGGCGGCGCGGTGCGGGTCGTAGATCGTCAAATCATCGAGGCTGCCGCGAAGCCCGGCCGAGCGAATGTCGGCGTAGATGCCGATCACTGAGCCGACGGCGGCGCTGGCCAGCGTCCGGGTGGCGACGACGGAGCGCACGCCCCGCCTATAGTAGCCGGTCTCAAAGGTGAAGGGCGAGAGGCGCGCGATGAACAGCCGGTCGGGCGCGGGCCGGGAGCCACCGGCCGATGGCAACTCGGTGGTGCCGTCAAAGCCGCGGCTGTAAACCTCGCCGTTGTCGCGGACGTGGATGGTCACGTAGTCCGCTCGCACCCCCGGGGCGGGGGCAGTCGCGCCGACGTAGAGGCCGATGTCCTGCGACCCGAGCTGGTCGTGCGCGTAGTCCACGCGCAGTTCCTGGCCGACGCCGAGGGAGACATCCGTTCGGGTGAGCGCGAGCTGCTCCGCGCCGTCAAAGACCGCGGTGCGAATCATCAGGGCATTGCCGTCGGTGCGCCAGTCGCTGGTGTTGGCCGCGGCGCCGTTCGCGTCGAAGAGCCGGGTGGCGGCATAGGCGGAGAGGTTGCCGGAAAAGTCGTCGACAAGCGCTTCCGCAAGGATGGTCGGCGTGACGCCGCCGACGCGGAGGGTCGAGCCGCTTTGGGCGGTCAGGGCGGCGCGGACCAGGCCGCGACCCGCGAGGGTGGCGCCCGAAGCGAGGGTGGTGGGGCCCGCCCCGGTGGCGCCATTCACGACCAGAGTGCCGCCGGAGACGGTGGTCGCGCCGTTGTAGGCGTTTTGCGCGGCTAGCGTGAGGGTGCCGGTTCCTGTCTTGTTGAGACTGAGCGGCGCGCCGTTGTCGGAGTTGAGGATAGCACCCGAGACGAGGTGATCGCCCGCACCGGAGAACGCGTGGATACGGGCACCGGTCAGGGTGCCGATGTATTTGTTTCTGCCTGACAAAACGAGAACGCCGGCATCCGAGCGGAGGTTGAAGCGGTCGCCGCCGACATTCAGGTCGATGTCGCCGGAGAGGATGTTGACGCCGGCAAGGTTCTGGATGGTGGGCACATCGTTGTTGCGGCAATTCACCTCCAGTTTGGCCGGGATGAACACGCCGCCGCTCGTCCCGTCGAGTTGCAGCGTGGACGTGCCGGAATTGGTGTTGCGGATGCGGAGCAGGCTCGCGCCGGAGAGCGCGTCGGGATGCGCGGCGCGGACGATGCCGGACTGCGCCGAGGTGCTGGCTGTGTCGAGATGGACCGTGCCGGCGAGGCCTGAGTTGTCGCCGGCGAGGATCAGCGTGCCGGAGCCCAGTTTGTCGAAACCCCGCGCACCGGAGAGAGACGCGGAGACGGTCGCCTCGCCGTTGGCGACCGAAATGGCCGGGCGGTAGCCGGGCCGGTTTTCGAGGGAAAGTGCGGGGCCGCCGGAGGCGAGGGTCCAGTTCTGGGCTCCGCTGAGGTCGCCAAATTTGAGGGTGCCGAGGGTGCGGGTGGAGTCGAGGGTGACGGTGCGGTCGCGGGTGATGTCTATGCTTCCGAAATCGGCCGTGTAGCCCGCGCCGGCGGCGGCGAAACCGCTCCAGCGGGCGGCATCGCCCCAGGCGCCGTCCACGTCGCTTGTCCATGCGGAGCCGGTGGTGGCGGCGTCGTAAACCTTGATGAAACGCCAGCGCATGGTCTCCCATGTATTTGTATTTCCATACATAGCCAGCGCGCCGGTGGAGGCGTCGGAGTCCAGTCGTTTACCGGTGGAGGGGTGATCGATGTAGTGCCAACCGTATTGCCAGGGCGTGAGCGCCCATTCGACGGCGGTGCCGGTGGTGCCGGCCGGAGCGAGCGTGACGGCGGTGCCGTTGCTGGCCAGACGCCGACCGTCGGAGGCGACGAGATGATATCTCCCGGCGGAGGCGGGCGACAGATACCAGTTCACGGAGGAGTCCACGGTGTCGATGGATGTGGGGCCGGGGGTGCCGCCGGTGTTTCGCATATGAACGCGAGAGGAGCGGTTGTGGACATGATACCAGACGTTTTCGCGGACTTGTTGATCGCCATCCCAGGCGGCGTAGAGGCGGCCAAGCGGCAGCATGCCGTTCTTCTCCAAGGCGCCGGGCGCGCCGTTGGGCCACCATGCGCTAAAGGCGAAAAATTCGTGTCGGGCGACCTGCGGCTGGGTCTCGAAGCGCCACAGGGTCTCGGCCATGATGCCGTAGACCTGATCGGCGGTCCAGGTGGCGGGGCCGCTCCAGTTGACCCAGTTCCACTCCGTGACCCATTGCACGCGCTGGCCCTGGGCGTTGTAGCCGTTGGTGGCGTTGTTGACGAAGGTGTCGAAATTGGTGGAGGCGCTGGTCGGGTAGATGTGGCCGCCGCCCTGGTCCACGCGAAGTCCCATGGCGTTGACGCCGCGGGTCATGAACTCGTCCGTCCAGGTGTCGCCATACCAGTCGAACTGGGGCGCGACCAGAGGGAGGTTCACCTGTTCCATGCGACTCCATTCGTCGATGCCGGCCTGAACGGATATGTTGGCCTGGTCGCCGTGGCTGGGTTCGTTGTAGCCGATCAGATACTTCGGGACGTCGGCCACCGCCCATTCGGGCCGGATCAGGACCAGCTGCTCGAGGCGCGACTGGGCGTTGTTCCATAGCATGGGCTGGAAATGGGTGGGATCGTTGGCGGTGCTGGCGGGCGAGGCGGCTTCCTGGCCGCCCCCGAAGGGATCGAGGCCCCAGCCATACCAATGCGAACTCCCGTATTTCTCGACGAAGTCGCCGGTGACGTTCGCCCATGTGTTGCCTTTTTTCGGGAAATGGGTGACGTAGGGGAAGGACCAATGCTGCATGTAGCCGCCGTTGCGTGCGAGCTGGAGGAGGCCGCCTCCGGCGAGTGATCCCGTCCCGTTCACGGTAAGCAGCAGCCCGCTGTAAACGTTGACCAACTCAAAATAGGCGCCGGCCGCGACCAGCCGCCATTGCTGGTAGGGCAATGCGCGGTAATCGGCCTCGCGAATCGAAGCGCCCGGCGAAAGCGAGCCGCCCGCGACCTCCAGGCACTGTTCGTTGGCCCGATTGCAAATTCGGTAGGTGTCGGTGCCGATGTTGAGCAGGATGTTGTATTGCTGGGAAAACGACGCGTCGGCCGTTTCCACCGTCACGCGTCCCTCGGGCGAGGTCCGCAGGTTTAGCCCCGCCGCGCGATTCTTCAGGTTGTAGAATTTGTCCGAGTAGTCGTTCCAGCGCTGGCTCGGCGGAGAACCGAAGATCACGCCGGTGCCGCGCGGGTAGCCGACGCCTCCGTTGGGCGGGAGAAACACCAGTTCCTTCACCCGGATGTTACCGTCGTCGTCGGAAACGAGTCGAACACGGGTGGTGCGGATAGTGGCGCCGAACGTTAGCAGGTTTTCCGTGGACGTGTTTCCGCTGACGCTCCCGCCGGGGATATTCACCCAGGCGCTCGTGGCGGCGTTCCAATATTGGAGGGTGTAATTGGCGACGGGGGACGCGTTGCCGAGGCCGGTGTAAACGTGGGCGTAGGCGAGCTCGCGCTCCTTCACGAAGGCGTATTCCAGCCAATGCTGGGTGGTGACGTTGGCGCTGATCCAGCGCGAGTCCCATTCCGCGTAGCCGTCATAAGCGAGATAAGGACGCTGGCCGGCGGCGTTTTGGCTGCTGGCGGTGATTTTGGGCAACATGCCGGAGCGAAGGTCTATCCCGGTGCCTATCGGGTAGGCGGCGCCGTCGCTCTTCGGCGGAAAAACCGCCAGCTCCTTGATCAAGGCCACCCCATCGTCGTCGGAATAGAAACGGATACGGTCGGTGGTGACGGGATTGGAGAAAACGATCTGTCGCTGCGTCCTAATGTTGCCCGTGACGACGGCTCCGGGGATATCGGCCCAACCGGACCCGGTCCAGTATTGCAGGACAAAATTGGCGACGGCGGCGGAGTCCCACTTGCCCGAAACGAGATTGGCGCCGCCAATCTCAAACGGGCCGGGCAAGGCGACTTCGAGCCAATGCGCGGTCGTCACGCTAGCGCTGACCCAGCTGGACTCCTCGCACACCAGTCCGTCGACCGCGTATTTCGCCGTGCCGGAGCCGGAACTCGCCGAGACCGGCATGTATCGACTCAAGTTAATCGGCGGCGGAGCGGATTGCGCCAAGGCGCCACCACCAACGAGGGCCGAGTTGAAGACGATAAAGAGGAGAGAACGGAGAATATTCATCGTGCAAACCCGAGCTCGCGGAGGAACTGGACACGCCAACGCCTCCACAGCCCGCACAAGGGAGAAAACGCATATCATAACCCCGGGAAGCGGCGTAGGCGATGGACGCGCCGCATTATTTTGTGCACAAAACCATGCCGCTTCCGAACCTCCCGCAGTGCCCCCCCGCAGATAATCACGTCCACCTTTTGCGTGCTACCAAAATGGGAATTTCAGGACGTCTCAGCCCCACGTTGACGCAAGTATTGGAATGAACATTACGACGCTTCGATTTCTTCGGTGACCGGCTTCGCGCGCTGGAGCCCGAAAAGATCCGCTTGATTCCTCCGCGCACCTCCTTCGCCACCCGTTGCGATCAACTGGTCGGGCACTTGTTCATGCATCCTCCCTAGCCGTGGGTCAAACCGCCCCACCGAGCGAAATATTTGTGCATGAAACGGATCCCGCCGAGAAAAACACATCACCGGTTTCATTTCCGCCATTCACCTTCGCTCCGCCAACTGCAAGCGGACGGAAAGTCATCAAAGCCGTGGCGGCCGCACCCGATGACAAGGTGGTCGTCGCGAAAAGCCTGAGTATAGCGAGGCTGACCGGCACCACCGGCGCGCTCGACTCGATTCTAAACACGACCATCCAGCCCGATTGGGATGTTTACGCCGTCCATGTCTCGCCCGATGAAAGAATCTGGACCGCAG
>CAMLQS010000159.1 GCA_946482165.1 uncultured Verrucomicrobiota bacterium | reverse complement strand
CGTGCCATCCCGTAGCGAACGCGCAATGTGTCGGAGTATCCACGAGGATTGGGCCAACCTGTGGCCGCAAATCTGCGCGGGGCTTTCCAAGGTTATGGTCGAATATGAATCCCGACACGATTTACAGTCTTTGATGGGCAACCCGAAAAATTTCCTCGTTCTGAGCGTGGAAGACCATCAACGAGAAGAATGGTCCGTGAGCCTCATGCTTGCGCCTCATTCGGGAGCCCATGATTATTATGCCCTGTTCGAAGGACAGGAACTTGTGCAAACGGGTGCGGGCTTCTGATGATACGACGTTCGAGAGGGAACGGCGGCGCTCGAGACTCCAAACCAAACGGAATCGCGCCGATACACGTTCCCAGCATGCCAAGCCGAAGGCGTGAGCATGTTTGATCTCGGCCAGAAACATGGAAGCGAGCGGATCAAGGCCGTCCTGAACAAAGCCGGTTCAGTTTTTGAGGCGACTGGCACCTAATTCGTCTACGCGGCCGAAGGCCGTGAGCGTCTGAATCGCGCCAAGTCTTCGACTGCGCCGTCCGCCGCAGCGAATATCTTGCTGCGTAACGCACCCGAATCTTCTCGGCGTGTCGCGGCGCGTGACGCTCCGCGCGGCTTCCCGCCTCCCCGGGAAATCCCCCACCGCGTGTAAGGGGTTTGGAGGCTCCCCGGCACCTTGCGCCCGAGACCGGTGGATTCACCCTTGGGCGATGTCGTCCACGACCGTCCCCGCCGTCCTTCTTCTCGGTTTTCGCCGCTCGCCCTGATGTCGCCCAGCCCTACTCCCCCCCTCTGCCACACCGGAGCTCCCGGCTTGGATGAAATTCTCCGCGGCGGCCTTCCCGCCAATCGCCTCTATCTCCTCAAAGGCAACCCGGGCGTGGGCAAGACCACCCTCGCTCTTCAGTTCCTCCTCGAAGGCGTTCGCTTGGGCGAAAAATCCCTCTACATCGCCCTCTCCGAAACCCGCGACGAAATCGCCGCCGTCGCGCAGTCTCACGACTGGGATATCAGTCGCATCGCCGTTTTCGAGCTCTCCGCGCTCGAACAGCAACTCGCCCAAGAGACGCAAAACACGATCTTTCACCCCTCGGAGATCGAGCTCGGCCGCACCACCGAAATCCTCCTCGCCCACATCGAGCAGGAAAAGCCCGCCCGCCTGGTCCTGGATTCGCTTTCCGAACTGCGGCTGCTCTCCGACACCGCGCTGCGCTACCGGCGCCAGATGCTTTCGCTCAAGCAGTTCCTGGCCGGCCGCTCCATCACCGCCATGTTCCTCGACGACCACGCCGACGGCGGCGGGGACCTCCACGTCCAAAGCATCGCCCACGGCGTTCTCACCATCGAGCAACTCGAGTCCGACTACGGCGCCGAGCGTCGCCGCATGAAGGTCAACAAGCTCCGCGGAGTGAACTATGTCAGCGGCTTCCACGACGCCATCATAGCCCACGGCGGAATGACCGTCTTTCCCCGTCTCGTCGCCGCCGAGCACCGCATCGAGGTCGAGTCCGAGCGACTGTCCACCGGCCTCGCCGCGTTCGACTCCCTGGTCGGCGGCGGGCTCGAACGCGGCACCAGCTGCCTCTTTCTCGGCCCCGCCGGCGCCGGAAAATCCACCCTCGCCCTCCAGTTCTCGCTCGCCGCCGCCCGCCGCGGGGAACGCGCGCTCCTCTGCCTTTTCGACGAATCGCCGCACACCCTCCTCAGCCGCTGCGATTCGCTCGGCCTCTCCCTCCGCGAACACGTCGAGTCCGGCCTCGTCGAGCTCCTTCAGGTCGACCCGGCCGAACGCGCCCCCGGCGAGTTCATCCACATGATCAAGGAGCGCGTGCTCCATAAGCGGGTCCGCAGCGTCCTGATCGACAGCCTCAACGGCTACATCCACGCCATGTCCGAGGTGCGCTTCCTCAACATCCAGTTGCACGAGCTCCTCGCCTTCCTCGGCAATCATGGCGTCGTCACCGCCCTCACCGTCGCCCAGCACGGCATCGTCGGCCAGATGAGTTCTCCCGTCGATCTCACCTACCTCGCCGACACCGTCATCCTGCTGCGTTACTTCGAACAGGGAGGATGCATCCTCAAGGCCATCTCGGTCGTCAAAAAGCGAATCGGCCACCATGAAAACGCCATCCGCGAGCTGAAGCTCGACGCTTCCGGCATCCGCGTCGGCGAGCCTCTGATCAACTTTAGCGGCGTGCTTACCGGCGTTCCCACCTTTCAAGGCCGGACGACCGAAATGATTCCCGCCAACTGATCCGCCCCCGTGCCCGCCTCCGGTCAACGCGTGCTCGTCCTCGCCCCGCTCGGCGCCGACGCATCCAACATCCGGCAAGTGCTCCGCGACGCCGGCATCGAGGCCGGGACCTGCCCCGATCTCGCCGCCCTCGCCGCCTCCTCAGCCGACGCCTGCGACGTTCTGCTTCTCACCGAGGAATCCGTCTCGCCCGGCCGCCAGGGCCCCCTCGTCGAACGCATCGCCGCCCAGCCCGCCTGGTCCGATCTGCCCATCGTGCTTATCACCAGCGGCGGCCGGATCGACGACGCGAGCACGCGCGCCATCCGCCTCCTCGGCGACCACGCCAACCTCACTCTCGTGGAGCGCCCGCTCCGCGTTCTCACCCTCGTCTCCGCGGTCAAATCCGCCCTCCGCGCCCGCCGCCGCCAATACGAGGTCCGCGACCTCCTCGCCGACCGTGAAAAACTCCTCGCCTCGCTCGAGGAACGCGTCGCCGAGCGCACCGCCAAGCTCCGCGCGATGGTCGAGGAGCTCGAGGCATTCTCCTACAGTGTCTCCCACGACCTGCGCTCCCCTCTCCGCGTGCTCTCCGGCTACGCGGACGTCCTCGTCGAGGACTACGGCCCTTCGCTCGATCCCCAGGCCAAGGACTACCTCGACCGCATCGCGCGCGCCGCGCGCCGCATGGATCGACTCACGCAGGATATTCTCGCCTACACCCGCGTCACGCGGGCCGAGCTCACGCTCGAGCCGCTGGACCTCGACTTGGTTTTCCGCGCCGTGATCGAGCAATACCCCGCGCTCCTCGCCGCCCGCCACCTCATCGCTGTCCACTCCCCGCTGGGCCGCATCCGCGGCCATTTGCCGTCGCTCATCCAGTGCTTCTCCAACCTTCTGGAAAACGCGCTCAAGTTTGTCCGCGAAGGCGAACAGCCCGACATCGAAGTGACTTCCGAACCCCGCGACGGACGCGTCCGCGTCTTCGTGCGGGACCACGGGGTAGGCATCGCGCCCGAACAGCACCGCCGCATCTTCGGCATCTTTGAACGCGCCGTCGACAGCCGCATCCCCGGCACCGGCATCGGCCTGGCCATCGCCAAAAAAGCGGTCGAGCGCATGGGCGGCTCCATCGGCGTCACGTCCACCCCCGGGCAGGGCTCCCGCTTCTGGATCGAGCTGGAAGCGGCCGAACTCGATTCCCCCGCCGAGCCCGCGCTCTCCGAGGCAAGCCAGCTTTTGTGATGAATGCCGCCCCCGCAGTCCTTCTCGCCGAGGACAACGAAGACGACCTGTTCCTCTCCAGCCGCGTGCTCGCCAAGGCGGGCTTGCAATCCGTCCATCACGTTTCGGACGGACGCCAGGCGATCGACTACCTGGCCGGTCGCGGAGCCTACGCGGACCGCGCCCGCCATCCCTTGCCCGACATCCTCCTGCTCGATCTCAAGATGCCCGGCCACACGGGCCACGAGGTCCTCGAATGGCTGCGCCAGCAGCCCGATCTCCAGGGTATTCGGGTTCACGTTCTCACGTCTTCCGACGAACCCAGCGACCGTCGTCGCGCCCAGAAAGCCGGCGCCCAAGGCTACATCGTCAAACCCCTCTTCCCCGAGCACGTCGCCGCCATCCTCGGAGCCTGGTCGCCGTCGCCGGCCTGCCTGCCCATCGGGGAAATCGTCGTGTAGCGCGCGTTTAGCGGGACGAAATCCCGATTGGTCTTGGAGGGACGGCGTCCCCGCTGTCCGCGATCACGAACAGCGCCGCGGACATCCAAGGACAGGCTTCCCGCCATTCTCCGAAGCCCGCACCACATCGCCGCCCGATGCCGCGTCTTGCTCGGGCCGAATACCGTATCGGCCATGGACGCTCTCGTCATCGTCGATCTCCAACGTGTCTTCAATCCGCCCGCCGAACTCGTATCCCGCATCCGATCGCGCGCCGACCAGTTTCCTCTCTGCATCTTCACGCGGTTCGTCAATCCGCCCAACTCGATCATTCGCCGCAAGCTGAACCGCCAATCCTGCGCGCCCGGCAACCCCGAGGGAGAACTCGTCATCGGCCCCAAGCCCGGCGACCTCGTTGTCGAAAAGTTCGGCTACAGCCTCGATGCGCTCGCCCTCCGCCGCCTCCGCGAAGCGGGCATACGGCATGTCCTCGTCTGCGGCGGCGACACCGACGCCTGCGTGCTCGGCGTGACCTTTTCCCTTTTCGACGCCGGCATCGATGTCTCCGTCGACCCCGCGCTCTGCTGGAGCTCCGCCACCCTCCACGACGAGGCGATGAAAATAATCGCCCAACAATTCGGCACCCCCGCCGACCTCGGCGCCGCGCGGGACTGAACTCCCAAGCCCAGCCCTCCAGCGCAAGTCTCCGACCCGCCCGCCGCCATCGCGCCCCGTTGACCTGCATCAAGCTCTCCGCGCTCCGATTCTCGCCAAGCGTCGCCGCGTCTGCGTCCTTCCGAACGTGAAGCCTGCCGCTCCAGCCGCTCCCGCTCCCGCTCCCGCGCCCTTGGCCGACGCCCTGACTCGCCGCGCCTTTCGCGTCGCGCTGCTGTTCCTCCTCGTGGCCGCTCTGCTCGGCGTGCTGCTGCGTTGGCAACTCGTGGCGCCGATTCCGGGTCTGGTTTACGGCTACTGGCTGCACGCGCATTCGCACACCGCGTTTCTCGGCTTCGTCTTCAACGCCTTCTTCGCCCTCGCGCTCGTGCGCTTCGTCCCCCCGGGCGAGACCCGCGTTTACGCCCGTCTCTTCGTCGTCCTGCAAATCGCCGTCCTCGGCATGCTCGCGACCTTTCCCTGGCAGGGTTACGCCGCGGCCAGCATCGCATTTTCCACGCTGCACATGGGCGGAGCCGGCGTCTTCGCCTGGCGTCTTTGGCGTCGCAACCAAGCCTCGCCCGCCGCGCGGCCGCACCTGCGGGCCTCGCTCTTTTTCCTCATCCTCTCCGGCCTCGGCCCGCTCGCCCTGGGTCCGCTCGCGGCCACCGGGATGCGGGACCATCCCGCCTACGCGCTCTCGATCTACTTCTATCTCCACGCCCAATACAACGGCTGGTTCCCCTTCTTCCTCCAAGCCTGCGCCCTCCAACAAATCTCGACGCACGCCCCCGCCACCGCGCTTAACCGGCTTTCCTCGCTCGCGCTTCGTTGGCTCCTCGCCGGAGTCCTGCTCACCTTCGCCCAATCGACCCTTTGGCTCTCCCCGCCCGACTGGGTCTACTTCGTCGCCGCGCTCGGCGGGCTGGCGCAACTGATCGGCTTCGCCTACTTGCTTCGCGCCCTCGCCCTCGCCCGCCCGCCTCCCGCCGGCCCGATCCGCCTTCTCGTCTTTTCGGCCCTCGCCGCCTTCGCCTTGAAACTCGGTTTGCAGGCGGCCTCGGCCTGGCCCGCCCTCTCCGACTTGGTGAGCCACCGCTTCGTGGTCATCGCCTTTCTTCACCTCGTCTTCCTCGGTGTCGTCGCACCAGCCATTTTCGCCGCCGGGATTCACGCGGGATGGCTGCGCGACCGCATCGCCACGCGCATCTGCCTCGTCGTCTTCTTCGCCGCCGCCGCGCTCTCGGAGCTCGTTCTGGTCTGCGTCGCCCTGGGCTGGTCGCCGCCATTCCCGATCAACCAACTGCTCCTCGCCTCCGCCATCGGCATGGCGCTCCCGACCGCCCCGCTCTTCGTCGCCAGCCTCCGCCGCTAGCCCTGCCCGCCCCATATGGACTGCGGCGGCATGACGCCGCCCCCGCGTCCAGGCCCTATTTTCCTTCGCCTGCGCCCGCCGCCGCGCTCAACGCAGCCGCCGCCTCGTCCAGCCCGCCGCTCAAGCCCGCGCGCTGGTGCACCATCTCGCCGTCTCTCGACAATATCGTGATCAAGTTCGAGTGGGCAAAGTTGCCGTCGGCCTCGCGCTTGAACTTCACGCCGAGCAGCGCCGCGAGTTCGCGCACCGCGTCGTCGCCCCCGTGAAGCAGCACCCAGTCGTCCGGCAGTCCCCGGCTCTCGCGAAACGCCTTCAGCGCCTCGGGCGTGTCACGCACGGTGTCGAAAGACACCATGACGATTCGCGCCTCCGTCCGCTGCGCTTCGGGAAGTTTTTCACGGATCCGCTTCAGGTCCACGACGGTCGCCGGACACGCGTAACTGCACGTCGCGAAGAACATCGTGAGCACCACCGGCCGCCCCCGCAGTTCGCCGAGACGAAAGGGCGCGCCCGCGTCCGTCACAAAGGTCGCCTCCGCCTGATAAAGCGACGCATCGGGCAACGCCGTGACCGTCTCTTCGGCCACGGAGTTCGCCGCGCAACAAGCCGCCGCCGCCCGCGCCTCGGCGCCTGCCGCGCCGGTCCAGGCCGCGGCGAGCGCGGCAATCAAAAGCAATTTGGTTTTCATGGGATGGAAGAGGGAATGTCCGCACCGCCCGCCCGCAGGTCCGCGGCGCACCGAAACCCAAGGGACGACGTGCCCTGCCGCGCCGTGAGCGACGAGCGCAGCGCCTGGCGCATGAACGCCGCGTAGTCGCTCGTGTCCGAGGCCGTGGCGGACGCGCCGCCGCAAAAAAGATTCTGGTCGCGATCCGTGTCTCCGCGCGACTCGCCCGTCACCATCGCGGTGTTGAAATCGTCCACCCACTCCCACACCAGCCCGTGCAGCCCGCGGGCTCCGTGCAGATTCGGCCGCGCACCCGCGACAGACGGCAGCACCTCCGGCGTCGGGCTTCCGAGCCACGCATAAAGATCGCGGTTGAACGCCTCCTCGCTCCGCCCGACCGGCGTCGTATAACCCGCCGCCGCGGCGAGCTCCCACTCCGCGAGCGTGGGCAGGCGCCGTTCGCGCGTCCGGGCATAGGCGCGGGCCGCGAACCACGACACGTTGACCACCGGCGCATCGGGAGGCGCCAGCGGACCTAGCTCCAGATCGCCCGCCCAGTGCCGGAGGTAACTCTCGTCGGCGAAGAGGCCGCTCACCCGCGACCGCTGCCAACGCGGGTGACTCCGGACAAACTCAAGGAACTCCCCGTTCGTCACCGGCAGCGCGTCGAGCTCGAACGCCGCCACCTCGACCAGCGCCGGCTCGCGCTCGGTGCGCGTGATCGGCCGGAACACGCCGGCGGGTATCCGCACCGACTCCGCGCCGAACGCGCTTCCCGCGAGCATCGCCCCAAAAAGCGCCAGACACACGCCGACGCGCCAACCCGACGACAGCCTCCGTCTTGGAGTGCGGCGGCACGACGCCGCCTTGGACGAGCCGGCACGACGGCTCGCCCCCTCGCTGGCATCGGGCGACGAGCCGAGGCTCGTCTCCGAAAGCGGCGTCATGCCGCCCCATTCCAAATCAGACCGATGCGAGCCGGGTTTCATAGTCGTCTTCCTCGTCGTCCGTTCTCGCTCGGTTTCGACGTGCGTTATTCGCCCTTCGCCTTGCGCACCTCGTCGACCGTGAACGGCGCGGCCGAGTTGCCCCAGCTGTTCGTCACGTAGGTGAGCACATCCGCGATCTGCTCCTCGGTGAGCGTATCGGCCTGCGGGGGCATCACGTTGTTGTAGGTTTTTCCGTTCACCGTCACGGGGCCGGACATTCCCTTCAGCACGATGCGGATCGCACGCTCGCGGTCCGCCATGAGGTAATCGGACTTCGCCAGGGGGGGGAACACGCTCGCCATGCCTTCGCCCGTGGGCAGGTGGCACGCGAAGCAGTTCTGCATGTAGATCTGCTTCCCCTTCTCCAGCTGCACCTCCTTGGTCAGCCCCGCGATCTTCGGATTCGATTTTATCTCGGCCGCGATCTCCTTCTGCAACTCGTCCTGCCGCTTGGCCGCCGCGGAGCCCTCCTCCGCCTGCGCGCCGAGATACACGGCGTCCACTTCCTTGCCGGAGTAAACCACGCGATCCTCGTCGCCCGACACTTTCAACATGCCGATCGCGCCCTTGTTGAAGGCGCGGCTCAGCGAGTGGTCCACGAGGATGAAGGTGCCCGGCACGTCGACCTTGAAGTCGACGATCGCCGAGCCGCCCGCCGGCACGAGCGTGGTCTGCACGTTCTCCTGCACGAACCTGGTGCCGCCTTCCGTGTAGACGCGGTCGAAAATCTCTCCGATCACGTGAAACGACGAGGTGAGATTCGGCCCGCCCACGCCGAAGTAGAGGCGCACCTTCTCTCCGACTTTTGCGTCGAGCGCCTTGTCGCCCACGAGCGAGCCGACGCCGCCGTTGAAGAGCACGTAGGTGGGATGCTCGTCGATGGACTTGGGCGTATCGAAAGTCTGGAGACCGCCGCCCGCGTAGGGACCGTTCGCGTAGAAATCGCCCTGCATGACGTAGAACTCCTTGTCGACCGGCGGCAGCCCGTCCTTCGGCTCGACCAGGATCAGGCCATACATGCCGTTGCCGATGTGCATCGGAACCGGCGCGGTCGCGCAGTGGTAGACATAGAGCCCGGCGTTGAGCGCCTTGAAGGTGAACTTCGAGCTGTGCCCGGGCGCGGTGAAGGTCGAGGCCGCGCCGCCGCCCGCGCCGGTCACCGCGTGCAGGTCGATGTTGTGCGGGAGCTTCGAGGACGGGTGGTTGTTGAGATGAAACTCCACCACGTCGCCCTCGCGGATGCGGATGAAGGAGCCTGGCACGGTGCCGCCATAGGTCCAGAAGGTGTAATCGGTGCCGTCCGCGATTCGCGCCGTGATCTCCTTCACCTCCAGATTGACCACCACCCGCGCCGGGCTCCTGCGGGTGATCGCCGGCGGCACCAGCGGCGGCGCGGTGAGCACGGCTTGTTCGACGGGCAGGGCCGCGACGTCCGGCGGCAGGGCCACCGGACCTTTCACGGTGGAAGGCCCTTCCGCGGCGGGCGCGGAAACGGGCGTGGAAAGCGCGGCCATCAGGCCGAGCGAGAGGGATGCTAGGGAGCGGCGTGTCATGGGAGCAGGAGTTTTTCGGGGTGGCTTGCGCGTCCGGCGCGACCAACCGAAGTCGGGGCGTCGAGCGTGCTTCCAGAATAACCCCGGCCGTCTCCGCCCGCCTTGATGCAGGTCAAGGCGGACGCGTTTCGTTTCCGCTAAGGTGTGCGTCGATGAGCCCACGCACCCTCCTTGCCGCCGATGCGGCCGCCACCCTCGAACTCGCCGCCGTCCTGCAAAGCTCCCCGGCCGGCATCGTCAGCCGCACCGTGCTGCAAACGCCCGAACTGCGGGTCGTCCTTTTCGCCTTCGCCGAAGGCCAGGAGTTGACCGGCCACAGCAGCAAACGGCGCGCCTTCATCCATATCCTCCAGGGCGAGTGCGAATTTCTCTTCAACGGCGCGTGGTCTCGCCTCGCCGCCGGAGCGATTCTCCACCTGCCGCCCGAGCACCCGCACGCGGTCCGCGCCGCGACCGGTCCCTTCTCGATGCTCCTCACCCTCGGCGCCGAACCCGCCGCCGCCGCCTGAAATTTCTCCCCATGAACACGCAATCCGACACGACCACGATCGATCTCACGCAACTCGATGTGCGCCCCGTTCCCTGCCGCCAAAAGCACGCGCTGATCTTCCAGCGCTGGGCCGAACTTCCCGTGGGCGGCCACTTCGTCCTGGTCAACGACCACGATCCGATCCCGCTCTACTACCAATTCGCGGGCCAGTTCCCCGAAGCCTTCGCCTGGGAGTATCTCGCCGGCGGGCCCGACGAGTTTCACGTCAAGATCACGCGCCTCAAGGCCACCACGCCCGGCGCCGCGCCCAAGCTCCCCTCTTGGCCGCCCGCGGGCAACCGCGTCGCGCCACCGCAAAGCCTCTTCCCCGAAGTCGACGCCCGCGGCCTCGAGCCGCCCGAGCCGATGATTCGAATCCTGACGGCATTGGAGCAACTCCCTCCCGGCGGCACGCTCCGCGCGCGCACGGACCGCCGTCCGATCCACCTCCTGCCCGAACTCGACTCCCGCGGCGTGCGCCACGTGAGCGAAGAACTCGCCGATGGCTCCTGGGTCACCACGCTCCAGCGCGCCTGAACGCCCGGGCGCCACGCCCGCGCGTTCCGCCCCCGCCGGCGCCGGCATGATGCCGCTCGTCGCCGGCGCGAGGCTGCCGCTCGCCTTCATCGTGGGCGGCCTGCTCGCCCTCGGAGCGGGCTCGCTCTGGCTCGCGTTCACTGCGGCGGGCGGGCTGCCGCCGCACGTCCACCCGCGGGTCGTCGCCCTCGCCCACCTCTGGCTGCCCGGCTTCCTGCTCAGCGTCTGCATCGGCGCATCGTATCAACTGATGCCCGTCGTGCTCGGAGTTCCGCTCCGCGTCTCCGACAAGCTTCTCTGGACACACGCCGCCCTGCACCTCGGCGGCGTCCTCTCGCTCGTCTTCGGACTGGCGAACATGCGCTACGCCTGGGCCGCAGCCGGCGGCCTCGCCCTCTCGACGGGCGCCGTGTTGTTTTTTGTCGTCACGCTGCGCGCCTTTCGCGCCTCCCGCCGCCGCGACGCCGCCGCGTGGAGTTTCCCTTTCGCCGCCGGCTGGCTCCTCGCGACCGTCCTTGCCGGAGTGCTGATGGCGGCAAACCGCGGGCATCCGTTTCTCCATCTCTCCATCCTCGATGTCCTGCGCGCCCATGCCCATCTGGGACTTGTCGGCTACTTCGCCACGCTCCTTCAAGGCGTGACCTTCCAACTCGTGCCGATGTTCACGATGGGAGAGGCTCGCCGCCCGCGCTTTGCCAAAGCCGGCCTCTTCGCCACGCAGGCAGGTCTCGTGCTTCTCGCCACCGGCCTCGCGTTCGA
>CAMLQS010000158.1 GCA_946482165.1 uncultured Verrucomicrobiota bacterium | reverse complement strand
TCCCGGTCGGCGTCGCCGACGGACTCCGTATTGAGATCCATCATGTCGCCAAAGGGCTCGTCGAAGGCGGCGGTCTCGGTGAGAATCGAGATGAGATGGCCGAGCTGGGCGGGAGGCAGGCCGCGCGCGGCGAGCGCGGCGACGACCTGGGAGTAGGGAAGATAGATGTAGGCGGCGGGCGTCTCGTCGGCGCTATTGATCGGCCAAGGCGGCACGTCGAGGTCGGTGGCGAGGCTGGCCAGAGGCGTGTCCACCATGATGGACTTGGCGAAGGCGGCGCGGGCTTTGTCCCAGGCGGCGGCGTCGGCGGAGACGGGGGGAGTGGTGGCCATGGTGTGCGAGAGTCGGTGCGAAACGGGAATAGGCAGACGGAAAATGAAAGCGCGAAACGGGCGGCGGCGAGCGGGGCGCGGATTTCGGCGTCACACGGCGACCGGGGCGTTGCGCAGAAGTTCTTCGGCGACGCGTTCGTAGTCGCGGACGACGCTGTCTCCCGCAGCTTCCTGGCCAAGGAGGTTGACCGGCAGGCCGAGTGCGACGGCCCGGCGAACCACCATGGCGTCACGCACGAAGCAGTCGAAAATGCGCGCTTCCTTCGCGGTGCGCTTGGCTGCCTTGAATTGGTTGAGGCGCAGTTGCATGCGCATTTTGGGCACTTCGATGTCCACGCCCGTCTTTATGGCGTTGAAGATGATGCCGTGAACTTGGGCGACGTGGCCCATGGACGCCTTGCGGAAGCTGGCGGAGAGCTGGTGAAAGCGGCAGAGTTTCTCGACCAGAAGGGTGAAGCCGATGAGCGAGAGCGCGTCCGGATTGGAGGGGACGTAGATCTCGTTGGCCGAAAAGATGCCGCACTGGGAGGCGCGCAGGATGTTGGGCGGGCAGTCGAAGAGGATGAAGTCGTAGTCCTGCTCGATTTCGGCAAGTTGCTCTTGGAAAATGACGTAGGCGGGACGTTTGGGGTCGCCGGTGTATTCGCTCTCGAGGTCGACGAGGTTGAAGCTCGTGGGGAGCAGATCCAAGCCGGGGAGGGGATGGCCGCCGGCCTTGTCGGTGACGACGTCCCGGATGATGATGTCGCGCACGCGTTGCTGTCCGGGCTCGAAGATGGAGTAAACGGCGCCTTCGCCGCTGGTGTTGATAGGGTTCCAGCGATCCAGTTTAAGGAGCCAGATGGAGGCGTTGGACTGGGTGTCGAAATCGCAAAGGAGCACGCGCTGCCCGAAGCGGGCGAGACACGCGGCCGTATTGACGATCAGGGAGGTCTTTCCGACGCCGCCCTTGTAGTTAATGAAAGCGAGCTTGCGGGCCATAGGCTGGGATATGGGTTGTTTTTACAATTTGTGCGCGGGGGTGCGAGGGGGAAGCGCGGACGCGCGGAAGTTTTGACCAGTTTTTGCTATCGCCGCCAAGCCGCGTCGCGGCCTGTGCTGCGGAATGACGAAGTCTCCCCTCAACCGCGCGCGTCTCCTGCTCTGCGCCTTGCAAGACGAGATCCAGGCGACGCTTATCGCGGCGAGGCTGCGCGAAGGCCGGCGTTTTGCGCGGGTGGCGGCCGTGACGCCGGAGGACACGATTTTTCATGTCGATAAGCTTTCCGAGGCCGCGATTCTTGGCTGGATGGACGCCAATTGGCCGCGCGCGTGGCCCGTCGAGCTGGTAATGGAGGGGCTGGAGGCCAAGACGACGTTCCCGAGCGGCACGCCGGTGGCTCGGACGATGTGGAAACTCATCCTCGATCCGATCGATGGCACGCGCTGCATCATGTATGACAAGCGTTCCGCCTGGG
This sequence comes from uncultured Verrucomicrobiota bacterium, assembly GCA_946482165.1. The sequence continues at coordinate 9,211 of CAMLQS010000158.1, read as the reverse complement.
CGCTGGCCGGGCTGGCGCCGCAGCGCGGGGCGAAAACCGATCTCCGCGACATCGTGGTGGCGGCGATGACCGAGCTCCCCACCGAGAAGGCGGGCGCGGCGGACCAGTTCAGCGCGGTGCGCGGGGGCAAGCTGGTCACGACGCGCCGCGACCTGCGGACGGGAGTGGTGAAAAAATGGACGCCGCGACCGAGCACGGCGCGGGATTGCGACCACGGTTTCGCGTCGTTGGTGAAGTTTTTCCCGGAGGCGAAGGCGCTGACCGCGGGGGTCGAGGAGGAGTTGTGGCGCGAACTCGGCCTGCACCTGAAGGATGGCGGCGCGCGCGTCTTCGACGACCAGTATATCTCCACGGGCGGGCAACTTTATGAGCTGCTCGTCGGGCACGACCGCATGATCGGCGACCTGCGTCCGCTCCTGCTGCCGCAGGCGGGCGCGCCGGCGGCGCTGTGCTGCCACCCGTATGACATTTGCACGGCGCTTTTGCTCGAGGCGGCCGGCGGGGTGGTGGAGGGGCTTGACGGCAAGCCGCTGCGCGCACCGCTCGACACGACCTCGCCGGTCGCATGGGTGGCCTACGGGAATCCGGAGTTGGCGCGACGGATCCGTCCCGCGTTGCGGAAGGCGCTCGGCTCGCGCTTGGGGAAGGGTTGATCTCTCTGGCGCGTCAGGCGCGTTTCCGCCTCTTCTGCCCTTCGCGCGCGCTTGTGCCGTGGAGCTCGGGCTCGCCGGGACGGCCGCGCGAGCGAAGTTGGGTGGGGGATTGGCCGGTGGCGCGACGGATCTCCCGGCTTAGCTGCGAGACGTGCTCGAAGCCGCAGGCCGCCGCGATCTCGGTCATCGACTCGCCGCTTTGGAGCAGGAGCTTTTGCGCGCGCGCCAGACGTGCGCGCCGAAGCTCCACGGCGGGAGACGCGCGTCCGACCGCCCCGAAACGCCGGTATAGCACGCTGCGCGAAACGTGCAGGCGCCCAAGCAGCGACTCCACTTTGTAGTCCTGCGCCGGCTCCGTCTAAATGAAACGCAGGGCGCGGGCGATGAGCGGATCGGCGACCGCGAACACTTCCGAGGAGGCGCGGGCGACCACTTCGCCCGGCTCCACCAGCGTCGTGCCCGTTTCCCATTTTCCGGTGTTTAGCATGTGGTGCAGGACGCGGGCCGCCTCGTAGCCGACCGCCTCCTGGTTGAGGGCGGCGCTGCTGATCGGCGGGTCGCCGAAGGGACAAAACCACTCGTCGTTGGAGACGCCCACGACCGCGACGTCGTCGGGCACGCGCAGTCCGACACGCTTGGCCGCCTCGATCAGGCGCCAGGCGTGGTTGTCGTCGGTCGCCAGGACGCCGACGGGTCGCGGCAGAGGTTTCAACCAGTCGCAGAGATCCTCGATCTGTCGCAGGGGTGTCCATGCCCTCGAGGTGCGCTTCCCGCGGGTGACGCGTTGCACGGTGCCGCCCGCCGCGACCACGGTTTTTTCGAACGCGCCGTGCATCCGTCCCGCGCTCACCAACTCGGGATTGGCGTCCATGAAGGAGCCGAAGGAGACCAGACCTCGATCCAGCAGGTGCTCGGCGACCTTCCCGACCACGCGCGCGTGGTCGGGTATCACGGTGCGGAGCCCGTCGTCCCCCCGGTAGGTGATCGACACGCGGGGCAGCTCCGCCGAACGCGGTTCGAGAGCCCGCAGGCGTTTCGCCACCCCGATCAACCCCCGCACATTCCCGCCGGAGAGCTCCACGTCGAGCCAAGGCAGCCACATCGGCGACACCACCAGCCTCCAGTCCGTGTGCTGCCGGGCGTAGCGCGCGATCCCGAGCTGCATGCCTTTGAAGTAGGGATGATAGTCGTCGAAAAGCGCGCAGATGGTCGGGACCTTCGCGGATGGCATGCATCTCCTCGTCGCCCGATCTGGGAAGAATTGTCAGATGATTGACATCCCTAGTCAGGCGCGGAACGCGCCCGTGCCTTAATCTGGCGGACGGCGGAAATCCCCCGGTGATCTTCCCCCAGCTCCTCCTAAACCTCATGAACTCCCTCAAGGCGCTCCTCTTCGTTCCCGTCGCGGCGCTCGCATCTTCCCTGTCAGCCCAAGTCGCCCTCGAAAACTTCGGCTCTTATTCTCTCGGCAACAATCTCACCACTCCGCTCGGTGGCGGCTCCGGCTGGAGCGGCAATTGGACGGCCGCGGCAAGCGCCGGCACGCTCAGCGCCTCCGGCGTCGTGTCGAACGCGTCGCCCTTCGGCGACGCGGGGCAATACCTCGACGTGGATCTCTCCAGCACCACGGCCGGCGCCTCGCTCGGAATCGGCCGACAACTCGCGTCGGGCGCCCCCGCCGGTTCCTACACGGTCTCGTTTCAATGGCGCGCCGACGTCGTCGGCGCGGGCTTCAGCGCCGGCAACGACCGCTTCGAATTCTTCTCCGCCAACTCCGCCGCCACCGTCCACTCGGCCTCCACCAGCCCCACCGCCACTCTTAACTCCCCCTATCTCATGGGAGTGTTCGGCACGAACCGGGGCAGCTCCACCGCGCTCAACTTTGCGGTGTATAACCCGGTCACCCCGGGGGACGCCTTCGACGCCAATCGCCACTTCAATCTTGGCTCCGTCGCCACGGGCGGCGCCGGCACGACCATGAACCTGGCCGCCGGCACGACCTACAGTTTCTCCATTAGCGTCGATACTTTGAGCCAGACCTGGGCGGTTTCCGTGTCCAACGGAGTGGGCGCCGTGTCCTCGAGCGGATTGAAATGGTGGGGCACGCAAACCCAGCCCTTCGTCGCCTTTGGCGCCCGTGGCGACGCGGCCAACGAGGTTCGCTCTTTCTCCGTCGACAACGTTCAGGTCGCCGCCGTGCCCGAGCCGGCCGGCGCCGCCCTCCTGATGGCCTCCGGCGTCGCCGCGCCCGTCATGATGCGTCGCCGCCGCCGCTGAGCGACCATTCCCTTCGAACCGCGGGGCGCGGCACGCGTGCTTCTCGCCCGGTCGCCCGCGCCATGCCGGCGCCTTGTTCGGTCCGCCCCCCCCCCAATGATTCCCCTTCGTTTGCTCCCTCTGGTCGCGTCCGTGCTGTTCGCGCTTCTTTCCCCGCTCCCCGCCCGCTCCTCGGCGATCGAGACCTCGGAAATCCACCTCTCCGGAACCGGCGCCGACGACACCGTTCCCTGGCAGTTTTTCTGCACCGCCGGTCGCAACTCCGGCTTCTGGACCACCATTCCGGTGCCGTCCTGCTGGGAGCTGCAGGGTTTCGGCGCCTACAACTACGGCCACGACGCCAACCCCGCCTCCGAGCAGGGGCTCTACCGGCACGACTTCACCGTGCCGGAGGACTGGCGGGGGCGGAACGTCCAGCTCATCTTCGAGGGTTCGATGACCGACACCGAGGTGAAGGTGAACGGAGTATCCGCCGGGGCGATACATCGGGGAGAGTTCCATCAGTTTCGTTTCGAGGTCGGCGCGCTCCTTCGCTACGGCGCGGGCGAGACCAATCTCCTCGAAGTGACCGTCTCCAAGCGGAGCGCGAACTCCAGCGTCAACGCCGCCGAGCGCGAGGCCGATTACTGGATCTTTGGCGGCATTTTCCGCCCGGTGCGCCTGGAATCCCGCCCGGTCCGTTCCGTGCAACGCGTCGCCATCGACGCCCGCGTCTCCGGCGCGCTTGCCGTGAACGCCTTCGTCAACGGCGTCGACGAGCCGCTTTCCGTCCGCGCCCAGGTCGAGGACGCGCAGGGATCGCCCGTGGGCGCCGCTTTTTCCGCGCCGATCTCCGCCGGCGCCGCCTCGGCCTCGCTCTCCGCGCAGATCTCCGGCGCGACCCCTTGGACGATGGAGTCGCCCGCGCTTTACCACCTGGTCGTGGAACTGCGCCGCGGCGAGGAAACGCTGCACCGCATCCGCGAGCGTTTCGGCTTTCGCACCGTCGAGCTGCGACCCGGCGACGGGCATTACCTGAACGGCGTGAAGATCCGCGTCAAAGGCGTGAATCGCCACGTGTTTCACCCCGACCACGGGCGCACTTCCAGTCGCACGCTCAACCGCGAGGCGGTCGCGCTGATCAAGGGGTATAGCGCCTTCGATTTATCTGAACGGACGCCTGCTCGGCATCGCCTCCGCCGCCGCTTCCGCGTGGACCTACGGCACCGCCGGGACCGCGATCATCGGAAATCGCGCCTCCGACGGCCTTCGCGGGCTCAATGGGATCGTGGACGAGTTTCGCATCCACTCCCGCGCGCTCGAAGCGGCGGAGATCGCCTCGTTCGCCGACGGCAACGGCATCCCGGACTTGGTCGAATACGCCTCGGCCGCGCCCGCCGGGTACGCCTCCGGCGCGACGCCGCAGCCGCTTGCGCTTCAGGATGTCGATGGGCAGTGGACCTTCCGCTTCCAAATAGGGAAGGATCTGGAGCGGATCCGATGGCGGATCGAGAGCAGTCCGGACTTGGGCGCGGGAAGCTGGACGCCGATACCGCCCGAGGGTGTCGTTCCGTGGCACGATCTGGGCGCGGTGATCGAGTATCTTGCGTCCCCGCCCGGCCCCAAGACGCCGAGGTGTTTTGGGCGGCTGGTGCTCACGAGGGAATAGTCGCGGGGACTAGCTCGAGTGCTCCGCGCATAGCGCGCATCCTCGGCGTCGCGAGCATCGCGCCCTTCGTTTCCTTGCCATTTTTCCCGCGAGGAATCGTGTTTTCGCGCATGTCCTTCCTCAGGCCTTGCGGGCTGTCGCGGCTCCTCCTCGCGACGAGCTTTTTCTCTGGCGCGTCCCTGTCATTCTGCGCCGGCCAGACGGAAACGCAGCGAGACGGCGCGTCGGCGGGCCTGGAGCGGGTCGTGCTGCAATTGAAGTGGCAGCATCAGTTTCAGTTCGCCGGCTACTACGCGGCGGTGGAGCAGGGGTATTATCGGGAGGCGGGTCTCGAGGTGGACCTGCGCGAAGCCCGGCCGGAGCAGGACCATGTGGACGCGGTGCTGAGCGGCGAGGCGCAATACGGGGTGGGCAACTCCGACCTGTTGCTGTCGCGCGCGGCGGGAAAACCGGTGGTCGTGCTCGCGCCGATTTTTCAGCATTCTCCGCTCGCGTTGATCGCGCGAAAGACGCCCGAAATCTCGTCGGTGCACAGCTTGCACGACCGGCCGATGATGATGATCGATTCGGAGAAGGCCGAGATCCTCGCCTACTTCAAACACGAGGGCGTCGACGTTACCGGTCTGCGGATACGTCCGCACACCCATCGCATAGAGGACTTCATCGAAGGGCGGGTCGACGCGATGTCCGCCTATGTGACCGACCAGCCCTTTTTCCTGCGTGAGGCGAAGGCGCCCTACATGATCTTCCTGCCCCGCTCGGGCGGCATCGATTTCTACGGCGACACCTTGTTCGCCACGGAGGAGCAGATACGGCGCAAGCCGGAGCAGGTCCGGGCCTTCCTCCGCGCCAGTTTGCGCGGCTGGGACTATGCCTTGGCCCACAAGGAGGAGATGGTCGACCTGATCCTCGCGAAATACAGCCGGCGTCACAGCCGGGAACACCTCCTTTTCGAGGCGCAGAAAACCGCCGAGCTCATGCACCCCGGCCTCATCGAGGTCGGCCACAACAACCCGGGGCGTTGGCGGCACATCGCGCAGACTTATGCCGAGTTTGGCATGGCGCCGCGTGATTTCGACGTGGAGCCGATGCTTTACGAGCCCGACCCGCGTCCCGATTTGCGCGTCTGGTATTGGGCGCTCGGCGTGTCGGCGGCGGTGGCGCTCGCGGCGCTGGGATGGATCGCCCCGCTCGTGCGGCTCAACCGGCGTTTGCGACACGGCGAACGCCAATATCGCCAACTCGCCGAGAACGCACCCTTTCCCGTCGTCATCACCGATCTGGATTCCGGCCGGCTCATGTTCGTAAACCGGCTCGCGGCGGATCTGCTCGGCGGGGCGCCGGAGACGTTTTTCTCGCGTCGCGCGGTGGAGTTTTACGTCGATCCGGACGACCGCGCGCAGTTGCTTTCCGAAATCGTGCGCGGCATCCCGGCCGCGCCGCGCGAGGTGCGCTTGCGCGCGCTGGACGGACGCGAGATATGGACGCTGCTTTCCGGCGCCAAAGTGGAGTTCGACGGACGGGCCGGCGCCGTCGTCGCCTTTCACGACATCACCGCGCGCCGGGCGATGCAGGAGGAGCTCCTCCGCGCGAAGGAGGCGGCCGAGGCGGCCAACGCCGTGCGCAGCCGCTACCTCGCCGTCATGTCGCACGAGATCCGCACGCCGATGAGCGGCATCCACGGGCTCACCGACTTGATGCTGGGGGAGGAAGAGGGGCTGGCTCCCGAGCATCGCGAGAACCTCCTCATGATGCGCGACGCCGCGCAAAGCCTGATGCGGCTGGTCGGCGAAATGCTCGATTGGTCGCAGCTCGAGGCGGGCGCGATGGCGCTCGACGCCACTCCGGTGGTGCTCGCGGATTTCCTGCGGCATCTGCTCGGTCTCTTTCGCCCCGCGACCGAGGCGCGCGGCGTCGAGCTGGGGCTCGAAATCGCGACGGATGCGCCCCCCATCGTCGTGACCGATCCGCTTCGCTTGAGGCAGATCCTTTCCAACCTGATTTCGAACGCGGTGAAGTTCACCGAGCGCGGCTCCGTTCGTTTGACGCTCACCGCCGAGCGCGCCGGGGGCCGGCGTTGGCGGCTCGGCTTCGCGGTGAGCGACACCGGCCCCGGCATCGCGCCCGAGGTGCAGGCGAAACTCTTCGCCCCTTACGTTCAGGCCGACGCGTCGGTCGCGCGGCATTTCGGAGGTTCGGGCCTCGGGCTGTCGATCAGCCGCGGTCTGGCTCGCCTGCTCGGCGGCGACATCGCTTTGCGCAGCGCGCCCGGCTCGGGCTCGACTTTCACGCTGGAGATCACCGCGCCTGAGCCGGAGGCGTGAGCGCCCGCGTGGTCTTCCCTTCGCGCCAGGAGGCGCCGATCAGGGTGGCGCGCGGCGCGGAAGGCAGGCCGATCTCCGCCCCGTGGAGCAAGGAAATCAGCATGTCCACGGCGGCCTCGCCCGTGAGGTCGTTGTGCTGATCCATGCCGGACCAGTCTTCGCAACCGCGGCGCAATTCGAGCTGGATGAGGCCCGGGTCGCGCGGGGCGCGGATATCCCGCGACTCCAGCCACTCGCGCACAACGGTGTGCAGGGTGAGGATGGCGTCGGGTTTCTGCTCGTGAAACCACGCGTGAAAGCGCGCGGGATCGGCGCGCGCGGATTCAACGTCGAGAAAGGCGGGCAGACGGTCCGCCTCGGGCAGGCTTTGCTGCGCCGCCCAGAAGCCCGAGCCGAAACGCCCGTCGACGAGATGGTCGATCCCGCGCTCGAGCACCAGCGCGGGACGGCGGTAGCCAAGCTGGCGGGCGCGTTCCATCGCCTCGATCACGAGCTCGTGGTGGTCCACGCAGGCGAAGTTCAGCGTCGGCTCGCGCGTGCGCACGCCGGTGACGACCACGGCGTGGTTTTGCCAGGTGACGGAGAAGCGCGGCGGCAGGCGGTTTTCCTTCATCAGGCCGACGACGAGCGCTCCCCGGATGCCGCGCGCGCGCAGCACGCGGTTGAGGCGTTCGCCGTAGAGCTCGGGATCGTGCAGCCAAAACTCGTCGAATCCGTAGCCGAGCTGGTCGGCGCGCCGACGGCAGCCGGCGACATAGGCGGGGATCGTGGGATGTCGCGTGAAAGCCTGCGGATCGAGGTTGGCGTTGAGCAGCGCCAAGGTGCGCCGGTGCCCCGCCGAGTAGGCTTTGCGCAGCTCGGTCATGAGTTGCGAGACGACGGGGTTTTTCGCGTAACCAAGCTCCCGCGCGATTTTTTCAATGCGGGCGCGCGTCTCCGGTGGAATCTGCGGATCGTGGCGCAGCGCAAGCGAGACGGTGTTTTTCGACACTCCCGCCCGCTCGGCAATCAGGCTCATTGTGACACGCGGCATTATTGCGTCACATGACTGTCAAGTAAGTGCATTGTTTACCAGCGAGCTTTCTCAAGAAAGCGTCGGGAACCCCTTTTTCCGTCCCCGCATCCCCTATGTATACCATCGGTATCGACTATGGCACCAATTCGGTGCGCGCGCTTGTTGTTCGTTGCAAAGACGGTGCCGAGCTCGGCACCGGCGTCGTCAACTATCCCAGCGGCCATCAAGGCGTGCTCCTTGACCCCAAGGACCACCACCTCGCCCGCCAGAATCCGGCCGACTACGTGTTCGGCCTGGAGAAATCCATCAAGCTCGCGCTCGCCCAGGCGAAGAAGACCAAGGGCTTCGACGCCCGTCAGGTCGCCGGCCTAGGAGTCGACAGCACCGGCTCGAGCCCGATCCCGGTCGACGCCAGCAACACTCCGCTGGCGTTCCAAAAGAAGTTCGAGAAGAACCTCGCCGCGCACTGCTGGCTTTGGAAGGACCACACCAGCGTGAAAGAGGCCGCGGAGATCACCGCCCTCTCCGCCAAGATCCGCCCGCAGTTCATCGCCAAGTGCGGCAACACCTACTCCTCCGAGTGGTTCTGGTCCAAGATCCTTCACTGCAAGCGCACCGCGCCCGCCGTTTTCAAAGCCGCCCACTCGTGGGTTGAACTCGCCGACTGGGTGCCCTCCGTGCTCGCCGGCGTGAAGGACCCGCTCGCCGTGAAGCGCGGCATCTGCTGCGCCGGCCACAAGGCCCTTTACGCCGAGGACTGGGGCGGCTTGCCCGACAAGGAGTTCCTCTCCGCGCTCGATCCCGAACTCGCCTCCCTGCGCGACCGCCTCTACGAGAAGGCGCACGACGCCACCGCTTCCGCCGGCACGCTCTGCGCCGAGTGGGCGAAGAAGCTCGGCCTGCCCGCCGGCATCCCCATCGCCATCGGCGAAATGGACGTCCACTACGGCGCGATCGGCTCCGGCGTCACCGAAGGCACGCTGGTCAAAGTCATCGGCACCTCGACCTGCGATTGCGGCGTCGTCTCCGCCGACAAGACCGTGGCCGACATCCCCGGCATCTGCGGCATCGTGAAAGGCGCCATCCTCCCCGGCTACTACGGCCTCGAGGCCGGCCAGTCCGCCGTCGGCGACATCTTCAAGTGGTTCGTCGAAGGCGTGCTCGGCGACGTGAAGCTTCACGCCACCCTCACCGCCGAGGCCGCCAAGCTGAAGCCCGGCCAGTCCGGCCTGCTCTCGCTCGACTGGAACAACGGCAACCGCACCATCCTCGTCGACCAGCGCCTCACCGGCCT
>CAMLQS010000157.1 GCA_946482165.1 uncultured Verrucomicrobiota bacterium | reverse complement strand
AGCTCACCCCCGACCCCGCCTCCGACCACCCCCGCATGAGACCCGTCCGCGCCCTCCTTGGTTTGTGTTCCGTCGTCCTGTTAGCCGTCGTCGCGCTCCGCGCCGCCGCGCCCGTCGCGGTCGAACAATGGGGCGTGTTTGAGATCGAGCTGAAGGGTCCCGCCGAGGGCAATCCCTTCACCGAGGTCCGCTTCGGCGCGGTGTTCACCGACGGCCGCGCGACCGTCGAGGTTCCGGGCTTTTACGACGGCGACGGCGTCTACAAGGTCCGTTTCAGCCCCGACGCCGTCGGCGACTGGCGCTATGAGACGAAGAGCAACCGCTGGGACCTAACCGGAAAACTGGGCAAGTTCACCGCCACCGCGCCGGGCAAGGGCAACCACGGCCCCGTGCGCGTTCACAACACCTTCCACTTCGCCTACGCCGACGGCACGCCCTACAAGCAGGTCGGCACCACGATCTACAACTGGACCGACACGCCCGACGAGGTGCAGGAGCAGACGCTGCGCACGCTGGCGTCGGCGCCGTTCAACAAGGCGCGGATGCTCGTGACTCCGCAGCCCACCCCCTACCAAAAGAAATTCGCCCCGCCGCTTTGGCCCTTCGCCGGCACTCCGCCGCATTCGTGGGACTTCACCCGCTACAACCCCGAGTATTTCCGTCACTACGAGAAGCGCGTCGCCCAGCTCGGCGAACTCGGCATCGAGGCCGACCTCATCCTCTTCAACCCCTACGGCAAGTTCGGCTTCGAGACGATGGACGCGGCCAACGACGAACGCTACGTGCGCTACGTCGTCGCCCGCCTCGGCGCCTACCGCCACGTCTGGTGGTCCCTCGCCAACGAATACGATTTTCTCCGCACCAAGACCGACGCCGACTGGGACCGGCTCGGCGCGCTCGTGAAGCAGTGCGACCCGCACCAGCGCCTGCGCTCGATCCACAACGGCGCGCTGATTTTCGACCACGGCAAGCCATGGATCACCCACGTCTCGATGCAAAACGGCGCCGCCGTCGAGGAGCCCGGCCGGGCCGAGATGTATCGCGGCGTCTGGCGCAAGCCCGTCGTGTATGACGAAGTCAAATACGAGGGCGTCACCCCCTACCGCTGGGGCAACCTCACCGGACAGGAAATGGTGCACCGTTTCTGGTGCGGCACCGTCGCCGGCACCTACGTCGGCCATGGCGACTATTTCCACACGGTCGAGGAAGACACCTTCACCTCGTTCGGCGGCAAGCTCACCGGCCAGAGCCCGGCGCGCCTCGCCTTCCTCCGCAAGATCCTCGAAGAAAGTCCGGCCCAGGGCATCGACCCGATCGACAAGTGGCAGGATGTGAGCACCGGCGGCGTCCCCGGCCTCTACTATCTCACCTATTTCGGCCACGCCCGGCCGACCGAGTGGAGTCTCAAGCTCTACAAGAACGCCGTGAGCGAGGGGCAGCGTTACCAGGCCGAGATCATCGACACCTGGGACATGACCGTCACGCCGGTCGAGGGCGAGTTCACGACCAAGAAGCTCGACAACTACCACTTCGTCGACGCCGCCGGCCGCAAGGTGAAGCTGCCCGGCAAGTCCGGCATCGCCGTCCGCGTGCGCCGCATCGGCAACGACGGGAGACCCGCCTTCAACGTGCTGCCCAACGACTGACGCCCATGCGCCGTTTCCTGAAGCCCCTCGGGCTGGCGTTGGCGACGGGCCTCGCGTTGGCCTTCGTTTCCGGCTGCTGCCATATGTGCCGGCCGCCGTCCGGCGAGACAAAGTCGGGCGACGCCGCCTCCGCTTCCGTCACCGCGTTGCCCGAGACCTGCTACCTCTTCGCCTACTTCTACCACGCCGAGGAGGCGGAGGGCTTCCGTCTCGCGTGGAGCGCCGACGGCCATCGATTCGAAAAACTCAACGAGGGCAAAAGCTACCTCAAGCCCGCCGCCGGCGAGAACAAGCTGATGCGCGACCCGCATCTGTATCGCTCGCCCGACGGCGTTTTCCACCTCGTGTGGACCACCGGCTGGACCGGCAAGACCATCGGCTACGCGTCGTCGAAGGACCTGATCCACTGGTCGGAGCAGAAGACCCTGCCCGTGATGGCCCACGAGTCCGAGGCGCAGAACTGCTGGGCGCCCGAGATCGTGTGGGACCCGGCTAAGCACCACTACCTCATCCACTGGTCCACGACCATTCTCGGCCGCTTCCCCGAGACTGCGATGTCCAACCGCCGCCCGGAGCGGAACCACCGCATCTATGCGACGAGGACCAAGGACTTCAAAACCTTCACGCCCGCCGCGCTGCTCTATGACGCCGGCTACAACGTGATCGACGCGAACATCGTCCCCGCCGAGGACGGCACCGGCGACTGGCTGATGTTCGTGAAGGACGAGACGCTCGCGCCCGTCACGCAGAAGAACATCCGCCTCGTGCGCGGTCGCTCGCCCGAAGGCCCGTGGGATCCGGTCTCGCCGCCCCTGACCGGCGCCGCCTACTGGGCCGAGGGCCCCGCCGCCATCAAGGCCGGCGACGAATATCGAGTCTATTTCGACAAGCACATGCTCGACGCCATCGGCATGGTCCGCTCGCGCGATCTGAAGACCTGGGAAGACGTGAGCGATCGCGTGAGTTTCCCGCCGCAGGCCCGCCACGGCTGCATCCTCGCCGTGCCGCGCGCGGTGGTGGAGCGTTTGTTGAAGCCCTGACGCGTCGCCCATGCCGAACACGCTCTCGCTGCCCGATCTGCTCGTCCTGATCGCCTACCTGGTCGGCGTGACGGGGCTGGGCGTCTGGTTCTACCACCGCAACCGCGAGAGCGAGCGTTTCATGTCGGCGGGCCGCTCGCTGCCCGGCTGGGCGGTGGGGCTCTCGATCTTCGGCTCCTACGTGAGCAGCATCAGTTTTCTCGCGAATCCGGGCAAAGCCTACGCGGGAGATTGGAACGCGTTTGTGTTCGCGATCAGCCTGCCGCTCGCCGCGTGGGTCGCGGTGCGCTGGTTCGTGCCCTTCTATCGCACCGCGGGCGATCTATCCGCGTATCACCACCTCGAGCGCCGCTTTGGCGCGTGGGCGCGGCTCTACGCGGTGCTTTGCTACATCCTCACGCAGGTCGCGCGGCTTGGCACGATCCTCTATCTCCTCGCGCTCGCGCTCGTCCCGCTGACCGGCTGGGACATCCGCACGATCATCCTGGTAGCCGGCGTGGTCATCGTCGTGTATCCACTTCTTGGAGGCACGGAGGCGGTGATCTGGACGGGTGTCGTGCAGGCCGTGGTGCTGGTGGGCGGCGCGCTCGCCGCGCTTGCGGTGATCCTGCTGAAGATCCCGAGCGGCGCGGGCCCGGCGCTCGCCGAGGCCGCCGCGCAGGGCAAGTTCAGCCTCGGCAGCTTGGACGGGAGCCTCGCGAAATCCACCTTCTGGGTCGTGCTCGTCTACGGCGTCGTGATCAACCTCCAGAACTTCGGCGTCGATCAGAGCTACGTGCAGCGCTACATCACCGCGCGCTCAGACGGCGCCGCCTCGCGCAGCGTGTGGCTCGGCGCGCTGCTTTATCTGCCGGTGGGCGCGGCGTTCTTCTTCATAGGCACCGCGCTGCACGCGTTCTACTCCGGGCAGCCGGACTTGTTGCCCGCCGGGCTGAAGGCCGACGGCGTCTTCCCGTATTTCATCAGCACGCAGCTGCCCGCCGGCTTGGCGGGTCTGGTGGTCGCGGGACTCTGCGCGGCGGCGATGGATTCCAACCTCAACTGCATGTCGACCCTCTTTCTCAACGACGTCTATCGCCGCCACCTGCGTCCCGGCGCGGGCGAGGCGGAGGCCATGCGCGTGCTGCGTTACTCCACGCTCGGCTTCGGCGCGGTGTGCGTGTCGGCCGCGCTCGCGATGATCTCGATCAAGAGCGCGCTCGACGTCTGGTGGGAGCTCGCGGGCATCTTTGGCGGCGGCATGCTCGGGCTGTTTCTCCTCGGGCGCCTCATCCCTCGCGCCGACGGACGCGCGGGCCTGGCCGGAGTCTCGGCCGGCGTGCTCGTGATCCTCTGGCTCACGCTTTCGCCGCGCGTCGCGTGGTGGCCCGATGCCTTGCGCAGCCCCTTCCACGGTTTGCTCGTCATCGTCTTTGGCACGCTCTCCATCCTCCTCGTCGGTGGCGCGAGCGCCTTTCTGTTTCCCCGCCGCGTCGCCGCGGCCTCCCCATCCCTTTCGTAACATCCCCATGAACCGCTTCCTTCTGCTTGCCCTGGCTTCCGTGTCCCTGCTTCGGGCCTCCGTCGCGCCGCATCCGGCCGTCGTGCGCGCCGAGTTGATCAACCCCGGCGCGCCCTACCCGGAATGCCATGCGTCGACCATCGTCGAGGCGTCGCCCGGCCACCTCGTGGCCTCGTGGTTTGGCGGCACCAAGGAGCGCAATCCCGACGTGTGCATCTACGTCGCGCATCACGCGGAGGGTCGTTGGCAGCCCGGCGTGATGGTGGCCGACGGAGTGCAGCCGGAGGGCGCGCCGCGCATGCCGACGTGGAACCCCGTGCTCTTCGCGCCGAAGGGCGCGCCCTTGCAGCTTTTCTACAAGGTCGGCCCGAACCCGCGCGAGTGGTGGGGCATGCTGATCACCTCGACGGACGGCGGACGCACCTGGGGCGCGCCGCGTCGTTTGCCGGAAGGTTTCCTCGGCCCGATCAAAAACAAACCGGTCGTGCTCGCCGACGGATCCTGGCTTTCGCCGACCAGCACGGAGGGCAATAAAAGCTCGTCCGGCGACAAAGACGCCGAGGGCTGGCTCGTCCACTTCGAGCGTTCGGCCGACCAGGGTGCGACTTGGGAGAAAATCGGCCCCGTGAAAAAGGGTCCCGGCTTCGATGCGATCCAGCCGAGCGTGCTTTTCCACTCCGACGGGCGCCTTCAGGCGTTGAGCCGCACCAAGCAGGGCGTCATCGCCCAGACCTGGTCGAAGGACGGCGGGCAGACTTGGAGCCCGCAAACGGCCATCGAGTTGCCCAACCCCAACTCCGGCACCGACGCGGTCACGCTGGCCGACGGCAGGCAGTTGCTCGTCTACAACCACTCCGGCCACCGCGCCGACGAGGCCAAGGGCGACCGTTGGCCGCTTGATGTCGCCGTTTCCAGCGACGGCCTCCATTGGCGCCGCGCGGTGACGCTCGAGACCGAGCCCTGCAAGAGCGGCTACGCCTACCCGGCGGTCATCCAGTCTTCCGACGGCTTGGTCCACATCACTTACACGCTGAATCGCGAATCGATCAAACACGTGGTCCTCGACCCCGCGAAGCTGTGAAAACGCGCCTCCTCGTCGCCTGCCTGCTCTTCGCCGTTTCGCGCCTCGGCGCAGAGTATCGCGTCGAGGCGCCTCGTTGCGAACTCGGGACGGATCCGCTTGGCGTCGACACTGCCGCGCCGCGCCTCTCCTGGCGCGTGGCTTCCGACGGGCGCGGCCAGCGACAGACCGCGTGGCAGATTCAGGCGGCCAGCACGACCGAGCTGCTTGCCGACGGCAAAGCCGACCTTTGGGACAGCGGCCGCGTGGAGAGCGACGACACCACGCTTCTGCCCTACGCCGGTCGCGACCTCGGCTCGTCGCAAACCGTCCATTGGCGGGTGCGTAGTTGGGACCGCGACGGACGCGTTTCCGGGTGGAGCGAGCCCGCGCGCTGGACCATGGGCCTGCTCGCCGCAAAAGAGTGGGGCGATGCGCGCTGGATCACCGCCGCCGGGGCCGAGCGGTTGGAAAACACCTTGCTACGGCGCGAATTCACCGTGCGCCCCGGACTGCGTCGCGCCCTGGTCCACGTGTCGGGGCTTGGCCACTACGAGTTGTTTTTCAACGGCGCGAAAGCCGGCGTCGATGTGCTTTCACCCGGCTGGACCGACTACGCCGACACGGTGCTCTACGACACCCGCGACGTCACCGCCCTGCTGCGCGAAGGCGCCAACGCGGCCGGCCTCTCGCTCGGAAACGGCATGCTGCACGTCGTGCGCCCGGAGGGCCGCTTCGCGAAGTTCAAGGGCTCCTTCGGCGCGCAGCGCGCGATCCTGCAACTCCGGCTCGAATACGCGGACGGTGTTGTCGAGACGGTATCGTCCGACGAGACCTGGAAGACGCATCCGGGCCCGATCACGTTCTCCAGCATCTATGGCGGCGAGGATTTCGACGCACGGCGCGTGCAAGCCGGATGGAACCGCCCCGGGTTTTCCGATGCGGGCTGGACGTCGGCCGCGTTGTTCACCGGCGAAAGCGGCGTTCTACGCGGGATGAGCCATGCGGCCGAGCCGGTGGCGCCCATCGAAACGCGCGCCGTCGCGGCGCGTCGCGAGCTCGCGCCCGGCGTGGAGCTTTACGACTTCGGCCAAAACGCGTCCTTCATGCCGCGCCTCCGGGTAAGCGGCCCGGCCGGCTCGACGGTCAAGCTCACCGCCGGCGAAGTGGTGAACGAGGATGGCACGATCAACCGCTCCACCATGGGCGGCGCCCACCGCGGCAGCGCGTGGTGGAGCTACACCAAGTCCACCGACGGCGAGGAGAACTGGTTCCCGCAGTTCTATTACCTCGGCTCGCGCTATCTCTACGTCGAGCTGTCGCCCGTGAGCGAAGGCGGCGCGCGCCCGCAGGTGGAGTCGATCGAGCAAGTCGTCGTGCATTCGACGGCCGAGCCCGCAGGACGCTTCGTCAGCTCCGACCCGACGCTGAACCGCATCCGCGACCTCGTGCGCTGGGCGCAGCGCTCGAACATGGTTTCGATCCTCACCGACTGCCCGCATCGCGAAAAGCTCGGTTGGCTGGAGCAGAATCATCTCAACGGACCCGCTCTTCGCTACGAGTGGCGGCTGGACCGGCTCGCGGCGAAGAACATGCGCGACATGGCCGAGGCGCAGACGCCCGAGGGCCTCATCCCGAACATCGCGCCGGAGTATACCGTATTCAAAGGCAACTACCGCGCCGCGGCGGAGTGGGGCGCCTCGTTCATCCTGGTGCCGTGGCAACAATATCTCTTCACCGGGGACGATTCGCTGCTGCGCGAGCACTACCCGGCGATGGTTCGCTACTTCGCCTACCTCGAAAGCCGAGCCGCCGGCGGCGTGTTGGCGGAAGGGCTCGGCGACTGGTATGACGTGACACTGGAGAAACCGGGCCGCGCCAACCTCACGCCCGGCCCGATCACGGCCACCGCGCACTATTTTCAGAATGCGGAGATCATGGCCAAAGTCGCCGCGTTGCTTGGGCGCGCCGACGAGGCGGAGAAGTATCGCGCCCGCGCCGCGGAAATCCGGAGCGTGTTCAATCGCGAGTTCTTCAAGCCCGATGCTCCCGAGCTCTACGGCACCGGCTCGCAGACCTCGCTGACGCTACCGCTTGCCCTCGGGCTGGCTGAGCCGGAGCGACGCGAGGCGGTGCTCGCCGCGCTCTTGCGCGAGATCGAGACACGCGGGCATTTCAGCACGGGGGCCGTCGGCACGCGTTATCTTTTCCGCACGCTCACCGACGCCGGGCGAGCGGACCTTGTTTACCGCACCATCATCAACCCGGAGGTTCCCGGTTACGCCCGTCAGATCCGGGAGGGCGCCACGGCGCTTGCGGAATCGTGGGGCGCGTGGACCGGCGCCTCGCAGAACCACTTCTTTCTCGGGTTCGTCACGGAGTGGTTCTACCGCGACCTCGCCGGCCTTGCGCCCGACGAGGAGGCGCCCGGCTTTAAGCACACGATCATTCGCCCGCATCCGGTTCCCGGACTGGAGTGGGTCGAGGCGGAACACGAGAGCGCGCACGGTCGCGTGGCGGTGCGATGGGAGCAGCGCGCGGGCCGTTTCCGACTTTCGGCGACGGTGCCGGCGAACATGACCGCGACCGTTTACCTGCCAAGCCGCGAGGGGGCTGAGGTGAAGATCGCGGATACGAGCGGCGTGATTTTGCTCGGTCGCGAAGGCGACCGCTCGGTCTATCGAGTCGAATCGGGGCGGCACCAGTTCGAGGTAGGTCTCTGAGTCCGGGGAGCGGGGCCCGACGGTCCCGCCCTGCCGGATTGTGGGCCGCGGAGGCGCGGAGTCTTCGGCAAGGGATCGGTGGCGCGGGGAGCGCCCATGCCGTAGCCTGAGCCCGTGATGAAAGCCGCCCGCCGCGAACCCAGTCCTCCTTCGCCGAGCCTGCTGCTCGGGAAGAGCGAGGCGATACGGCGCGTGGTCGAGCTCGCGGAGTCCGTGGCGCCGGCCGACGTCACCGTGATGATCGAGGGCGAGAGCGGCACCGGAAAGGAGCTCGTCGCCCGGCTCATTCACGCGCGGAGCCGCCGCGCGGAGAGGCCCTTCATCTTCGTCAACTGCGCCGCGTTGCCGGAGGCCCTTCTGGAGTCGGAGCTTTTTGGATACGTGAAGGGCGCCTTCACCGACGCACGGGTCGACAAACCCGGCCGGTTTCTCCTCGCGGACGGCGGCACGCTGTTCCTCGACGAGATCGGCGACCTTTCCCCGAAGGGGCAGGGCGACCTCCTGCGCGTGCTCGAGGACCGCGCCTTCCGCATGGTCGGCGGAACGGAGATGGTGCGCGTCGACATACGCCTGATCGTCGCGACAAACCGGGATCTGCATCAGGCGGTGGCGGCGGGGAGGTTTCGCGAAGATTTGTTCTATCGGCTTCAAGTCGTGCCGATCCGCACGCCGCCTCTGCGCGAGCGTCCGGAGGACATTCCCCCGCTCATAGATGCTTTTCTCGATCACTTCGCGGCCACCCATCGCAAGCGTCGCAAGCGCTTGAGCGCCGGGGCCCTCGAGCTCTGCCGACGCTTTCCCTGGCCGGGCAACGTCCGCCAGTTGCGCAATCTGATCGAACGCCTCGTCGTGACCTGTGCGGACGCGGAGATCGGCGTCGAGCGCTTGCCGGATTTTTTGGCGCGTCACGAGCGGGAGGCGCCGGAGTTTTTGGTGCGCGTCGGAATGACGCTCGCGGAGGTGGAACGCTTGCTGATCCAGAAGACGCTCAGCCAGGTGACTTCGCATCGCGGCGAGGCCGCGCGGGTGCTTGGGATCAGCCGGCGCGGTCTGCAATACAAGCTGCGCGCGCACGGGCTGCTCGGGCAGTGAGGGGCGACGAGACATGTCTCGTCGTCGAAGGCGGCGTCGTGCCGCCGCACTCCGCCTCCTTGCACCACGCGGAGGCTCGCCGGTGCAGAGTTTGCACCGAGGCGCCTCGGGGGCGGATCGCGTTTGGTCGGCTGGCTGGCGAATGTCGGTTATAAGTCGCGTGGAGCCGCATTGATACCCGAAGCGTGCCGGCCGCGGAACGCGGCCTGCAACGAAAGGGACGCCATGAAGCCTATTGTAGAAAAACTCCTCGAACTTCAGACGATTCTCCTGACCAAGCCCGCGGAGGGCACGGAGGCGGCGGCCAAGGCCTTCGAGCTGCGCCGCGAGGTGCCGTCTTCGCTGCTGGGGCATTTCCAGCGGCGGATCGCGCGCGGACGCCGCGCGGTGGCGGTGGTGCGCAACGGAGTCTGCGGCGAGTGCCACATGCGCCTGCCCACCGGCACGGCGGCGAGTTTGGTTTCGGCGGCCGACGTGGTGCTTTGCGAGACCTGCGGTTGTTATCTCATGCTTGCGGCCGACGAGCTCGAGACGCGGCGGCGCGAGGTGAGCGAAGCCAAGGAACGGCGCTTGAAAAAGATCCGGCAGGCGGCGTCGGCGTTGGTGTGAAAAGGCGCCGCGCGTGTCCGCGGCGCGGTCTCGCGATCAGGTTGGCGCGGGATAAAGAAACTCCAGCCCGGCCCGGAAGCCTGGATGGATGGAGTTGTAGTGGTTTTTCCCCTCGAAGCGCGCGCATCCGACGTCGAGGCCCGCGAAGGGCGCGGCGGCGAGGCGCGCTTTGAGCAGCTCGAGATCGCTGGTCATCGATTCGCTGTCGCGCGTGCCGACGCCGAGGAAGAGCCGCGCGGGCAGCGGGGCGCCCGCGGCGTGCAGCGCGGTGGCGGCGGCGAGGACGGATCGCTCGCCCCACCAGATCGAGGGCGCGCTCGCGAGCACGCGGTTGAAGAAGGGCGCGGGTTTGAAGAGCGCGTGCAGGGCGAACAGCGCACCGAGCGAATGTCCGGCTATGCCGCGGGTATCGCGCGCGACCGGGAAGCGTTGCTCCAGTTCGGGCCAAAGTCGCGTGGCCAGAAAATCGAGAAAGGCGTCGGCCCCACCGCCGTCGGGCGCGCCTTCGATCGGGCAGGGCGTGTAATCGCGCGCGCGGCGGTTGCCCGGGTCCTGATAACTCGCGCCATAGCCGACGCCGACGAGGAGGAGCGGGGGCAGGGGGCGCTCGCGCTCGACCATCGAGCGCGCCTGGCACAACGCCTCGAACTGATCGTCGCCGTCGAGACAGAGCAGAGTCGGCCAAGACTCGGACGCGTGTTTTGCCGGAAGCGGAGCCTCCACGCGGATGACATAGCGCAGGCCGAGCCCTTCGAGGCGAAAATCGGAGTGAACGCGGGGAGAGGCGGGCACGGCGGGTAGCGCGGGTCAGCTCAAGCGGCCGAAGTAGAGTTTCGTCGTGTAGAGAAACGAGACGGAGCCGCCTTGGGCGTGACGCGAGAAGAGGTCGGCCAGATCGGCGATCATTTCCGCGTGGCCCGGCTGGCCGGCGTTCGGGGCATAGGACGAGGAGAGCAGTCGTCCCTTCAGCGCCTCGAAGTCGAATCGTTGCTCATTGGGGAATTGCGCGAGCGAGCAGGCGACCGGGGAGAAGAAAGCCGCGATGGCGTGGGCGTCCACGTTGGCGTGGTTGACCTTCGCGTAGTCGGTCGCCCGCCGGTGCAGCAGCGCCTCGTATTCCGAGAGAAAGGGCGTCGCGGAGGTTTCGCGTTCGTTCCACACGAGAGCGACCGAGCCGCCGGGGCGCAGGATGCGTGCGAACTCGCGACGGCAGTCGGCCGTGGCGAACCAGTGGAACGCCTGCGCGGCGACCACGAGATCGACGGAGTTGTCGGGGAGCGTGGTGGCTTCGGCGCTTGCGGCGACGCTGACGAAACGCGGGTCGCCCGCGAATCGTCGCTCGGCGGCCGCGCGCATC
>CAMLQS010000156.1 GCA_946482165.1 uncultured Verrucomicrobiota bacterium | reverse complement strand
TCAGGTTGGCGTTGCGCTTCGCCATCGCCACCGCGGCCTCGTCGAGGTCGACCGCCGTGATCTCCTCGGCGCCGCCGTTGATCTTGGCGTTGAGCGAAAAGCCCGCGCTGTAGCAGCAGAGATCGAGCATGCGCGCACCCTTGGCGAACTTCGCGATCATGCGGCGGTTCTCGCGCTGGTCGCAGAAAAAACCGGTCTTGTGCCCCTCGCCGAAGTCCACCTCGTAGCGAATGCCGTGTTCGCGGATTTTCACCCGGCCGGGCGCGGCGGCATTGGTTTCGTTGAACCAGCTCGGCTTGATGCCCTCGAGCGAGCCCAGGTCGTGATCCACGTGAACGCGGGCGAATTTCGTGCCCGCCAATTCGTGCAGCAGCGGCAGCCACTCGGGCAGGCGGCGCGCCATGCCGAAACTGGTCACCTCGCACAGCAGCGTGTCGGAGTAGCGGTCGACGATCAGGCCGGACAAGCCATCGCCGTCGGAGTTGATCAGCCGGTAGGCGTCGCTCGTCTCGTCGAGGCGGAAAAGCTCGCGACGCAAGGCCACCGCGCGCCGGATCGCGGTTTCGAAGTAAGCCTCGCCGAGCTGGGCGTCGGCGCCGTGCGCGACCACGCGGAGGACCATCTTGGCGCGTGGATTGTAGAGTCCGATGCCAAGGGGCTGGCCGCCCTTGTCATAAACAGTGACCAAGTCACCGGGACGAGCGTCGGGAGAAGCTTCGCCCAGGAGACGCGGGAAAATCGCGGGTTGAAAGGTGAAGTATTTCAACTGCACCCACGGGCGTTTGCGCTCGGCCGGTGGCACCGGCGGCGGAAGCTGACGGCCACCCCCTGGCGCCGGAGCGGGCGCCAGGAGCGCCTCGTCGTCGCCATCAAACTCGGCGGATGAACGGGATTGGGAACCAGGATCGGACGGGTCGCGGGTCATGGGCGGGCGGCGGAAACCGCGAGAAAAATCCGGAAAGGGAGCCCCGGAGCGACGTTTTTCGGCGCCACTCGCAAGCGGTCCGCCGGAAAGCGCCGATTGACGCCACCGACGGGCGCGGGCTTAAACCACTAATCCTTAACCCCGCGCGAGCGGCGCCTTGCGCCAACGCGACCCGGCCGCCCCCTCCTATGAAACGCGTTTTTCTTCTCATTCTCGGACTCGGCTTGGCCGCGTTGATCGGTCGCCTCGGTTGGAGTGCCTGGCAGAGCGCCCGCGTCTTCCACGATCGGGGGCGTGAGGCCACCGTCGTGATCGGCAAACGTCACGACTCCGAGCATTGGACCTCTCCCGTGCCGATCAAAAAGATCTACGCTTACTCGGCCAAAATGGAGCCGACCTACGAGGTGGTCCTCAAAACCGACCAAGAGCTTAAGGTCGGCGAAAAACGGACGATTCGCTTTTTGACCCGCGATTTGGCCGCCAACCTCGTCGCTTACTCGGGCCTCCCCATGGTCAACACCCTCCGGCTACAAGACGCCGAAGACGGAGCCCCGGCGAACGCCGAAAACTCGCAGGGTTTCAACATCCTCGCCGATGGAGGGACGGGAACACCAACCGCCGGAGTCGTCGTCGAACCGCATCCAGTGGTGCAAGCGGCGCCTTCCTACCACAAGCCGACCGTCCCCTTTGTCTTCGCCGAAAAGGATGCCGGCGTCTTGGGCATCGTCTGGGACAACAGTCGTCTCCACGAGTGGGTCCTGCTCGGCCTCGGCGTCCTCGGCGTCCATTCCCTGCTGTTCGCCGCCTACGAGCGTCACAAGGACAGCCTTCTGAAAAGGAAGCGCGGGAAAAAATTCGTCCACCCGTCCCTTCGGGAAATCGAAGCCACCAAGGAAGAGCCGTCGAAGAAGCTCACCTACGTGCCCAAGACCAAGGAGATGATCGCGAATCCCGACATCGTGAGACTGCGTCTCGCCGCCGCGAAGGAGGCGGCGGAATCCGCAACGCCCCCCGCGGCGGCGCCGGAATCCGCTCCAGGCGGAAGCCCAGCCGCCTCGGGCGAGCCCATGCGAGAACCGCTCGTCGAATCGGGCGACATTCCCCGGCCCGCCTCCAAAGTCCTCGACGTTCCCGCGCCGCTCGCCGACAGGGAAACTGCGCCTCCGATGCCGGTCGACGTGTCGGACGCCTCCCTCAAACTACCCGGCAAGACGCCCGGCGACGGGGCCAACAACAACGGCGACGTCAAACACCCGCCCGCCGGGTAGAGCGAACCAAACGGTCCGGAGAGAAGCCGGAGAACGTAGGCGCACGAAACCGGCGCGCGCGCCGACCGGCCGGCTGGTCTCCCTAGGCGGAAGGCGCGCCAAGCGCCGTCTTCGAAATAAACCAGCGCTCCGTGAGAGGGAAATTATGCTCGGCCAAGGCGGCCGAGGCGGAGGCGGATCCGCGGTCCAAGCCACCTCGGGCAACGCAGGCCCTGCCCGATTTCCCCTCACCCGCAGAGCGTCGGCGTCAGCAGCGCGCTGGTCTATTTCGAAGACAGCGCCTAGCCTTGTGAGACGCGACTCTTCAGGAAAGCGAGGACGTCCTGAAACTTGGTGCGGTTGGATTCGTCGGCCGCGACCAGATTCTCGTGGGCGGCCAAGACCAGCCGGGCGTTCTCCAATTCGTTCATCTTGGCCTGAGGGGCGAGCGCGGCGCCGCCCGGCCGGATTTCCGGGGCGCTGGCGCACTCCTCGACGACCAACAGCCGGTGGAGACCGAGATTCTTGATGAGCTCGAGGTTGCGCTCCCCCACGCGACAAAGCACGAGGCTGCCGCCGCCGCCCTCCGCCTTGCGAAGTTCGAGAGCGGCGCCGGCCAGAACACCGAGAAAGGTGCTGTCCATGCTCGTGCAGGCCTGAAAATCCATAACGAAACGCGAGCGGCCCTGCCGGCGCATCTCGGCGAGGAACTGCTGCAAACTCGCGCTGTTCTGAAAAGAAGCGCGGCCCTCGATGCGAATCACCACGGGATCGCTGGCGGCGTCGACGAGGTAGGTGGGCGCGGCGGCTTCGGGCATACGACAGGTAGGTGCAAAAACAAATTGGCCCTCCCGTCGGCACAGGCAAGCAAGCGCCGAGCCGACGGGGAGGGATCTTTACCTAGAGCTTTGGCCTCAGTTTTTGGCGACGATTTGACGGAGCACGTAAGGCAGGATGCCGCCGTGCTGGTAGTAATCGATTTCGATGGGCGTATCGATGCGGCAGCGCACCGAAACATTTTCCACCGAGCCATCGTTGCGCGTGATCTTCAAGGTGAGGTCCTGCTGCGGCTTGATGGAAGCGTCTAGCCCGACGACGTCGTAGGTTTCGGTGCCGTCGAGCTTCAGGGTCTGCGCGGTGACGCCCTCCTTGAACTGCAACGGGAGCACGCCCATGCCCACGAGGTTGGAGCGGTGGATGCGCTCGAAGCTCTGCGCCACGACGACCTTCACGCCAAGAAGGTTGGTGCCCTTGGCGGCCCAGTCGCGCGAGGAGCCGGTGCCGTATTCCTGGCCGGCGAGGATGATCAGGGGAACGCCGGCCTTTTGGTAGGCCATCGAGGCGTCGTAGATCGAGGTCTTCCGGCCGTCGACGCCGAGCGTATTGCCGCCCTCTTCGCCGCCGAGCATCAGGTTCTTGATGCGGACGTTGGCGAAGGTGCCCCGCGTCATCACGCGATCATTGCCGCGGCGGCTGCCGTAGGAGTTGAAGTCCTCGAAGCCGACGCCGTTATCGAGGAGATACTTGCCGGCGGGCGAACTCTTCTTGATGGCGCCGGCGGGGGAGATGTGGTCGGTCGTGACCGAGTCGCCGAAAATGCCGAGGGCCTTGGCGCCGGTGATGGGCTTGATCGAGCCGGGCGTGAGCGAGAAGTTGGTGAAGAACGGCGGCTCCTGGATGTAGGTGCTCTTCTCGTCGAAGGAGTAGACGTTGCCCGTGGTGGAAGGGATCTCGTTCCACTTCGGATTCTGCGCCGCGAAATCGGTGTAGAGCTTGCGGAAAACCTCGGGCTTGAGCGCGGCCTGAAGTTGATCGCGGACTTCCTGGAGGGTCGGCCAGATGTCGCGCAGATAGACGGGCGAGCCGTCCTTGCCGGTCCCGATGGGCTCGGCGGCGAGGTTGATGTCGACGCGACCGGCTAGGGCGAAGGCGACGACGAGCGGCGGGGACATCAGGAAGTTGCTCTTGATGTTCTGATGCACGCGGGCCTCGAAGTTGCGGTTGCCGGAAAGCACGGACGCGGCGACGAGGTCGTTCTTCACCACGGCCTCCTCGATCTTCGGATCGAGCGGACCGGAGTTGCCGATGCACGTCGTGCAGCCGTAGCCGACGGTCTGGAAGCCGAGCTGGTCGAGGAAGGGGGCGAGACCGGTCTTCTCAAGGTAGTCGGTGACGACGCGCGAGCCGGGGGCGAGCGACGACTTCACGAGCGGGTTTACCTTCAGCCCCTTCGCGACGGCCTTCTTCGCGAGCAAGCCGGCGGCAAGCATGACGGAGGGGTTGGAGGTGTTGGTGCAGCTCGTGATGGCGGCGATGAGCACGCTGCCGTGGCCGAGCTTCTGGCCGCCGACCTCGGCGGAGACGGTGGAGAACTCGGAGGCGTTTTTGCCAAAGCCGTTTTCGGCGACGGGCTTCGCGAAGGCGGTGGTGAACTCCTTCTTGAGCGCGTCGAGCTCGATGCGGTCCTGCGGGCGCTTCGGGCCGGCGACGGACGGGACGACGGTAGAGAGGTCGAGCTCGAGCTCGGTCGAATACTCGATTTCCCCCTTTTGAGGAATGCCCCAGAGGTTCTGCGCCTTGTAATAAGCCTCGTAGAGAGCGACGTGCTCGTCGGCGCGGCCGGTGGCGCGCAGGTAGCTCGACGACTCGGCGTCGATCGGGAAGAAGCCCATCGTGGCGCCGTATTCCGGGGCCATGTTGGCGATGGTGGCGCGGTCGACGACCGGGAGCGCGGCGGCGCCGGGGCCGTAGAACTCGACGAACTTGCCCACGACCTTCGCCTTGCGGAGGAGCTGGGTGAGCGTGAGGGCGAGGTCGGTCGCGGTGACGCCCTCGCGGAGGGCGCCGGTGAGATGCACGCCGACGACGTCGGGGGTAAGGAAATAGACGGGCTGGCCGAGCATGCCGGCCTCGGCCTCGATGCCGCCCACGCCCCAGCCGACGATGCCGATGCCGTTGATCATCGTGGTGTGCGAGTCGGTGCCGACGAGCGTATCCGGATAATAGATACCGTTGCCGTCCTTGAGCACGCCCTTCGCGAGATACTCCAGGTTGACCTGGTGGACGATGCCGATGCCCGGGGGGACGACCTTGAAGGTGTCGAAGGCCTGCATGCCCCACTTGAGAAACTGGTAGCGTTCGCGATTGCGGGAGAACTCGAGTTCGAGGTTCTTCGCGAGGGCGTCGGCCGAGCCCGCGAAGTCGACCTGCACGGAGTGGTCGACGACCAAGTCGACGGGGACGAGGGGCTCGATGATCTTCGGGTTCTTGCCGAGCTTGGTCACGGCCGAACGCATGGCGGCCAGATCCACAAGAAGCGGCACGCCGGTGAAGTCCTGCAACACGATGCGGGCGACGACGAAGGGAATCTCCTCGGTGCGGGGCGCCTTGGCCTGCCAGGTGGCGAGATCGCGCACGGCCTGCTCGGCGACGCGCTTGCCGTCGCAATTGCGCAGGAGCGATTCGAGGACGAGGCGAATCGAGACCGGGAGGCGAGAGACCTTGAAACCGGCCTTCTCGAGCGCCGGCAGCGAGTAAAAGGAGTGCTCGGCGCCGTTGGCGGAGAACTTCTGAAGGGTGTTGAAAGGATTCGGGAGGCTCATCGTGGTCGTAGAAAATCTAATGGCGGTCGGATATGAAATCGCCCGCGCAGGTCGGGCGCGGGCGAGGAGATAAAGAGGAGGCGGTCTTACTTCGCCAAGGCGGCCTTGACCGCTTCGAAGTTGGGCAGGTCCTTCGGCGTCGGGGTGCGCTCGGCGTATTTGATCAAGCCGTCCTTGCCGATCACATAGGCCGCGCGGGCCGAGGTGTCGCCGATGCCGGCGAGCGCGGGGAAGAGAACATCATAGGCCTTCGTCACCTCCTTGTTCAGGTCGGAGACGATGGTGAGCTTGATCTTGTTCTGATGGGCCCAGGCCTCTTGCGCAAAAGGGCTGTCCACGCTGATGGCGATCACTTCGGCGCCAAGGGACGCATAGGCCGCGAGGCCCGAGGTGATGTCGCACATTTCGGCCGTGCAAACGCCCGTGAAGGCGAGCGGGAAAAAGAGCAGCACAATCTGCTTCTGGCCAAGATGGGCCGAAAGCGTCACATCGACGAGACCTTCGGAAGTCTTGGATTTGAGGGTGAAATCAGGAGCTTTGGTGCCGACGGCGAGGGCCATGAGATGCGGTGGGTTGAAGATTCGGAGAGCGACTGGAATGCGTGCCGACGCGCGAGGCGCGCGACGTGAAAGGGTCAACGTGAGTCCCCGGAGCGGGCGCCGCAACCCGTTTTTACCCGGTTATCGACTGCGCAAAATCACCCGATGCCGGATGCGGGGCGCGGGCATTGACAGGTGGGTCCGCGACCCTACCTTTCGGCAACCATTTTTATGGCCGTGGCGTTCTTCGCCCGCGGCCGAGACTCCAGAACCAGCCATGTCTTCCCTGTCTTCCCCGCAAGATGCCTCCGGCGGCAAAGACTTCGTGAAACAATCGAGTCTTTACCAAGAGTTCCTTGCCGAGCGGGAAGAAATCCTGCGCCACAAGTGGCTCGAATCGGAGCGACTCGGTTACGATATCGGATTCGAGCGCGCGCTGCTCGATTGGATCCGCAAGCACCGCGACAGCTGGCGCGCCGCCCGCCGGGCCCAGCAGCCTTATTCCACTGCGGGCAAGGCCGCCGACTTTCGCGTGACCGCGACCGTGACGCCGCTCGGCGACGGGCATGTCACGACCAACGGCCACGCCGCGAAGAGCGAATCGTCTCGTTCGCGCAAATCGTAACGGCGCCGGCCTCCGGCGGCTGCGCCGCAATGCATCGGAGCCGGCCCGCTCCCGCTCGGCCCCATCGATCGATGTTCCGGCTCAGCGTATCGGCCCTGCGTCCAACTCGACCACCAGCGGGCGATGGTCGCTCGCGCGCGCGGTTTCGGGAGCGTCCGCGATCCATGCTTTAACCACCTGGTTCG
Source organism: uncultured Verrucomicrobiota bacterium (assembly GCA_946482165.1). Next base: position 3,925 of record CAMLQS010000156.1, on the reverse strand, counting down.
AGAGCCCCCCGGAAACAAACGCGTGGTCGAATCGTGAATACAAACCCGCGCTCGGATAGGCGTGCGTCCAATTGTGGCCGCGCGAATCCGCCGCTTCGAGCCATGTCGCGATTTTCGTTTTCCCGCGTGTTTCCACCGCCTGCAACGCCCGGCTTCCCGGAAGGTCGTTGAAATCGCCCAGCACAAGAAAGCGCGCCGGCGCCGGATCAGGAAACAAGGCAAGAATACGATCCCTCACCGCCTGCGCCTCCGCCACGCGCTGGTCCTCCGCGCGCGGATCGTCTTTGTCCACCGCGAGCCTGCTCTTCAGATGCACCACGAACAAAGTCAGCGCGCCGCCCGCCCGCGGCACCTCGACCTGCAAAAGCCCGCGTCGCACCGCCTCCGGGTCCTCGGCGCCGCGGCGACGCGCGCGCAGATCCTTATGCGCCGTGATCGCGCCCAACGGCACCCGGCTCAACACCCCGAGCCCCCGCGCCTCGTCCGCCGCCAGCATCGCCTCGCCATGCGGATAGGACGAGCCCTCGCCCGCCAAGTCCCGGCGCAACTCGGCCAAGAACGCGGGGCCGCCGATCTCCTGCAAGACGATCACATCGGCGTTCAGCCCGCGGATCACCGCGCGCAACGCGGCCTTTTCGGCTTCGAGCTTCGGATACTCCGGCCGGAAACCCTCCGCCACCCGCCGGTCGGCAAGCGTGTAGTTTTGCACGTTGTAGCTCGCGACGACGAGTGGCTGCGCCGCGGCGCCCGGCGCTCCGAAAAAAGTCAGACCGACGACCCCAAGCGCCAGCCGCAGGCCGAAAAACACAAGCGACGCCCGCATCCTCATTTTTCCGCCAGCAACGCCCGCTCGCGTTCCACCAGCGCCGGATGGGAATAATACACCGCGCTGAAAAGCGGATGCGGCGTAAGATTCACCAGGCTCTTCCCCGCGAGCTTGCGCAGGGCCGAGACCAGCGCGGAGGGGCCGCCCATCGCTTCTCGTGCAAACGCGTCCGCCTCGAACTCATGCTTGCGCGACACCCGGTTCCCCAGCGGCGCGAACCAGAAGGTCGCGAGTCCGCTCGTGAGTCCGAACAACAAAAAGGCCGGCGCCAGCTCGCCCGCATGAAATCCGAAGCCGGGATTAAACCAGCCGCTTTTCGCCAGCCACGCCACCGCGAAAAAACCTGCGAATTGGAGCGCCGCCGAGGTCGCCAGCATCTTCGGCACATGGCCGCGGCGATAATGCCCGACCTCGTGCGCGAGCACCGCCTCGGTCTCCTCCTCGGTCAGCTGGTTCAGCAAGGTGTCGAGCAGCACGATCCGGCGGAATCGACCGAAACCCGTGAAAAACGCGTTCGCGTGCCCCGAGCGCTTGCTTCCGTCCATCACCTCGATCGTCGAGGCCTTGAACCCCGTGCGATCCGCCAGCGCGAACAAACGCTCGCGCAAGGGCCCCTGCTGCAGCGGCGTCAGCTTGTTGAAAAAGGGAAGGATCAGGCGCGGATACAGCACCAGCATCAAAAGCTGCACGCCGAAGAGCAGGCCAAACCCCCACAACCACCAGGCATCGCCCGCCAAATCGACCAGCGCCAGCAGGCCCCATAGGAGCGGAAACCCGATCGCAACCAGCAGGGCCGCGCCCTTCAGACGATCCGCGATCCAGAGGCCTGGTGTCATCTTGTTGAAACCAAACTGTGCCTCGAGGCGGAAAGTTTCCCACCATTCAAAGGGCAAGCTCGGAATTCCCGCCAGGACCCCCGCGGCGAGGATAAACAGGGCGTCGTCCCATTTCGCCGCCGAGCCCCGCGCTCCCATCTGTTCGAAAAGCCATGGCAGGACTCCGCTCGCGAGCAGCAAGGCCAGCACGCTCGCGTCGAAAATCAGCGACACGACGCCAAACCGGTTTTTCGCCAGCGTGTAGGCGACGCTTCGCCGGTAGGTCTCGGCGTCCACCATCGCCGCCACCGCCGGCGGCGCCTCGTCCGCGTGCTTCCGCACTTCGCGCCGGTTCAGAACGGACAACGCCAGCTGCGCCGCGAGCCTCGCGGCGATCAAGCCCCACACGCACCACATCACCTTTTCGGTCGCCATAGGATAGAGAGCAAGCAGTCCAGCCCCTCGCTACCTTGGGGCGCGAGCCCGAACCCTCCCCGCGGGACAATTTCCCGTCGCAAACACCGCACAAGCCACCTTCGTGGTTTTCTTTTTCAACCTCGCCACCTGCCTGCAACCCGCGCGAACCTCGCGCGTCTTACGTCCCGATGCTCCGCCCCTTTCGCTCTTCCCGTCCCCTCCCCTTCACCCTCGCGCTCGGCTTGGCAGTCACCCAAAGCGTGGCGCCCCTCGCCGCGCAAGATGGCTCCACGCCCGCCCCCGTGGAGGCCAATGCCCGCCGCGCGGTGCAAAATTCCCTCGCCGCCAACCCCGGCGAGATGGTGGGGCCGCTCATCCTGCGCGACACCCCGCTCGATCAAATTCTCGAGCTCGTCGAGCGCTACACCGGGCGCGTGCTGCTCCGCCCCGCCAGCCTGCCGCCCGGCACCTATACGCTCACTCTCGAAAAGCCCCTGCCGAAATCGGAAGCGCTCCGCGCCCTCGAGACCGTTCTCAACATGAACGGCGTCGGCCTCAGCCCGCTCGGCGACCGCTTCCTGAAGGTCGCTCCCCTGAATCTCATTCGCACCGAGGCGCCCGAGTTTATCGAGGGGTCCACACTCGACTTCTCCCCAAGCGGCCGCGTCGCCGCCAAGCTCTTCAACCTTTCCTACCTCCGCGTCGCCGAGTTCGTGCCCCAGATGGCGCAAATCCTCAGCCCCGCCATGGGCGCCGCGCCGATCATTTTCGAAAAAAACAACTCGGTCCTCATCACCGATTCCATCTCGACGCTCCAGCGTATCGAGAGCCTCCTCGCCACTCTCGACCGCCCCGCTTCCGCCGGCCTCGCGCTCAAGACCTACACCGTCGCCAACGCGAAGGCATCCGATCTCGTTAACAAGATCCGCACCCTGCTCTCCGGCCCGCTCGCCGCCCAGATCGGCACCGCCACCACCTACCAGCCGGATGATCGGACAAATCAGATCATACTCATCGCCGACACCCGCGAGCAGCCCTTCTTCGACGAGCTCATCAAGCGCCTCGACGCCGAGGCTTCGCCCAACACCCGCAGCGAGGTCATCTTCCTCAAGCATGCCAACGCGACGGAGGTCGCCACCCTCCTTGGCCAGCTCGTCAGCGGTCAGAACACCGCCGCCAGCCAGGGCGGCGGCGCCAGCAACAGTGGCGCCGGCCGCTCTGGCCGCCGCCTTTCCAACAACAACAACGCCGGCGGGGCCAACGCCGGCGCTCCCGGTGGCGGCGCTCCCGCTCCCGCCGCCGCCGCCGCGGCCGTCGTGGGCGCCGCGTCCGACTCCGAGGAGTTCTCGACTTATCTCACCATCGTCGCCGACGAGCGCTCCAACGGCATTGTTGTCGCCGGCACGCCCAACGACATCAAACTCGTCAAATCCCTCGTCGACCGCATCGACGTTCTCCTCGCCCAAGTCCGCATCGAGGTCGTGATCGCGGAGGTCACCCTCACCGACAACGCCGAGTCCGGCATCGATTCGCTCGGCTTGAGCGTGAAAGACAACCGCCTCATCGGCTTTAAGACCGGCTTCTCCGGCGGTTCGATCGGCGGCTCCACCGACGGCAGCTTCGCCACGATCGATCGCGTCGCCGACGGCTATAATCTCTCCGGCATCGTCAGCCTCACCACCACGCCCCGCAAGAGCCACTCCCACATCCTTCAGACCCCGAGCATCACCACCACGCACAACAAGGAAGCGGAGGTCTTCATCGGCGAAACCCGTCCCGTCATCTCCGGCACCACGAGCGGGGCCTCGGGCGCCTCCTCCGGCCTGACCACAAGCTCCACCGTCACCCAGCAGGAAATCGGCGTTCG
>CAMLQS010000155.1 GCA_946482165.1 uncultured Verrucomicrobiota bacterium | reverse complement strand
TCATGGCCAACATCGCGCTCGCCGCCTATCTGATCTTCGTCGGTCTGAACATTCTGTTCAATCTCGACGCCCCCGCCTGGCTGATCGGCATACTGGCCTTGGCCGCGGGCGCGCTCATGTTGCTGGAGCGTTTCGGCTTCGGCGTGGGCGTGAAGAAAAAATAACGCCGCCGCGGGAGGCAACGCCGCACCGGCAAAAACCGCGGACGCCCGTTCGGGTTGTAGGTAGGGCGGGGCCGCTGCGTTCCCGCCTACCCGATGCCGCCACAGTTTCATGTTTTTCGGTGCTGTTCCTGCTATCGCCGCCTCGTGCTCGAAAATCTCAACCTCTCCCGAAGCGACCTGCGGCGATGATACCCGCGCCCTGTTTCGACATCACGGTGCGCGTCGGCTGCAGCCTCGTCTACGAGGTCACGGGCACCGCCTCCCTGCTCCTTAACCTGCGGCCGCGGCCTGATCGCAATCATGCGGTGATCTCCGAACGGCTCTCGCTCGGCGAAAACGTCGCGGTCGGCGAGTTCACGGACAGCCACGGCAACCAGGTTCAGCGGCTCACGCTCGCCCGCGGCACCCACTACGTCCAACACGACGCCGTCGTCGGGCTTTCATCTCGTCCGGATAACCACGACCTTCCGCCGGTCACGCCCTGCGCCCCCGACCAACTGCCCTCGGAACTGATCCGCTACACGATGCCGAGCCGGTATTGCGACTCGGACAAACTCGTCGATTTCGCCTGGGCGAAATTCGGCCATATAGAAAATGGTCTGCCACGGGTCGCCGCGATCAGCCGATGGGTCCACGACAACATCGAGTATCGCTACCTGTCGGGCCGGGCCGATCTCTCGGCATGGGATATTCTGCAGCGCGGCTACGGCGTGTGCCGTGATTTCGCCCACCTGGTCATAGCGCTGAACCGCACGTTCAACATCCCGGCGCGCTACGTGACCGGTCACCTGCCCGACATCGGTTTTCCAGATCCGCTCAACCACATGGATTTCCACGCCTACGCGGAGGTCTACGTCGGCGGGCACTGGTTCACGACCGACGCTCGTTTTCATGTGCCACGGATCGGGCGCATCAAAGTCTCCTGCGGCCAAGATGCGGTGGACGGCGCCTTTTCCACGATCTTCGGCGCCGCGTCCTTGAGTTACTTTCAGGTATGGGCGTATCAAGTGGCCGCAGGGACGGTCGAGGCCGGCGATCCGCTCGATTTCTCGAAGCGGTTGGACAATCAATCCGTCGTGCGAATCGGATAGGTCGTGTTCGCGTGGCGGTGATCGGTCGCATTTTCGCCGCACGCTCCACCCGCGCCCAACTAACTTTCCCTCCGAGGTGGGCGGACGCCGACCCGCCCGTCCACCCAACCCAAACGCATCCAGCCGCTGATAAGCCGGACTGATGCACCCGATCTACTGCACGAGTTCGGCTACGCCCCCAGCGTCCCGCCCGGCACGAACTTCGGCAGCACGCGCAAAGCCCGCGCCTTTCCCGGGCCATGCGCAAAAAGATCCGTGAGCATTTGCGCGAGCTTTCGCCCCAGCGCCGCGCCCTCCACCCGGTAACGCGCGATCGACGGCACCGTGTGCCCTAAAAACTCGTCGTCCCAGCCGGCCACCAAGGCCATCTCCTCCGGCACCCGCACCTGCGCGCGCAGGAGCACGCACAAAACGCCCAAGCTCGTCTCCGGGCTCGAGGTGAAGATCGCCGTCGGCCGCGGCCGCGTCGCGAGTAGCCTCTCGACCACTTCTTCCACCGTCGTCTCCTTCGAGTCGTAAACCACCACGCGCGCCTGCCCGCCGAGCCGTCGCATTTCCTCCTCGAAAACTTCCGACGCCATCCGGTCTCCCAAGCTGGTGAACCGCTCGCGGATATACACCGCGTCGCGACGCCCCCGACGGTGCAGCTTCCCCGCGGCGTGCCGGGCGGCCGCCTTGTTGTCCGGATACACGCAGGGCACCTCCACACCCTCATGCACCCGTCCGAGCGCCAGGCTGATCCGCGGCCTATCCGCAAACCAGCGCTGCATCGGTTCCGTCGAATACAGCAACAGCCAGCCCGCCGTGTCGGGCAGCGCGTCGAGCCGTTCCAGATCCTCCGGGCTGTGCCGCTTGAAAAGCATCGGCCGGTGCTCGAACTCCATCCGGTAACCCAGCCGCGCAATCCTCGCACCCAACTCGACCAGCGCCTCGTGGCTCACCGAGCCAAGCGCGGTCAGCGGATACGGCGCCAGCACGCGCAGCGTTCGCCCCTCCGCGGCCGGTTGGGCCGTCCGCTTCGCGCAGATGCGGTGGTGCCGCCCCCGCCCTCCCGCCTCCAGCCTGCGCTCGCGCACCAGTTGCTCCAAAGCTCGCCGCAAGGTCACCCGGCTGATCTCCAACTCGCGGCACAGCTCCGACTCGCTCGGCAAGAATCCGCCCCACCGGCCCGCCTCCAGGCCTTCGCGCAACACCGTCGCGGTCTGATCACTCAGCAATATGCGTCGAGGCATCGGGTTCATATCCGGTCGGCACATCCTCGACTTGTCTTATCAAAAGACAAGCGGCGCCCGGCCCTTTCCGTTTGCTGCCCCCTCCCCGCCGCCAAGGCTTCGGGCCTCCCCGCGCCGTCCTCCAGGCCGCATCCGCCGCGAACCCAGTCTCATGAAAAACGTCTTCGCTTTCTTCGCCTTGCTTCTCCTCGGCCTTCCCCTCGCGCTCCAAGCCGACGCCCCCGGCTCGTCCTCGCCCCGCGAAACGCTCGATTTCAACGCCGGCTGGTCCTTTCGCAAAGGCGACCCGACCGATCTCGGCGACGCCGTCTCCTACGCGAAGCTCAAACCCGCCCTGCTCTACCACAGCAACGCCTTCACCCGCAGCCCGGCCCCCGCCCCCGGCGCACCCGCGTTCCCGCGCGTCGACGCCGCGCTCGCCACCTTCGACGACAGCTCCTGGCGCAAGCTCGACCTGCCCCACGACTGGGGCGTCGAGGGTCCGTTTAAAATGGAATACCCCGGCCACACCGGAAAGCTCCCGTGGTGGGGCGTCGCGTGGTATCGCAAGAGCTTCGATCTTCCCGCCGTCCCCGCTACCACGCCCGGCCAGCGCCACTACCTCGAGGTCGATGGCGCCATGTCCTACGCCACCGTCTGGTGCAACGGCCTGTTCGCCGGCGGCTGGCCCTACGGCTACAGCTCTTTCCGCGTCGATCTCACGCCCTTCCTGCGCGCCGGCGAACGCAACACCGTCGCGATCCGCGTCGATAACCCCGAAGACTCTTCCCGCTGGTATCCCGGCGGCGGCATCTACCGCAACGTCCGCCTCGTCCGCACCGCCCCCGTCCACGTCGGCCAATGGGGCACGCGCATCACCACTCCCAAGGTCGCCCTCGATCTCGCCACCGTTCGCATCGAGACCACCGTCGAGAACCACGACGCCGCCCCGGCCGCCCTCCGGCTCCGCACCCGCCTCTACCGTCTCGACGCCGAAGGCGCCCGCCTTGAACCCGTCGCCTCCTCCTCCCCCGAGGCCCTTTCCGTCCCCGCCGGCGCGTCCTCCACTCTCGCGCAGACCATCCCCGTCTCCCATCCCCGCCTCTGGAGCCTCGGCTCCCCGCAGCGTTACCTCGCCGTCACCCAGGTCCTGCGCGAGGGCGTAGTGGTTGACGAATACGAGACGCCCTTCGGCATCCGGCGCATCGAGTTCCACGCCGAGCGCGGCTTCCTCCTCAACGGCGAGCGCCTCCCGCTCAACGGCGTATCCCAGCATCACGATCTCGGCGCGCTCGGCGCGGCCTTCAACACCCGCGCCGCCGAGCGCCAGCTCGAGATCCTGAAGGAGATGGGCGTAAACGCCATTCGCACCACCCACAATCCCGCCGCCCCCGAGCTGCTCGACCTTTGCGATCGCCTCGGCCTGCTCGTCATCGGCGAATCCTTCGACTGCTGGCATTGGGGCAAGACGCCCAACGACTACGGCCGCATCTTCAACGACTGGTCCGAGCGCGATCTCCGCGCCATGATCCGCCGCGATCGCAACCACCCCTCCCTCATCCTCTGGAGCGTCGGCAACGAGATCGTGAACGTCGAGCATCCCGACAACGCCGAGATCGCCAGGCGCCTCGTCGCCATCGTGCGCGAGGAAGACTCCACCCGCGGCGCCACCGCCGGCGTCAACAACACGCCCGTCGGCTTCAACGGCTACCAGCGCATCTTCGACGTATTCGGTTTCAACTACCGAAGCATGTTCTATAAAAAGTTCCGCGAATCCTCGCCCGACATCCCCGTCTACGGCAGCGAGACCGCATCCACCGTCAGCTCCCGCGGCGAATACTTCTTCCCCGTCACCGAGCCCAAGAGCGGCGGCATGAGCCGCTTCCAGATGAGCTCCTACGATCTCTACGCCCCGCGCTGGGCATGGACCCCCGACGCCGAATTCAAGTGGCTCGACGAGACACCCGCCACCCTCGGCGAGTTCGTCTGGACCGGCTTCGACTACCTCGGCGAGCCCACGCCCTACACCGAGGACGGTTCCGCGCTGATGAACCTCAACGATCCCGAGCAGATCGCGCGCATGAAGGAAGAGCTCGAGACCATGGCGAAAAACAAGGCCCCCTCGCGCAGCTCCTACTTCGGCATCGTCGACCTCGCCGGCTTCAAAAAGGACCGCTTCTACCTCTACCAGTCCCGCTGGCGCCCCGAGCTTCCCATGGCGCACATCCTCCCGCACTGGACCTGGCCCGAGCGCGTCGGCGAAGTCACCCCCGTCCACGTCTATACCTCCGGCGACGAGGCCGAGCTCTTCCTAAACGGCCAGTCCCTCGGACGCAAAAAACGCGGCCCCTTCGAATACCGTTTCCGCTGGAACGACGTCGTCTACGCCCCCGGCGAACTCAAGGTTGTCACCTACAAAAACGGCGCGCCTTGGGCCGAGGACGTCGTCCAGACCGCCGGCGCCCCCGCCGCGATCAAGCTCGAGATCGACCGCTCACTCCTCCGCGCCGACGGCCACGACCTCGGCTTTGTCACCGCCTCGATTGTCGACGCAAATGGCCGCCTCGCGCCCCGCGCCGACGCTCCGGTGACGTTCACCGTCGAGGGTCCGGCCGAGGTCGCCGCCACCGACAACGGCGACGCCACCAGCCACGTCTCCTTCCAGTCGCCCACCCGCCCCGCCTACAACGGCCTCGTCCTCGCCATCCTGCGCCCCCGCGCCGGCCAGCCCGGCGCCATCCGCGTCCACGCCACCGCCCCCGGCCTCGCCCCCGCCGAGCTGAGCTTCGAGACCGTCGCCGCCCCCGCCACCCGCTGATCCGGCCCACGACCAAACAAAAAAATTGGCCACAGAGAACACAGAGCTCCGACACAGAGGGCACAGAGCCCAATCCAAAAAACTTTAGCCGTCTTTCCTCTGTGAACTCTGTGTCGGAGCTCCGGCTTGGCTCCGTGACCAATCCGAAAACGAATCCCCCAAAGTTGATTTTCCCGCCATGCGCCACCCGCCCATCCCTTCGGATTTTTTTGTCCAAAATCGCCGTCGCCTCGCCGGCCTGCTGCCTTCGGGCGCGCTCGCCGTCGTCAACGCGAACGACATCTGCCCGACCAACGCCGACGGCGTGCAAACCACGGTCGCCAATTCCGACCTGTTCTACCTCACCGGCGTCGAGCAGGAGCAGTCGATCCTCGTGGTCTACCCCGAGGCCGACGACCCCAAGAACCGCGAAATCCTCTTCCTTCGCGAACCCACCCACGAGAACGAGCTCTGGGAGGGGAAAAAACTCGCCAAGGACGAGGCCCGCGCCCGCACCGGCGTGCAAAACATCCAGTGGCTCGCCGCCTTCCCGAGGCTTTTCCACCTCCTGATGTGCGAGTGCTCGGCCGCCTTCCTCAACTCCAACGAGCACAAGCGCGCCGTCATCGAGGTCGAGAGCCGCGAGGCGCGGTTCGTCGCCGAACTCCTCCGCCGGTATCCGCTTCACCGTTACGATCGTCTCGCCCCGATCATGCACCGGCTCCGCGCCGTGAAGTCCGAGACCGAGGTTCGCCTCCTCCGCGAGGCCTGCCGCATCACCGGCTCGGCCTTTAACCGCGTCCTCCGGCTCGCCCGCCCCGGCGTGATGGAATACGAGATCGAGGCGGAGTTCGCCCACGAATTCATCTCCCGCGGCGGACGCTTCGCCTACCCGCCCATCGTCGCCTCGGGCAAAAACGCCTGCTGCCTCCACTACGTCGCCAACGACCGCGCCTGCCGCGACGGCGAACTGCTCCTGCTCGACGTCGCCGGCACCCACGCGAACTACAACGCCGACATGACCCGCACCATCCCGGTCGGCGGCCGTTTCACCAAGCGCCAGCGCGCCGTCTACGACTCCGTCCTCCACGTGCTCCGCCGCTGCACCGCCGGCCTCGTCCCAGGCAAAAAACCGAAGGACTGGCAAAAGGAGGCCGAGAGCTACGTCGAGGAGGAGCTGCTCAAGCTCGGCCTGCTCAAGCCCGCCGATATCAAGCGCCAGACCCCCGACGCACCCGCCGTGAAGAAATACTTCATGCACGGCGTCGGCCACCCGCTCGGCCTCGACGTTCACGACGTCGCCATCACCACCGGCCCGATGCAGGCCGGCTGGGTCATGACCGTCGAGCCCGGCATCTACATCCCCGAGGAGGGCTTCGCCGTCCGGCTCGAAAACGACGTCCTTCTCACCGACTCCGGCCCCGTGGACATCATGGCCGACATCGTGATCGAGGCCGAGGAAATCGAGGAGCGCATGAACCGCGCCCGATCCGCCCGCCCCGCCGCCGCCAAGTCCCGCCCCGCCCGCAAAAAATGATTCTCCGCCCGCTCCCCGCCCTGCGCCGCCTCGCCCGCCTCGCCGTCCCCGCCCTTTTCGCGCTCGCCTCGCTCGACGCCGCCCCCCGCGTTTACCGCGACCGCGTCGACCCGCACTGGCTGGCCGAAAGCGGCAAGGACGCCGCGCGCTTCTGGTATCGCGTCGACACCGGCCGGGACCGGACCGAATTCATCCTCGTCGACGCCGAGAAGGGCGAGCGCGCCCCGGCCTTCGACCACGCCCGCGTCGCCGAGGCCCTCTCACGTCTCCTTGGCAAACCCGTCGAACCCCACGCCCTGCCCGTCGAATCGCTCGATTTCTCCGACGACGGCGCGCAGGTCGTGCTCCAAGGCCGCACCAAGGCCTGGAGCCTCGACCTCGCCAGCTACGAACTTACCCCCAAAGGCGCCGCTTCCGGCGCCGGCGAAGGCCTGCGCCCTCGTCGCGACCTGCGCCCCTCGCGTTCCGGAGGCGAGCCTTCGGGGATCATTTTCGTCAACCGCCGCGACACCGAGGTCGACCTCCACTGGATCGACGAATCCGGCGAACGCCGCCTCTACGGCAGCATCAAGCCCGGCGAGGAACGCGACCAAAACACCTACGCCGGCCACGCGTGGCTCGTCACCGCAAAGAACGGCGACACCCTCGCCATCTTCGTCGCCGAGGACCGCCCCGCCGTCGCCTCCATCACCGACTCCTTCGACTTCGCCCCCGCCCGCCCGCAGCGCGCCGCCCAGGCCGCCGAACGCCGCCAGCGCGAAAACCGCCCCGAAGGCGTCCGCTCGCCCGACGGTCGCTGGGAAGTCGTCGTCCGCGGCGACAACCTCGCCCTCCGCGACGTCCGCGCCGGCAAGGAGGAGCCGCTCACCCACGACGCCCACGCGCTCTCCAGCTACGCCCGCAACGTCGAGGCGCGGCGCGCCATGGAGATGGAATACGACACCCGCGAGCCCGAGCGCCCCGAACCCGAGGTTTACTGGTCGCCCGACTCCAAGCGCTTCGTCGCCATGCGGCACACCCCCGGCGGACAGCGCCGCGTGACGATGGTCCAATCATCCCCTCCCGACCAGCTTCAGCCCCGCCTCGTCACCATCCCCTACCTCAAGCCCGGCGACGAGGTGCCCTATGCCAAGCCCCGCCTCTTCGAGATCGAGGGCCGCCGCGAGATCCCCGTCGACGACGCCCTCTTCGCCAACCCCTGGTCCATCGGCGACGTCCGCTGGGCCGCCGACTCGAGCGAGTTCACCTTCCTTTTCAACCAGCGCGGCCACCAGGCCCTGCGCATCCTCGGCGTCGCCGCCGGCACCGGCGCCGTCCGCCCCGTCGTCGACGAGCGCAGCTCCACCTTTATCTGCTACTCCGGCAAGTTCTTCTCCGAATACCTCGGCGAAACCGGCGAGATCGTCTGGATGTCCGAGCGCGACGGCTGGAACCATCTCTACCTCTACGACGCCAAGACCGGCCGCGTGAAAAACCAGATCACCCGCGGCGACTGGGTCGTGCGCGGCGTCGAGCGGATCGACCGCGAGAAACGCCAGGTCTGGTTCACCGCCTCCGGCAAAAACGCCGGCGAGGACCCGTATCACGTCCATCACTACCGCGTCGGCTTCGACGGCTCCGGCCTCGTCGCCCTCACCTCCGGCGACGGCACCCACTCCGTGCGCCTCTCCCCCGACCGCCGCTACCTCCTCGACACCTGGTCCCGCGTCGATCTCGCGCCGATCACCGAGCTCCGCCGCGCCTCCGACGGCTCGCTCGTCCGCCGCCTCGAGGAGTCCGACATCTCCGAACTCGTCGCCGACGGCTGGCGCGCCCCCGAACGCTTCGTCGCCAAGGGCCGCGACGGCGAAACCGACATCCACGGCGTCATCCAACGCCCCAAGGACTTCGATCCCGCGAAAAAGTATCCGGTGCTCGAGGACATCTACGCCGGCCCGCAGGATTCGTTCACCCCGAAATCATTCCGCGCCCGCCACCGCTCGCAGGATCTCGCCGACCGCGGCTTCATCATCGTGAAGCTCGACGGCATGGGCACCTCCAACCGCTCGAAGGCCTTCCATGACGTCGCCTGGAAAAACATCGGCGACGCCGGCTTCCCCGACCGCATCGCCTGGATACGCGCCGCCGCCGCTTCGCGCCCCGAGATGGATCTCTCCCGCGTCGGCCTCTTCGGCACCTCCGCCGGCGGCCAGAACGCCCTCGGCGGCCTCCTTTTCCACGGCGGCTTCTACCGCGCCGCCGTCGCCGACAGCGCATGCCACGACAACCGCATGGATAAGATCTGGTGGAACGAACAGTGGATGGGCTGGCCCGTCGACGAGAGCTACGTCCGCAGCTCCAACGTCGCCAACGCCCACAAGCTCACCGGCAAGCTCCTGCTCATGGTCGGCGAACTCGACAAGAACGTCGACCCCGCCAGCACCTACCAGGTCGTCGACGCCCTCATCCGCGCCGACAAAGACTTCGAGCTCCTCGCCGTCCCCAACGGCGGCCACGGCATCGCCGGCACGCCCTATGGCTCCCGCCGCATGGCCGAGTTTTTCACCCGCGTCTTCCTGACGCCCGCCCAACCATGACGCGCACCGTCTCCCGGGTCCTTCCCGCCGCCGCACTCTCGTTCCTTTCCGCCGTGTCCAGCCTAGCGCAGCCAGCCGAGGATGGTCGCCTGCAGGAGTTTTTCCGCGGCTACCTCGAAGAGAACTTCCACCTCCAGCCGACCGGCGCCACCGGCCTCGGCGACCACCGCTTCGACGAACGTCTCGACGACATCTCCGCCGAGGCCCGCGCCCGCTGGAGCGAGCTCGCCCGCCGCACGCTCGACGAGCTGCCGCGCCGGGTTGATTTCCAAAACCTCTCCCGCGACGGCCAGATCGACTTCGAGATCCTGCGCAACGAGCTCGCCGCCCAGCTCTGGACCGCCGCCGAGCTGCGCCCCTTCGAGACCGACCCGCGCACCTACGGCCGCTACCTCAACGACAGCGTCTACGCCCTCGTCGCCCAATCCACCGCGCCCAAGGAGACCAACGTCGCCAACACCCTCGCGCGCATGGCCGAGATGCCGCGCATCCTCGCCGAGGCCCGCCGCGCCCTCACCCGCCCTGCCGCGCCCGTCCTCGAAACCGCCATCCGCCAGAATCTTGGAGCGATCGCCTTCTACGAGAGCGAGCTCCTCTCCTACGTCGGCGAAACCCCGCGCCGTGCCGAGCTTGCCGCGTCCGCCGCCAAGGTCGCCGCCGCCCTTCGCGAGCACCAGACCTTCCTCGAAAGCCTGCGCGAACGCGCCGATCCCGAATGGCGCCTCGGCCGCGAAAAGTTCGGCCAGAAATTTGCCTTCGAGATCGGCGCCGCCGTCGACCCCGAGCAAAACCTCGCCGACGCCGAGGCCGAATTCACCCGCGTCCACCAGGAGTTGCACGTCGTCGCCCGGCAACTCTGGCCGCGCTACTTCCCGAACCGCGTTCCGCCGCCCGACGACCCCGCCGGCCGGCTCGAGCTGGTCCGCGCCGTCACCGGCGAGGTCAACCGCGAGCACCCCGACGCCGAGGGCCTGTTGACCGCCGTCCGCGCCACCGTCGCGGACCTCAAGACCTTCATCGCCAAACACGACTACTTGCGCCTGCCCGAACCCGACCGCTGCTCCATCATCGAGATGCCCGAGTTCCGGCGCGGCAACTCGCTCGCCTACATGGAAAACTCGCCGCCCCTCGACCCCGAGGGCCCGAGCTACTACGCCGTCAGCCCGCCGCCCTCCGACTGGACCGAGGCGCAGAAGCGCAGCTTCCTCGAGGAATACAACGGCCACATGCTCAAGATCCTCACGCTGCACGAGGCCTATCCCGGCCACTACGTGCAACTCGAGTATGCCAACCGCCACCCCTCGCTCATCCGCCGCGTTCTCCAATCCGGCAGCTACATCGAGGGCTGGGCCGTCTACAACGAGGTCTCCATGCTCGACGCCGGCTACGGCGACGGCGACCTGCGCCTCCGCCTCATGCAGCTGAAGTTCTACCTCCGCGCCGTGGTGAACTCGATCCTCGACTACAAGATGCACTGCGCCGCCATGACCGACGACGAGGCCATGCGCCTGCTCGTCGACGGCGCATTTCAATCCGAGGGCGAGGCGAAGCTGAAGGTCATCCGCGCCAAACAAAGCTCCGTCCAGCTCAGCACCTACTTCGTCGGCCGCATGGCACACTACCGGCTTCGCCAAACCATCCAACGCGAACTCGGCGAAGCCTTCGATCTCGGACGCTACCACGAGGCCGTGATGACCATCGGCTCCGTGCCTCCCAAATACATGCCCGAACTCGTCCG
>CAMLQS010000154.1 GCA_946482165.1 uncultured Verrucomicrobiota bacterium | reverse complement strand
TTTCTTCGCATGAAACTCCTCCTCGCATCCGCCGCTCTCGCCGCCGCGCTCCTCGCCTCCGGCTGCGCCCACAGCGTAAACACCGTCTCGCGCGCCGAGCCCCAGGCCACCCCCAACTACGTGAACGACCAGCGCGTCATCACCGACTCCACGCTCGGCCGCAAAGTCGGCGTCGTCGAGGTCATCGACAACAAGGTCTCGGGCAACCTCCTCAAGGTCCAGGTCACCCTCGAAAACCGCAGTTCCAAGCCGCAGGCCTTCACCTACAAGTTCGACTGGATCGGCCAGGACGGCATGGAGCTCTCCAGCCCCATCGGCGGCTGGAAACAGATCCAGCTCGAAGGCCGCGAGACCCGCGCCGTCGCCGCCACGGCCACCTCCCCCGCCGCCACCGATTTCCGCCTCAAGCTCCGCGAAAATTGAGAACTCGTGGCACGGGCGTCCCGCCCGTGAAGCCCGTCGAGGCGTCCCGCCTCGACGTTCCCGCCCTCGCCCCTTCGCCCCCATTCACCCATTCGCATGAAACTCGCCCTCGTCTCCACCGCCGCCGCCGCGGCGCTCCTGCTCACCGGCTGCGCCACCAAGAACGACGCCAAATACGTCGATGCCCAAGGGCCCAATACCGTCGTCTCGCTCGACCGCATCAACATCCAGGACTGGAACAACGCCGCGGATAAACTCGTCTCCTCGCTGCTCGCCTCCGGCGCGCTCGACCGCGCCCCCGAGCTCCCGGCCGTCATGGCCGTCTCGCGCATTCGCAACAACACCGGCCAGCAGGTCGACATCGACAACCTCACCAAAAAAATCCGCGTCGCCCTCAACCAGACCGGCAAGGTGATCACGACCACCACGATGGGCCCCGACGGTCGCGTCGAGGACCCGATGGCCGCCGATGTCGGAGCGATGCAGACCTTCATGGCCGGCGAGAAACAAAAGACCGTGCTCCCCTACTACACGCTCTCCGGCAAGCTGCTCGAGGACCGCGTCCAAAGCGGCAACACCAAACAGGTCACCTACAGCTTCCAACTCAGCCTGACCACGACCAAGGACGGCCTCGCCGTCTGGGAAGACGAGCAGCTCATCACCAAGCAAGGCCAGCGCAGCTCCGTCGGCTGGTAAACACCGGCCAGCCCGTTTCCCCCCCCCCTCTCCGCAGCCCGGCCGCGTTCCCACGCGAGCCGGGCTTTTTTATGAGCTTTTTTATGCGCTCATGTCATTCCGGAGGGACGCCGTCGCGCCCCGGCGCGCAAGCCCCGGCGTCCGCGAAAGCGAAAAAAGATGACGGAACGCAGAATCCGCCCGAGCCGTCCACCCTCACGCGCAATCGTGTTCGAAATCCGAATACGCCGGCGCCTTCAGCCCCCCGTCTTGGGCTCCGCCAGCAAGTCGGGAAAAGGGGACACGCTTTCGGACCGGCCAAAGGGCGGGTTCGTGCCGCCTCGCGTGTCCGCCGGCACCAGCGGCAGCGAGAACGCGAAGAACGCACCGCCCTCGGGATTGTTTCCGCACCATACGCGGCCATCCATCCCCTCGGCCAGCGCACGGCAAATCGCCAAGCCGAGCCCCGTGGACTTCTCCCCCGCGGTCGGCTTGGCGCTCAAACGCGCGAAGCGACCGAATACGCGAACAAGATCCTGGTCCGTCAGCCCCGGGCCGTCGTCGCAAACGCGGCACTCGACCGTATCGTCGTTGATCTCGAATTTCAGGCGCACGCTTCCACCCGCCGGAGTGAATTTCACCGCGTTGGATACGAGATTGTCCAATATCCGCCGCAACCCGAGGCGATCCGCCCTCACCCGGAGATTCGCCCGACCGTCCTCGATGCGCAGGTCGATTCGCTTGTTCTCCGCCATCTTCGCCGCCCGCCCGACCGCGTCCCGCGCCTCGCTCATCAAATCGATGGTGCGCGGCTTCAATCCCGGCGCGCCACGCTCCAGCGCGTTCAAATCGAGCAGGCTCCCAAGGAAGTGCCCCATCTGCTGCACCTCGCGGCGGGTCACCTCCAACGCCTGCTTCACCACGGGGTCCTCCGTGCCGCGCATGCTAACCAGGGCATGCTCGACAAAGCCGCTGATGACCGAAAGCGGCCCGCGCAAATCGTGCGCCGCCATGCCGAACATCAGATCCTTCTCGTGCGTCAACGCCTCCAGTCGCGCGTAGCTGGCCTCCAATTCGCGGCGCGCCTGCCCCAGCTCCGCATGCACCGCCACTCGGGCGCACAGTTCCTCCGCGCGGAACGGCTTGGCGAGAAAATCGACCGCCCCCACCGCAAAGCCCCGCGATATCGCCACACGGTCGGATTCCGCCGAGACCATCAGCACCGGCAGCCTGCGCGTGGCCTCGCTTGATCTCAACGCGGTGCAGACCTCGAACCCGTCCATCCCGGGCATGCACACGTCCAGCAGCACCACATCGGGCTCCGTCCGCTCCGCCAAGGCCAACGCCTCCCGGCCGTTCGTCGCCTCGACGACTTCGTAGCCGGCAAGCGTAAGACAACAACGCGCAAGACAACGGCCGTCGGCGGAGTCATCGACAACCAAAACGACAAACTTGCCCGGGGCGGGGCGTTCCATGCCCCTGTTCAGCCAGATATTACGGTCGTTACAAGAAATTAACGGCCGATTACGCCCTTACATTAGCCCTTACATTAGACTGATCGACCTCGCGCGGAAAAGGGCGAGGCGCTGTCTTCAAAATAGACCGATGCTTCGTGAGGCGGAAACCATGCTCGGCCAAGGCGACCGAGGCGGAGGCGGGCCAACCGGCCCGTGCCGCCGAGGTCAACGCCGGCCCAGCTTGGTTTCCGCCTCACCCGCAGGGCGCTGGCAAAGCACCGGGTTATTTTGAAGACAGCGCCGAAATACCCGACGACATCACATTTCCGCGGGGGCCGCGGACGCGGGCATCACGAAGGTGTTGAAGGAGCGAGCCGGGAGCAGCACCGGCGCGCTGCGCCGCGTGTCGATGTGGAGCGTGATCGGCAAGTCCTTGTCCGTGCGATTGGCGACCACGATGACCACGCTGCCATCGGGGTTCTTGAACGCTATCCGGTCATCCCAGGTGCCTTGCGACGCCACCACGCGCGCGCCCGGCTCGACGAAGTGGCTGAAGTGTTTGTAGAGATAAAAATAGGGCGTGAGCGTCACCTGCCGGGTCTTCGAGTTCACCACCACCGGCGAGCACTGCGCCCAGCCGCCGGTGCTGAGGCCCGTCTCATCAAGCACGAGATTCCACACGACGTTGGCGCGAACGCCCGCGCCGAACCACTTCAACGCGAGGCCCCACTGGTATTCCGCGAACTTCCAGTTGTTCTCTTTGTTTCCGCACTCCGCCTCCGTCTGCATCAGCGGCATCTCGGGATGGAGCAAATGCGTCTCCGCGATCACTGGCGCCGCCGCCCACTGCCCGCCGATGCCGTCGAGATGCCGCGCCGTCTCCGGGTCGCTCATCGAGGGCTCGACCCAATACGCGTAGCCGCCGCGCTTGTCGTCGTCGTTGAGCGTGCCGAGGTAGATCTCGGTATCGAGTCCGCGCGTCGCGAAAGTCGGACCAAGGTGACGGCCGATAAACCGGGCCAGCTGCTTCCCCGTCCACACGCAGGACGTGTAGTTCGTATCCATGTTGGGCTCGTTTTGCGGCATCACCATGTAGATAGGAATGCCTTCCGCGGCGTAGGCCTCGACATAGCGCGCGAAATAAAGCGCGAGCGCATCAAAGGTCCGCGCGTCGTCCTTGATCGTGTTGTTCGATCCATCCCGGCCGGAAAGCTTGCCGTTGTTCTTCATCCACGATGGCGGCGACCACGGCGATCCCCAGAGTTTCAGGTCCGGGCGATGGGCTCGCGCGGCCTTGATGAACGGGATCAGCCACCGGCGGTCCCGCTCGATCCCGAAGGCCTTCATCTCAAAATCGCCCGCGGTCTCGTTCAGCGAGTAGAGATCGATCGCGTAATCGCTCGCGCCGATCGGCGTGCGGCAGAGCCCGAGGCGCAAGCCCTCCGTCGGATGGAAAAACTCGCGCATCAACGCATCGCGCTCGGCGGGCGGGAGAACCTCCATGGCCTTCCAACCGCGCTCGTTGAAGCAGGCGCCCCAGCCTTCGACGCTCTGCTTGAGGCTCTTCGAGTTCACCACCACGCGCTGCGCCTGGACGTCGGGCGCCGGGATCGTGGCATTCAGCGGCACCTCCAGCATGTCGGTCCACGTCTTGCCCTCCGTGCTCGATTTCCACTGCAAGGCGACGCCTCCTCCAACGAAGGAAGGAATGACCGCCAGCCCGCAGAGCCCCGCGAAATTCGGCGAGTTCGCCGCGCGTCCCCAGGTGAACTCAAGCGGCTCTCCGGCATACGACCCCGAGGTCGAAAAGGCCGCGACAAGATGCCCCCTCGACGCCGCGAGCGAACGGAAGCGGACGCCCGCGTTGTCGACCGGCGTGAACGCGCTGAGCTGGTCCGCCGAGCTCGTGTTCGCAAAAACATAGAGCACGTAATCGGCGCCCGGCCGAAGCCCCGGCTTCCCCACCGACACACGGATCGGCCCGCCGCGCCCGGCGCCGTTTTCCAGGAAGAGATAATCGGCCAGCAACTCGTTCTTCTGTTCCTTCAGCGTCCACGCGCCTTTGGCCCGCGCGCTCAGCGCCAGCGTCTGGCCGGTGCTAAACGCGAACTCGACCCCCGCCTCCTCCGCCGAGGCCAACGCGAGATTCCCGACCGCCTCGGCGCCGGTGAGCCCCGGCACGCCTGCGGTGGCAAAGTCGGCCGCCGTCGCGGGCGGGTCGCCCGTCACGCCGATATCGAGCAAAAGAGGGGCGGGACCCGCGAGCGCCGCGGAAGCGGCCCAGAGCGCAAGGGATGAAAGCAGGAAGGGTTTTGGCATGGCGAAAAAGAGGACGCGGAGCCTGGCGAAATCGCCAAAGGCGCCATCCCGATAAGAGCCCTTTTCGCGCGAAACCCGACAGGCGGCTTCAATTTTCTCCGACAATCTCCGCTCCCCGCTCCACGACCACGGAGGCTTCGCGCAAGAGCACGCGCGCGTTGACCCAATCAAACCAGAACGAGTTCACGTTCCCGAGCTCCAGCCCTTTCGCAAACCGGGCGCCGACAGCCGCCCGCGCGTATTCCAGCTCCGCGGCCGCGTCCGCGCCGCGCCCGCGCCCCGTCTCGATCATCGCCGAGAGGCATCGCGCCGCCGCATCGCGCGAGGGGTTCGCGCCCGCCTCGCCGAGGCAGGGCCTCAGCCACTCCTCGGCCTTCGCGTGGTCGCCCTGCCGGTAATACAGCAACGAGAGCGCGAAGCCGCTCCACGCGACACGGCTCGGGTTCCCGGCGAGTTCCGCGTGCCCTTCGCGAACCGACGCCTCCAGCCGCTCGGCCGGCGGGCGAAGTTTCGCCATAAGCTCCGTCGTCGCCGGCATGAGGAGACACGCCTTGAGCAACTGCTCCGCCACCACCGGGCGCGAGGTGTCCGCGAAGCGATCCGCCGCCATCCCGCGAATCACCTCATAACGCGCCGTGTCTTCCTCCCAGCTCAACATCGCGGCCGCCGGCAGAAGCGTGATCGAGATCGTGTCGGAATCGCTCGGGTCCACCTTGGGCAACACCAGCGCGAAGGTCGCGAAGCGGTCCGTCGCCTCGCGCCATCGGCCCGCGAGAACGTGCCACTCGCCCGCCTTGGAAAAAGCCTCCGCCGCCTCCAGCGAACGCGGCGCCTGGTCGAAGGGCACGCGCGCCAGCAACGCATCCGCGCCTTCCAAATCCCCGTGGCTGATCCGCACCGCCGCCTGCGCGACCGTTTCGCGCCACTCGGCCTGTCCGCGCAGCGCCGCCTCGTTGGCCCGCGCGCCCTCGGCCACCGCGCGCAACCGCTCCTGCTCCGCGCGCGCGTCCCTTTCCCGCAGGAACATCATCGTCGATACGCCGAGACCGCCGACCAACGCGCAAGAGATCAAAACGCCCGAGGCGACGATCACGCGATTGCGGCGAACGAATTTCGCGCAGCGATACAAGGCGTCCGGCGGACGCGCGTTCACCGGCTCATTCGCGAGGTGCCGCCGCAAATCCGCGGCCAGCCCGTGCGCAGTGGCGTAGCGCCGTTCGCGGTCGCGCTCCATGGCCTTGAGCGCGATCCAGTCGAGGTCGCCGCCCACGGCCGCGATCAACCCCGCCGGCCCGAGCCCGCGTCGCGCCGCGATCTCCGCGAGTTCCCCGGCGGGAAGCGCGCCAAGGCACGCCGACGGAGCGGGCGGATCCTCTTCGCGCAAGAGCCGCCGCAGCTCGGCGAGATCGGCTTTTCCGGCGACCGTGGCGCGCCGCGCAAAGGGCGCGGCGCCGCTCAAGAGCTCATGCAGCAGCACGCCGAGGCCGTGGATATCGCTCCGCGTATCCACGTCTTCGTTACCCGCCGCCATCTCCGGACTGAGGTAGCCTGGCGTTCCCACGACCCCGCCTCCTTGCGTCAACCCCGGCCGCCCGCCCGCCGCCGCGCCGGTCGCCTTCGCGATGCCGAAATCGATCACCTTGGCCGTCGGAGAGCCGTCCTGCATGCACACGAGCACGTTCGAGGGTTTGATGTCGCGGTGCACGACTCCCTTCTGGTGCGCGTGCTGAATCGCGAGGCAGACTTGCGTCATCAACTCCAGCCTCGGCCGCAGCCCGAGCCGGCGAGTGTCGCAAAAGTCCGTGATTTTCTCGCCGTCCACGAACTCCATCGCGAAGAAGGGCCGCCCCGCCGCCGTCGCGCCCGCGTCCAGCACCCGCGCGATATTCGGATGGTCCATCAAGGCCAGCGCCCGCCTCTCCGCTTCGAAGCGCGCGATGACTTCCTCCGTGTCCATCCCGAGGCGGATGATCTTCAACGCCACCTCGCGTCGCACCGGCTCGTTTTGCTCGGCAAGATAGACGACTCCGCAACCGCCGTCGCCGATGCGTCGGATCAGCCGGTAAGGCCCGATTGGCGTGCCCAGTTGCTCTCGTCCGGCCGTGTCGGCCACCGGCCCGCCGCGCGCCGTGGGTTTCGGTTCGAAGTAATCGCCCGCCGCCGATTGCACCGCGAAAAGCGCCTCGACGCGCCGCCTCAACCCGTCATCGCCGCCACACGCGCGCTCGATCAGCAGACGACGCTCCGCCTCGTCGTCCAACGCCGAGGCGGCCAGGAAAATCACCTTCTCAAGCGGAGCGGGCGTAGGCATGAGGCGGCGCGGTCCTGCTCACGGCGGTTCCTGACGAATCATTTGAAAGAGACGCCCCCGCGCATAGGCCCACTTCCGTTCCACCGTGCGCTCGGCCACGCCGTCCATCGCGGCGATCTCACCGTTGGTCAGGCCGCCGAAAAACTTCAAGGTCACGACGCGCGCGCTGTCCGGATCCTCGCGCTCCAAACGGTCCAGCACCTCGTCGACCTGGAGAATGCGATCCTCCTGGCTTTCATCCGCCACCTCGATCTCCGAAAGACTCAGCGGCTTCTCGTTTGAACCGCGCTTTATGCGCGACTTGGCCCGCGCCCGCCCGACCAGGATGCGGCGCATCGCGAGCGCGGCGGCGCGGAAAAAATGCGCGCGGTCGTTCCACGCCCGTTCCTCGCCCTTGCTCAGGCTAAGCCATGCCTCATGCACCAAAGCGGTCGCCTGCAAGGTCTGCCCCGGCGCCTCGCCCGCAATGCGGCGCGCCGCCAGCGCCTTGAGCTCGTCGTAAACCAATGGCAGCAATTCCGCGGCCGCCGAACGCCCGGCGCGCTCCGCCGCCTCCAGAATTTTCCCGAGCTCGCTCATGCGTCGGGGAAGGTTTCGGACTTGTGGGTCGGCATCGGCGTGCGCCTCGGGACGGCGTTTCAACGCAACTCCTCCCGAACGCCATCGCGGGGGCAAGGCTTTCGTCACCCCACGATTGGCGGGCCGGCGCCAAGCTTCACGGATTGCTCACACGCATTTAACTGGCTCCGTTTCCCGCATGTGGCTACCTAGGCGGCGTTACCTACCGGCCCTTATAAAAAATCCACCATGAAACCCAGCCTTCGACCGCTTCTGCTCGCTCTCGGTGCCCTTCTCTTCTCCGCCCAATATGCGTCGGCCCAATTCGTCGATTTGGTCACCGAGGCTCCAGTCACATTGCAGGTCACGCTGAGCACCACGACCACGACAAACACCGCGACCGGTCGCGCAACCACGACCACTGTTACCCGGTTGTCCCAAGCCCAGCTTATCGAAGACCTGCGCACCTCCGGGATCATTCAAGACTCCTCGAGCACCAACTGGACGCTGGTCGCCGTGCGCAACGCGTCCGCGGACATGCGGCTGGTCGATGCATCCTTCCACCTCTACGCTGTGAACAAGGTCACCGGAGCCCGCACCTTGGTTCCACAGTCCAAGTTCGACAGCGAAGCGGGTAGCTCCGTTGAGCGCTATGTGGAACGCCATCAGGGTCAGTATGTCATCAGTTCGTCCGGAACCGTTACCAACCACGTCATCTACGACTACCGTCCCTCATTCTCCACGGCGGCCGGCATGCACGTCATTCAGTCTTGCACCTCCGCCGGCTACGCGAAGGTCAACTTCGTGGCCAAGGACGTCTCCGATGGTTTCGAGTCCTTCTTTTTCGCGATCAGCTCGCTTTCCGTTTCCACCCGCGGCGGCTTCGACGCCCGCCTCAACAACTCCACCGACGTCGGAGGCCTGATCAATCTCACGGTCACCCTCGGCGCGGGGAAGCTCGTGCCTGCCTCGCTCTACCCCGAGGTCGATACCTTTGAACCGCCCTCCTCCTCATCCCTCTGATCCTGGTTCCTCAACCGCCAAGCACCTCCGATCAACATGAAATTTTCCGCCTCTTTCTCGTTCACCGCCGCGCTCTTCGCCTTCGCTCCTTTCGCGTCCGCGCAAACGCCAGCCCCCTACCTCGAGACCGCCCCCCTTTCGATTCAGTGGCAGTTTAACACCACCGGGGTCAGCGGCACGACCCTCGGCCCCAAACCGCGCCCCGTCGACTCAGCCGGCAACATAACCGGCATCGAGGACCCCGACACTCTTCGTCCCTTTGACCGCATCACCACGGAGAAAGGCAGTGTAATCACTTATAGCGAAAACGGCGATCAAGCCTTCTTCGTGAAGCACTTGCTGCGTGCGGTGATCGAAAATGGCTCCCAAGGTCTTACCGAGCAGGAGCTCGGCGATCGTTGGGAACTCACCGCGGTTCGCGAGCCCCAGACCACGGTGCAAGGGGCCGCCACCACCCCTTACGCCATCTACCTCACACGGATTCAGCCGACCGCCGCCGGCGGTCGCATCAGCTGGACCTACGACACCCACGACCTTCCGGTGACCACCGCCGAACCCGGCTTTGGCGATGATCCGGAGACCGAGGACGTGGTGGAAGAGACCGCTCCGGCCTTCCTACCGATAGTCATCCGCACCGGGCTCTTCCTCACCTTCGACCAATTCGCGGGCAACTACACCGAAACCGTGACCGGAGGCCGCGTCACCAAGGCGTCCGGCAGCATCACGGTCGCGTTCTCCCTAGGCTTTGTCTCCGTCTTCGCCAAGGATCCTACCTATCTGGCCGACCTCGATGGTAAACTCGGCCAGGATTATCATTCCCAAGTCGATATTTGGACCGCCGCCGCCACCGGCCTCATGACAGCCAACGTGCGCACGACCTCTAGCGCCCTGCCGGCCGTCACGCTTACCAACGTGAAACTCACCGGACATGGTTCTTGGGACAAGGAGATCCTCGATTTCACCCCTTATCTGAAGAAAGGCTATTACCTTGTTTCCGGCTACAGCGGCCTGGCGCCCCTCAGCATCAAGATCGGCGCCCCAAAGTTCCAACGCCGCGAACTATTCCCTAATTTCGGAACCAACGCGCCCTGACCCGGACGCACCTCGCTTCGATCTGGCATCTATTCTCGCTCAGCCCGGCCGCCTCCAAGCGGCCGGGCTTTTTATTTCCGTCTTATCTTTTCTCCGCTTCCCCTTCAGGTCTCAGGTTTCAAGTTTTCCGCCTTCCCTCTCCATGAACGACGCCTCCCTCGACGACGATTTCCCCGCCGCCACCATCGCCGATCCCGGCGAGGTCGGCATCGTCGAGCCCCGCGATTTCCTCTCCGCCGAGCCCTTTGTTTGCGACGACGGCCGCGTCCTCCCGTCGTTCACCCTCCGCTACGAAACCTACGGCCGCCTCAACGCCGCCCGCGACAACGCCGTCCTCGTCTGCCACGCCCTATCCGGAGACCATCATTGCGCCGGCATCCATTCCCTCGCCGACAAAAAGCCCGGCTGGTGGAACAACCTCATCGGCCCCGGCAAGGCCGTCGACACCAACCACCTCTTCGTCGTCTGCGCCAACGTCCTCGGCGGCTGCCAGGGCTCGACCGGCCCCCTGTCGATCAATCCCGCCACCGGCCGCCCCTACGGCCTCGCTTTTCCCGCCGTCACCATCCGCGACATGGTGCGCAGCCAAAAACGCCTGCTCGATCACCTCGGCGCCAAGCGCCTGCGCTGCGCCCTTGGCGGTTCCATGGGCGGGATGCAGGCCCTCCAGTGGGGCATCGAGTATCCGGATTTCTGCGACAAGGTCCTCGCCATGGCGACGACCGCCCGCGAAGGAGCCCAGGCCATCGCCTTCAACGAGGTCGGCCGGCAGGCCATCATGCAGGACCCCGACTGGAACCAGGGCGATTACGCGCGCGGCGGCGGCCCCCGCGTCGGCCTCGCCATCGCCCGCATGATGGCCCACATCACCTACCTGTCGGACGCGTCCATGGATCGAAAGTTCGGCCGCCGCACCGTGAAGCCCCGGCTCCCCGCGGCGCCCGCCCCGGCCCTCGCCGAAGAGGCCGCCCTCGCCGGCAACAACGAGGGCGCCCCCTCCGCCCACGCCGCCGTC
Source organism: uncultured Verrucomicrobiota bacterium (assembly GCA_946482165.1). The sequence continues at coordinate 275 of CAMLQS010000154.1, read as the reverse complement.
TTCGACATCAGCTTCGAGGTGCAAAGCTACCTGCGCTACCAAGGCCAGAGCTTCATCAATCGCTTCGACGCCAACACCTATCTCTACATCACCCGGGCCATCGATGGCTTCGACCTCGCCGCGTCCTACGGTGGATCATTGGAAAAGGCCTTCACGCCCGTGAAAGGCCAGACCCTCGTCGTCGGCTTCACCAGCGACTGGCTCTTCCCGCCCGATCAGAATCGGGAAATCGTCCTCGCGCTCCAACGCGCCGGCAAACAGGCCTCCTACGCCGA
>CAMLQS010000153.1 GCA_946482165.1 uncultured Verrucomicrobiota bacterium | reverse complement strand
CCCGCCGCCGCCTGGTATCGGCTCCAGCGCGCCGTCGAGCAGACCGATCTCGCCTTCCTCGTCCTCACGCCCGCCGTCCTCGTGCCCAGCGCGCAGCTCCGCCTCCAACTCGGCCCGCCCCACCCTTTCGCCAGCCGCGACCTCGAACGCCCCCACCTCGTCGTCGACCTCGAAGTCGCCCGCCAACGCCAGCGCCTCGCCGCCTCCGCCTGATCCCAATCCATTTAGCCACAAGAAGCACAAAAAGATCCACGAGCGCATGAAACATCTCAGGCGCCTATAGGCGCGCGGGAGAGCTTCGCCGTCAGAAACGATTTTTTGTGCTTTTTGTGGCCAACCCTCCGACCGCCTGAGCACCCATGTTCGCCGTCCTCCACGTCCCCGATTTCGCGCTTCAATCCCTCCTGCGCACCGAGGACGCGTTCACCCGCTCCCTCCCCGCCGCGCTCGTCGATCCGGTCTCCCGGCCCGCCCGCGTTCTCGCCTGCACCGGCCTCGCCCGTTCCCTCGGTGTCGAGCCCGGCCAAGCCACCTCGCAAGCCCTCGCCCGCTGCGCCCGCCTGCGTCTTCTCCACCCGCGGCCCGACGCCGAGTCCGACGCCACCGCCGGCCTCCTCGCCGCCGCCTTCTCCGTCTCGCCGCAGGCCGAGCTCACCGCGCCCGGCCTCTGCACCCTGAACATCGCCGGCATCGCTCTCGCCGAACGCGAAGCCGCCCTCCGCCGCGCCCTCGCGCAACTCTCTGCGCTCGGGCTCCCCGCCACCGCCGGCGCCGCCTCCACGCCCCTCCTCGCCCTCTACGCCGCGCGTCGCGCCGCCCCGCTCTTCATCCCCGACAACGAACGCGCCTTCCTCTCCGCACTTCCCCTCGAAGCCGCCGACCCGCCCGCCGAGTTGATCCCCATTCTCTCCAGTTGGGGCCTGCGCACGCTCGGCGATCTCACCGATCTCTCCAAAGCCTCCGTCACGCAACGCCTCGGCCCCGCCGGTCTCGCCCTCTGGGAGCGCGCCGCCGGCCAGACCACGCGCCCGCTCCGCCTCGTAACTCCCGCGCCGAGCTTCTCCGCCGCCATGGAGTGCGAACACGAGATGGAGACGCTCGATCCCCTGCTCTTTCTCTTCCGCCGCTTCGTCGACCGCCTCGCGCTCGAATTGCAAAACGCAGCCCTCGCCGCCGCCGAGCTCCGCGTGACGCTCTCCTTGGCCAACGACACCCGGCTCGTCCGCGACCTCCGCCTCCCCGAGCCCACCACTCGCTCCGAAATTCTCTTCGGCGTCCTGCAAACCTGGCTCGAAAGCGCCCGCGCCACCGCCGCCGTCACCGGCCTGCGCCTCGACATCACGCCCGCCCGCATCTCCGCCCGCCAGCCCGGCTTTTTCACCCGCGCCCTCCGCGACCCGCACCGCTTCGCCGAAACGCTCGCGCGCGTCTCCGCCATCGTCGGCGCCGACCGCGTCGGCACGCCCGTCCTGCAAAACACCCACCGCCCCGACGCCTTCACGCTCCAGTCGCCCGCCGCCGAGATCCCCGCGCTCGACCGCCGCGCCTTCGCCCACCCGCCGCAGGGCCTCGTCCTGCGCCGCTACCGCCCCCCCCTGCCCGTCGTCGTCGAACTCTCGCCCGATTCCCCCGCCCCCGCCGCTCTGCGCGCCCCCGGCATCGAAGGCGAAATCCTCCACATCGCCGGCCCGTGGCTCTCCTCCGGAGACTGGTGGCAAGCCGACCAAGCCTGGCGCCGCGAAGAATGGGACGTGCAACTCGACTCCACCCTCCACCGCCTCGTCCGCACCGCCCACGGCTGGTTCATCGAAGGCGAATACGACTGACACGCTTTTGGGAGGGACTCCGTCCGCGCGGAGGAAAATGCCAACGCAAACCCTACGCGGTCTCGGGCGACGAGGATGTCGCGCCTCCAAGACCTCCATTTCAGACGCCGGAACGGGTATCGAAATCAGGCCAGGGCCCGCGCCACGTCCTTCGCGAAATAGGTCAAAATCAAACTCGCCCCCGCGCGCTTGATCGCGAGCAACGACTCGTCGCGCGTGCGCTCCAGGTTCAGCCAGCCGAGCCGCGCCGCCGCGTGGATCTGCGCGTATTCGCCCGACACCTGATACGCCGCCAGCGGCAGGTCCGAGCGCTCGCGCACGTCGCGGATGATGTCCAGATACGCGCCCGCCGGCTTCACCATCAGCACGTCCGCGCCTTCCGCCGTGTCGAGCGCCGCCTCGATCATCGCCTCGCGCCGGTTCGCGGGATTCAGCTGGTAGGTCGCCTTGCTGAGCAACTTCGTCCCCGCCGCCTGCGCGCTGCCCACCGCGTCGCGAAACGGCCCGTAATACGCCGAGTTGAACTTAACCGAATACGCGAGAATCGCCGTCTCGGAAAAACCTTCCGCGTCAAGCGCCGCGCGCACCGCCGCCACGCGTCCGTCCATCATGTCGCTCGGCGCCACGAAATCCACGCCCGCCCGCGCCTGGCGCACCGCCATCGCCGCGAGGCGCGCGACCGTGCGATCGTTGTCCACGTCGTCGCCCGCCGCGTTGAGCAACCCGTCGTGACCGTGGCTCGTGTAGGGATCGAGCGCCACGTCGGTGATCACGACGAGCTCCGGCACCGCCTTCTTCACCGCGCGCACCGCGCGCAGAATCAGCCCGTCCTCGTTCAACTCCTCCGAGCCCTCGGCGTCCTTGAGCTTTGGGTCGAGCTTCGGGAAAAGCGCCACCGCCTTCACGCCGAGTTTCCAGAGCGTGCGACACTCCTTCACGAGGTCGGCGATGCTCAGCCGATACTGGCCGGGCATCGAAGCAATCTCCTCCGGCGCCGCCTTCCCGTCCACGACGAAGAGCGGCGCGATCAGATCGGCCGCGCGCAGCTGCGTCTCCTCCACCATCAAGCGCCGCGCGGCGGTGCGACGCAGGCGACGCGGACGAATGGCAAGATCGAGGCGAAGGGAATCGTGCAAGGACATGCCGCACTAGTTAACGCAGCCCGGCGGTCCCGCCAGTTCTAAGAACGGACCAACGATCCCCGCATAAGCCCCCGCACGGACCCGATGCCATCCGCCGCCGCCATCTTGTCTGCGGAAAATACACGCTCGGCGCCGTTGCCCCGGTGACGGCGCCGCAGGAAGCTCGTCTCCCCTCCTATGCCCCGCCGAGTCTCCCTCGTTCCTTTGCTCGCATGCGCCGCGCTTGGCCTGTTCGTCGGCGTGGCCGCCCGCGCTCTCGCCGCACCGGTCGCCCTGCCATCCGGCGTGACCGTCGACGTCGATCCCGCGACCACCTTCACCGGCACCTGGGCCGCCGAGTGGACCACCGACGGCGCCCTCGAAAGCTGGGCCGGCGTCAACGCCGGCGTCACCGTCTCCGGCGGCATCCTCTCCGGCGCCACGACCACGACCGACGGCCGCGTCGAGCGCACCGTCATCGCCTCCGGCCCCGATCTTGATCTCGGCTTCAACGACTTCCTCGAGCTCCGCCTTCAAGTCCCCGCCAACTACGCGGGCGTCATCCAGATTTTCTACGGCACCACGCTCACCACCGGATTCGCCGCCACGCGCCAGATCGACATTCCCGCCTCGCTCATCCCCAAAGACGGCTCCTTCCACACCTACCGCCTCAACCTCGGCCTCGAGGTTTACTGGCGCGGCACGCTGCGCGATCTCCGCATCGATCCCGTCGACGGCGCCGGCACCAGCGGAATGAGCTTCGCCCTCGACTACGTCCGCGTCGGCGACGAACCCGGCGCGCCCGTCTACCAACCGCGAATCTCCACCGAGTGCCCCGTGGCCGGCGGCCTCACCCCGGGCGGCGCCCCCACCGGTCCCAATCAGGCCGTCTCCTCGCTCGAATCGAAGCGCTTCCGCCTCCTCTGGAACGACGCCGTCGCCGCCAACGGCTCCTGGACCGCCACCATGGCGCGCGCCACCCTGCGCAACGCCGAGGAATGCTGGCAGGTCTTCGTCAAAAAAATGGGTTACCGCGAGCCCGCCTGGGCCATGGGCGCCGGCACGAGCGGCACTCGCTACAAACTCAACATCACCACCTGGCACTCCGGCTATTGGGCCGGCGGCGACGGCTCCTACGCTCGCCTCAACATCACCCCCGACGGCCTGCGCGAGAACCCGCCCTCCGGCGTCATCCCGCACGAGCTGATGCACTGCTTCCAGTTCCACAACACCAGCGGCAACGTCCCGGGCGCCTGGTGGGAAGGCCACGCCAACTACGGCCGCGAGCGCTACAACGAACACTTCCGCCTCCTCTACCCAGCCAACCAGCGCTCCGGCATCGACCCCACCTACCTGCGCTGCGCCCACCAGATCATCGGCCATGGCCGCGACTACTACCTCTCGTGGCCGCTGTTCCTGTATCTCGACGAAAATCCCGACGCCCTCCCCGACCTCGGCGAAGGCACCAACGTCAAGCTCTGGCAGCAAACCGCCGCCGGCCAGTATCCGCTCACGCTCCTCGAAAATCTCACGCCGACCACTTCGCTCAAAGACATCGTCGGCTACTTCGCCCGCCGCGGCGCCACCTACAACTACGCCTACAAAACCGACATCCAGGCCGCCCTCGCCTCCTTCGGCGCCCCGCTCGACAACGCCGCCACGCAGCGCTGGCAGTTCACCGACCTCGCGCGTCGCGCCGACGATCCTACCTGGTGGCGCGTGCCCTACGAGATGGCCCCGATGCAGGGCGCCTACGCCCTCCACGAACTCGTCCCGACCACCACCGGCGTCGCCGGCCGCGTCGTCACCGTCAACTTCCGCGGCCTGCCCGACGCCGCCCGCGGCGCCGATTGGCGCGCCAGCTTCATCGTCATCTCCGACAGCGGCACCGAACGCTACGGCACGCTCTGGGCCTCCGGCGAAAACTCCGTCACCCTCGCCGCCAACGAGAACAAACTCTACCTCTCCGTCGCCGCCACGCCCGCGGTTTTCCACAACCCCGAATTCGACGAGGTCACCCACCCCTACCGCTCGCATCCCTCGAAGACGCGTTTCCCCTACGAACTCCATGTCGCCGGCGCCACGCCGCGCCAGCGCGACAACGGCACGTCCACCGCCGGTCTCGTGCAACACGCCAACGGCGGCGGATGGAAGGCCAGCACCGCCACCGTCGCCTCCACCGTCTACCTCGCGCCCGGCGCCCGCGTCTTCAACACCGCCAACATCAGCGGCAACGTCCGCATCGAGGACAACGCCCTCGTCACCGGTTCGCCCGTCATCTCCGGCAACGCCACGATCTCCGGTCGCGCCTGGATCCGCGGCGGCGCGATCAACGGCTTCGCCAAGATCCGCGACTGGGCCCTCGTCGAGGGCGGCACCATCACCGGCAACGCCCGAGTCCTCGAACACGCCAACATCAAGGGCGGCACGCTCCAAGACCTCGCCACCGCCAAAGGCACCGCCGCGTCGAACACCGGCGTCCTGAGCGGAAACGCCATCATCGACGGCGACTACGGCGACTTCTTCTCCGGCCGCGACATCGCCAACAGCGTCGCCTTCGGCCACGTGCCCTACGTCGGCGTCCCCGACTCGCATCTGCGCGCCCTGCCCGCCGGCCTCTACGCCGCCTACGACTTCGCCGCCGCGCACGACTCGCGCGTCTTCGACCAATACGGCGCCACCGACGCCTTCACGCTCGGCTCGCCCGCCTGGGTCTCCGCCGACGCCCGCCGCAAGGGCTTCCTCGCCTTCGACGGCGCCACCCAGGCCGTCGCCCTCGACCGCAGCATCGCCGACCTGCGCGACTTCACCTTTACCGCCTGGGTAAAGCCGCTCGGCGGCGCCGCCAGCCAGCCCGTGCTCTGGCTCGGCGCCAGCTCCGCGCGACGCCTCTATCTCACGCCCGACGACGGCGCCGGCCGCGCCAAGTTCTCCATCGCCAACGGCGGCGCCGAGCAAACCCTCCTCGCCTCCTCGCCCCTCGCCCTCGGTGTCTGGACCCACGTCGCCGTCACGCTCAACGGCTCCACCGGCGCGCTCTACGTGAACGGCGCGCTCGCCGCCGGCGGCCCGATCACGATCCGCCCCGACCAGCTCCTCGCCGCCAACACCGCCGCGTATTCGCAGCATAACTACCTCGCCCGCTCCGAGGGCTCGCTCCTCCCCGCGTTCCGCGGCGCGCTCGACGACGTGCGTTTCTACGGCGCCGCCCTCTCCGCCGCCGACATCGCCGCCTTTCAACCCGCCGCCGCCCTCGCCGACGCCGGCACGCTCCACGTCGATCTCCGCGCCACCGACGCCAGCGCAGGCGCCGCCACCTGGACCAACACCGCCGCCGGGAGCGCGTTGGGCAACTTCACCCGCACCGGTAGCCCGATCAAGAACCCCGCCGACGGCGTCCCCGGCGTAATCTTCAACGGCGTCGACCAGGCCTACACCAGCGCCGGCCTCACGCCCGCCGACCTCCACGGCGCATCCGACCGCTCCATCGAAGTCTGGGCCTACAACCCCGCGCTCGCCGACGAAGAGACGATGCTTTCCTGGGGTTATCGAGGCGCCGACGCCAGCAACATGGCCTTCAACTTCGGCGCGCACACCACCTGGGGTGCCGTCACCCACTGGGGCGGTGGCCACGACGTCGGCTGGGGTTCCGCCACGCCCGGCGCCCGCGCCTGGCGCCACCTCGTCTACACCTACGACGGCGCCACCACCGTGCGCGTCTACATCGACGGCGTTCTCGCCAACACCCGCACGCTCGCAAGCCCCCTGAGCACCTTTGCCGCCCAGCCCCTCAACCTCGCCTGCCAGCGCGCCAGCGCCGGCGGCGCGCGTTCCCACTTTTTCAGCGGCTACCTCAACCGCGTGCGCGTCCACGGCGGTGTGCTCAGCCCCACCCAGGTCGCCGGCAACTACTCCCTCGGCCCCGATGGCGCCCCCGCCAACGCGACGCCCGCCCTCGCCGCGATCTCGGACCAGACCCTCGATTACGGCACGGGCGCCGTCCCCCTCTCGCTCACCGTGTCCGACACCAACACCGCCGTCGGCGCCCTCGCGCTCACGGCCGCCTCGACCAACTCCGCCTTCCTCCCCGCCGCCAACATCGTCTTCGCCGGAACGGCCGCCTCCCGCACCGCCACCCTCACGCCCGCCCTCCCCTCCGGCACGAGCACGGTCACGCTCACCGTGAGCGACGGCGCCGCGACGAGTTCTCGCACCTTCACGTTTACCCTTCTCACCCAGGCCGAGACGTGGCGCCGCCAAAACTTCGGCAGCACCCTCGACAGCGGTTCCGCCGCCGACACCGCCGACACCGACGGCGACGGCCTCGCCAACCTCCTCGAACGCGCCTTGGGCGGAAACCCCAACGCTCCCGACCCGCAACTCCTGCCCGTGATCGATCCGGGCGCCCCGCTCCTCAACCTTGTTTACCCAAGGTCCAAGGCCGCGAACGATCTCCTGTTCATCGTGCAGGAGAGCCCCGACCTTTCCCCGGACTCCTGGGTCCCCGCCGCCGGCACAAGCACCGTGCTCAACGAAACCGGCACCGCGCAAACGATCCGCTTCACCGTCCCCCTCGACTCCGCCCCTCGCAAGTTCCTGCGCCTGCAGATTACCGCCCCCTGAGGCTTGCGCGCCGTCTTCGAAACAAACCGATGCGTCGCGAGACGGAAACCAAGCTCGGCCAAGGCCACCGGGTGGCGTGATCCTGGCCGGGAACCGAGGCCCGCGGAATTCGAGGGCCCCGGTTCAGGACGTTCAGTCGATCCAGATTTTCTCCTCGCCGGAGAACCCCGGTTCAACTCGCCGACGGAACGGCGGTGCAGGGATTGGGATCGGTGGTGATCACCGGCAGGGGGAAGGCCGCCAAGGTCACGGCCGTCTGCTGCGACATCAAGCGGTGATACATCGGCGGGAAATGCTGGATCTCGAGCTGGGTGATCCAGTCGTTCTTGCAGGTGGCCCCTGGAGGCGCCCACACGAAGCCCTGCATCACCTGCGCCCCGACGCTCGGATGCGTGTAGGTGGCGGGGTAGTTTTTGATCACCTTGTTGAGCAAATCCATCTCGCACGCGTTCGGCGTGCCGGGCGGATTCACGTTCCAGAATCCCGCGATGTTTTGCAGATAGAGCGGGATGACCGGATTCGCCGACTGCTGCTGAAAGGCGTTGGGCACCACGTCGAGCGAGTTCCACCACAGCGTGGCGCTCGGGAAGATGGAGTTGAAGTTGGCCGCGAAATCCGCGAGCCCCGCCGTCGGAGCGGCGAAGGGATTGGGCACCACGGTGCCGACCGCCTGTCCGGCCAGGCCCTTGAGATAATAATACAGGTAGGTCGCCATCACCGTGGTCTGGCAGCCCCCCAGACTGTGCCCGGTCACCACGATCGGAGTCTCGCTGTCGGCTTGGTAAATCGACTGCGCCCAGTCGGCGATGGACCCGGAGCCGGCCTCCTTGAGAATAAAATGGGTGGGCGTGAAACCGAGCAGCCGATTCAGTCCGTCGTTGGTCCCCTTGGCCACGGACAAGATCGGATCGGAGGCGGCGTTCGGCATCGTCATCGGCACCGTCGTTTCACCATCCAAGTCTTGAATTAACTGCTGAACGAACCCGGGGCCGGCGACGCTGATGTCGGTGCCTCGGATCACCACCGCCGCGAAAACCGGCGCCCCCTCCGAATACGAGGACTGCACCGGCTCCCGATAGGTCACGCCATACATGACGTTCGAATAGGTAAGGTCGAAAACGGGTCCCCATTCGATTTGCCAAGAACCGGGCAGGGTCCCTCCGGAACTGGCTCCCGGCGCCTGAGGCAAGAGCGGCAGGGCGCCGATGAACTCGTTCATTTTCGCAACCAGATTACCCGCCTGCCATATCTTCGGATCGGTGTAGGCGATCGTGGCGAGGGCGAGTTGAACGAATCCGTAGTAGGGCGTGTAAATGGCCTTGCGGGCAAGCTGGCCATTGGCGGAGAGCGGAGCGAAGCTCATTTTATTTATTGTGGGTTAGTTGGTTGTAGTTTCCGTGAACAAACCGCCCGGAAACCGGCACCTTTGGAACCGGCCCCTTTCGACGGTTTATGCCGTGAACATACCTAAGTATGTCCACTAGGTTTGAATGAACGTAGCCTGAAGGGCTTCTTATCAACAAAATTATCGTTAATAATTCGTAACCAAACCCCGATTACGGAGAGGAGCCCGCCCCGTCATCGTCGTCGCCATCGCCACTCTGTTCAGCGCTGCCACGAGGCATGCTTCGCGTTCCGAAAATCCGGGCTTGAACGGCTTCGTCCCAAGCGCGTTTCTGTGCGGCTCACAGACCAAATGCCCCCGCGCGCTACACATCTTGACACCGCTTGCGTCCAGGAGGTCGCCACCTGGCGAACTACGTGCGCGCGTGTCGCCGTGTAAGCGCTCTCTGCCTTCAGGCGGCCATCTCCCCAGCGTAGCGGAACGACGGAGTCGTTTCGCCAACCGTTCGCCCGCGTCTCGGCCATTCGTCCGCACTCTGTCGCTCCGTCCTCTTTCGCTCCGCCCCCTGGCTCCTAGCCCCTCGCTCCCGGCTCCCTGCTCCAAATGCCCATCACCCTCCACGATTCCCTCAGCCGCACCTCCCGCGAACTGCGCCCCTCGCAGCCCGACGGCGTCTACCGCTTCTATAACTGCGGCCCCACCGTCTACGCCCCCGCGCACATCGGCAACTTCCGCACCTTCGTGGTCAACGACCTCCTCCGCCGCCTCCTCGAGCTCGAGTTTAACGGTCGCTACATCGACACGAAAGATAAGTCGAAGACCAAGGTTTGGCACGTCCGCAACCTCACCGACGTCGACGACAAAACCATCCGCCGCGCCCGCGAGGAAGGCCGCCCCCTCGCCGAGGTCACCAAGCAGTGGACCGACAAATTCCACGCCGACTGCGACGCCCTCAACTGCCTGCGTCCCCACGTCGAGCCTGCCGCAACCGGCCACATCCCCGAGCAGATCGACATGATCGCCGCCCTCGAAAAACGCGGCCACGCCTATCGCACCGACGACGGCTCCGTCTATTTCAAGGTGTCCTCGTTCGATGGATACGGCGCCCTCTCCCGAGTGAAGGAACGCGAGCTCCGCGTCGGCTCCGCCCTCGCCGGCAAACCCCAGACCCACGACGCCGACGAAAAGGAGGACGGCTCCGACTTCGCCCTCTGGAAAGCCCACAAGCCCGAGGACGGCGACAACTTCTGGCCGTCCCCCTGGGGCCGGGGCCGCCCCGGCTGGCACATCGAGTGCAGCGCGATGAGCAAAAAACACCTCGGCGAAACCATCGACCTCCACACCGGCGGCGTGGACCTGCTTTTCCCGCACCACGAAAACGAGATCGCCCAGAGCCAGTGCTGCAACGGCGCGACCTTCGCCCACCACTGGTATCACAGCGAACACCTCCTCGTGGACGGCAAGAAGATGAGCAAGTCCTTGGGCAACCTCTACACCTTGGACCAGCTCAAGGAGATGGGCCACTCGCCCGCCGCCCTCCGCTACGCCCTCCTCGCCGGCCACCCGCGCAAGCAGCTCAATTTCACCCTCGATTCGCTCCACGCCGCGGAAAAAGCCCTCGCGCAACTCCGCGCCTTCCGCGCCGCGCTCAAATCCGACGGCACCGCCGACCCCTTCGCGCCCGCCCTCGCCGCGCTCCACGACGACCTCAACACGCCGCACGCGCTCGGCATCGTCTTCACCGCGATCCACGCCGGCCCCACCGGAGTCAGCCTGGCGGCCTTCGACCGTTTCCTCTTCGCCCTCGGCCTCGATCTCACCGAGCCCGTCAAACCGAAGACCGATACGCCCGCCGAGGTCGCCGCCCTCGCCGAGCAGCGCTGGGCCGCCAAAGCCGCCAAAAATTGGGCCGAGGCCGACCGCCTCCGCGGCGCCATCGCCGCCCTCGGCTGGACCATGCTCGACCGCAAGGACGGCTACTCCCTCGAACCCGCCAAGAAGTAGATTCTCAAAGAAGGAATTTAACCACGGAGAACACGGAGGACACGGAGCGAGGTCATCCACCGCTCTTCCGTTTTCCTCCCCTCTCTCCGTGACCTCCGTGGTTCAAAAATCCGTCCCTTTCGCCTCGTCGCACCGATTCCACGTCTTGCCCTCACTCCGAGTAATACATAGTATTACATCATGATCAAAACCATCACCAAGATCGGCAATTCCGCCGGCGTCACAACGGACGAGGCCTTGCTGCCC
>CAMLQS010000152.1 GCA_946482165.1 uncultured Verrucomicrobiota bacterium | reverse complement strand
CGGTGGGGATGGAGAGGAAGTTGCCGCGCTGGCCCCAGCGGATGTTGCTCACGAGCTGGTCGAGCATGGGGTGTCCGGTGCGGAGGTCGCCGTCGCCGGGCAGGTCGGAGGAGAGAACGACGCCCTGCACATCGGCGAGTTCGGGCGGTGTCGCGAGGCCGGTGATTTCGAGGTAGCGAAAGCCGTGTTGGGTGAAGGAGGGCTGGTAGGTGACGGTGCCGCCGGCGGCGAAGGTGTAGGTGTCGGTGGCCTTCGTCGTGCGAAGGTTTTCGGTGTAGAGCTGTCCGGCGCGTGGGCCGGTGCGGTAGACGTCCTCGGCGTGGCGGAGGGTGACGGTCTGGCCTCGCGTGCCGCGCAACACGACGCGGGCGACGCCGACCATGTTTTGTCCGAGGTCGTAGACCCAGGTGCGGGGGAGGATCTCGGTGCGTTTTTTCGCGGGGAGCGTGGCGACGACGCGGACGGGTTCGTCGGGCTGGGGGACGAGGCGGGCGGTGGCGTCGGCGGCGAGCGCGACGGGGCGCCAGGCGGAGGCGTCGAAGCCGGGCCGGTCCCAGCCGGGTTGTTCGAGGGCGGCGCGATAGGCCTCGCCGTCCTGGAGGTCGGCGCGGAGGCGGGGACTGTCGCCGGAGCGCCAGGTGGCGTCGGTGCCGAACCAGTCGGAAGAGCCGTCGGCGTAGGTGATTTTTATCTTCGCGATAAAGGCGAGGTCGGCGCCGTAGATCGTGGTCCAGTTGAGGCCGACCTTGCCGCGGAACCACCCGTCGGCGAGCGCGGCGCCGACGACGTTGGCGCCGGGGCGGACGAGGGCGGTGATGTCGTAGGTCTGGTGCTGGATGCGTTGGGCGTAGTCGGTCCAGCCCGGGGCGAGGAACTGGTCGCCGGCTTTTTGGCCGTTGACCGAGGCCTCGTAGAGGCCCTGCGCGGAGGCGTAGAGACGGGCGGAGGCGATGGCGGGGCGCGCGGTGAATTCGCCGCGAAGCAGGGGAAGCGCGGGCGGGAGTTTGTCGTGGCTTTCGGATACGGAGGAAGCGGGGGCGGGCGTGGCGCGGCCGATCCATTTGGCGCCGGCCCAGTCGGGCGCGGCGAGGAGTCCGGTTTCGAACCAAGCGGGCTCGCTCCACTTGCTCGCGCGGCCGTTTTGGTCCCAGATTCGCACCTGCCAATAATAGCGGGTGGCGGGCGCCGGCGCGATTCCGACGGGGAGGGTGATGTCGGTCTGGTGAGCGGACTCGACACGACCGGAATCCCACAGGTCGGCGAGGCCGGGGCGCGTGCCGACGCGGAGTTGGTAGGCTTGCTGGATGACGGCCCGCCGCGACGAGGTGGAGGTCCAGCCGAAGGAGAGGTCGTGGGCCGGGATGCCGAGGGGGTTGCTCCGGCCGTTGGCCGTGAGGCGGGCGACCGCGAGCGGAGCGGCGGCGCTCGCGGAGGCGACGGCGGGCGCGGCGAACGCGACGAGAAGCGTCATCAGCGAAAGGGACGCGAGCAACGGACGAATGGGGGGCATGGGCGAGGGGCGGGTTGCGACGCGGAATATAAATTCGGCTTGACGAGATTTCACGATAAATCATCTGTATGCGGCGAGCTTTGACCGCCCGGTCCGGGCTCGTTGCTCCCCTTCTTTCCCCTCGTTACCCCCAATCGCGAGCCGCCGTCGGCGACATGTTGTCACGTCGCTTTCTTTGGTTTTCGTGAATCGGATGTCCGATCCTCCCGGCCGTCGGCACGCACCTGCGCATGTCCCAATGCGCAGATCGCGGCTCACGCAGAGGGCGGGCGTCTCGCGGGGTTTCTGTTTGCCCCATATATGAGTCTGCTCCGGTCGCCTTGCTTTCGACGAGGCGGCTGATCGGCCTCGAGACCTAAACCCCCGTCACGAACAGCTTCGTTTGCGCCCAATCGCCTGCGGGCGTCGTGCCGAAATTTATAGAAAGAGAATTAGAGATGCATCGATCGTTAATCGCGCTGATCGCCAAGATCGCGTGTTTGCTCACATTTCCGGCGGCCGCCTTTGCGCAGCTGCCTACGCCGACCTATGGATGGAACCTCGGAAACACGCTGGAGCCTCCGTGTGGCGAAGGTTGCTGGGGGCCGCCGGCCTCCCAGGCGCTTATCAACCAGGTGGTCGACGCCGGGTTTAATACGATCCGCATTCCGGTGTCGTGGGACGTTCACGCCAACCAAACCACCTACCAGATCGATCCCGCCTGGATGGCGCGGGTCAAGCAGGTGGTCGACTGGTGCTACGCGCGCAACGTGACCGTCATCGTCAATTGCCACTGGGACAACGGCTGGCTGGAGAACAATATCACCGATTCGGTTAACCCGGTCATCAACGCGAAGATGCAGTCCTACTGGACGCAGATCGCGAACACGTTCGCCGGCTACGACAGCCGCCTTCTGTTCGCCGGCGCGAACGAGCCGAATTGCGATACCGCCGCGGAGTGGACGACGTTGAGGACTTACTACAACACGTTTATCAACGCGGTTCGGTCCACGGGCGGCAACAACGCCTCCCGCTGGCTGGTCGTCCAAGGCCCGAGCACGGACATCGATCTCACGGACCAGTTGATGAATACATTGCCGGTCGACCCGACGCCGGGGCGCATGGCCGTGGAAGTCCACTATTACAGCCCTTACCAGTTTTGTCTGATGAACGCGGACGAGTCTTGGGGCAAAATGTTCTACTTCTGGGGCCAGGGCTACCACCATGCCACGCGCACCGACCGCAACGCCAACTGGGGCGAGGAAGCCTATGTGGCGGCGCAGTTCGACAAGTTGAAGGCCAAGTTCGTCAACCAGGGGATCCCTGTTCTGCTGGGCGAATTTCAAGGCAAGAAGCGCGGCGTTTCCTCGGACTTGAGCGGGGCGGACCACGCTTTGCACACGGCGGCGGTGACTTACTTCCACAAGACCGTCGTGTCGGCCGCCAACAGCCGGGGCATCAAGCCCGTCTACTGGTGCACGCCGGGAGGCATCTTCGATTGGAACACGGGGGCCGGGGTCGACTGGGACAACATCGACGCCCTGACGGGCGGCGACGCGCTGCCGCCTCCGAGCGCATGCACGGGGAGCGCCGTTTCGGTCGGTTCGATCACGGTGGCCGCTGTCGGCGCCGGTCAGGGCAAGAAGCGCGGGCAGGCGACCGTGACCGTCGTGAACAATTGCGGCAACCCGGTCGCGGGAGCCACCGTGACAGGCAATTTCAGCGGCACGCTGACCCAGTCGGGCATCTCGGCCGTGACCAACTCCTCGGGAATCGCGGTGCTCCAGACGAGCGGCGCGGTCAAGGGAACCGTCACCGTCACCTTCTGCGTGAGCGGCGTCGCCAAGAGCGGCATGACCTACAACGCGTCGGCCAACGTCGAGACCTGCGACCGGAACTGAAGGGAGGCCGCTTCTGCGCGCCGTTCGCCGCCCGGGCCATGAATGCCTTGGCCCGGGCGGCGCGCCCCGCCTTTTCGCGGGGGCTGCTGGCTCCCTGCCTGATTTCCCCGTGATGGCGTCGCGAGAGCGGAGCATCATCGGGCTCAAAAACCCAACTTCGCGCACGAATGCCGCCGCCACCCTTTCACCGGTGCGCTCGCCCGTGCCGGACCCCAACAAGAAAACCCTAAGAAGATGAACAAGCTATTGACCGCCGCGGTCCTCGGGATCGCGGGTTTGCTGATGTCACCGGCGGCCGCCTTTGCGCAGCTGCCTACGCCGACCTATGGATGGAATCTCGGAAACACGATGGAGCCGCCGGCCGGCGAAGGCGCGTGGGGGCCGAAGGCCTCCCAAGCCTTGATCAACTCCGTCGCCGACGCCGGATTTAACACGATCCGCATCCCGGTGTCGTGGGACGTCCACGCGAACCAGACCAATTATCAGATCGACCCGGCCTGGATGGCCCGCGTGAAGCAGGTCGTCGATTGGTGCTATGCGCGCAACCTCACCGTCATCATCAACTGCCACTGGGACAACGGTTGGCTGGAAAAAAACGTCACCGACACGGTGAATCCGACCATCAACGCGAAGATGCAGTCCTACTGGACGCAGATCGCGAACGCCTTCGCCGGCTACGACAGCCGTCTCTTGTTCGCCGGCGCCAACGAGCCCGACGTCAGCACCGCCGCCCAGTGGGCCACCCTGCGGACCTACTACAACACCTTCATCAGCGCGGTCCGCGCCACGGGCGGCAACAACGCCTCCCGTTGGCTGGTGTTCTCCGGACCCAAGACGGACATCGACACCACCGACCAGCTGGTGAACACCCTGCCGAGCGATTCGACCCCGGGACGCATGGTAGTGGAAGTCCACTACTACAGCCCCTACCAGTTTTGCCTGATGGACGCGGACGAATCGTGGGGGAAGAAATTCTACTTCTGGGGGCAGGGCTACCACCACTCCACGCGGGCCGATCGCAACGCCAACTGGGGCGAGGAAGCCTACCTCGATGCGCAGTTTAACAAGATGAAGGCCAAATTCGTCGACCGCGGGATTCCGGTGCTGGTGGGCGAGTTCCAGGGCAAGAGGCGCGGCGTCTCCTCGGACCTCACGGGCGCGGACTACAATCTGCACGTGGCCTCCGTCACCCATTTCTCCAAATACGTGGTCGCGGCCGCGAACAGCCGCGGGCTGAAGCCCGTCTATTGGTGCACCCCGGGAGGCGTCTTCGACTGGAACACGGGGGCCTTGTCCGACCGGGACACCGCGCGCGCCTTGACGGGCGGCGCCGCGCTCCCGCCCCCGGGCGGCGGCGGCATCGTTCCCAACGGCCTCTACAAGATCGTCGCCCGCCATAGCGGCAAGGCGCTGGAAGTCGCCGGCCTGGGCCGGAACGACGGCGCCAACGTGCAGCAGTGGAGCTACTGGTGGGGCGAAAGCCAGCGCTGGACGCTGACCCACTTGGGCAACAACCAATACACGATCCTGGGCGCCCAGAGCGGCAAGGCCCTCGACGTGTCGGGCGGAAACACCGGCACCGGCGCCAACGTCCAAATCTGGACGCCCACCGGGGGCGCCAACCAGAAGTGGACGATCACCTCCGTCGGCGGCGGGTATTACCGCCTCACGCCGACCCACGCTCCCAGCATGTGCCTGGACGTGAAGGACTACTCGTCGAACGATCAGGCCAACGTCCATATCTGGACCTACCTCGGCAGCTACAACCAGCAGTGGACCTTTCAGGCTCCCTGAGCCGCGGGCGGGCGCGTTGAGTTCAACGCGCTCCGTCCTGACCGATGCCTCGGTGTCCGCGTCGCCAAACGCGGCGCCGGGGCTTTTCATTCTTTCGGGCACCCCGCGAACTCTCTCCATGGCGAATCTTCCGTTCGTCTCCCTGCTAGGCATTTCCGGTTTGGCCGCATTTGGCGCGCCCCCAGCCTAGGCCGTATGGAGAAGACGGATACGGTTTTCTTCGACGGCCGATGGCTCGGCTCCGCCGTCTGGGACGGCGTTCGGGATTACTCCGTTCCCGAAGGCTCCCTCCGCGCCGGGGACAACACGCTCGTCGTCCGCCTGCTCAAGAGGGCCGGCGGTTTCCTGTCTCCCCCCGATCAGCTCAAGGAATGTTCCAAATAGGTTGAATGGCAGGCCGTAGGACGTGGCAAAGAAGAAGCACCTGCGGGAACTGCCGCCGCATTCGACGGTTGAATGCCCGCCGATCATCCTTGTTCGGATTCCCGTGCGTAGGAGCCGACCCATTCGCGCCGCCAGCACAAACCAGCGCAAAGCCTCGCGTATCTCCGGCCGGAGATTGCCTTGCCTCTCCAAATCGGCGAGGTAGCCATTCATCAACGTGATGCTCGCCGGCTTACGCTCCTCTTTGCAGAACTTAAGCAGCCGGATGACTACCAGACGTCGGCGGGTCTTCACCCCCTCAGGCCAAGGCTCGGCGTTTAACGTGGCAGGCCAGTCTTTAAAGAGGATCGGCGCGTCCGCCCCTTCCGTCCCGAGTTCCGCTTTAGGCGCTGTCTTCGAAATAAAGCGGCGCTATACGCTTTGCACTTATCTCGCCATGGCGATCACTCGCAAGCAACTCGGCATCACTACAAATCTGACGACCTTTGGGCAGGTCTTGTCGCTTCATGCGATTTCAAAAACACCTATCGACGAGCTATTTGCGGATTCAGGCACAATCCATCCGCCAATCTCGTCGCCGACCAACTGATCCTCAATGACTTAAAGTGGGGCAGTATCGCCCTACGTCCCACCCGGAAGCAACCCATGTTGGTATTAACCCAACCCTTCGCCGTATCCATCGCGCGTCCTGACGAGGAGCCCGGTGCGGTAGTTCCGCACGCCGGGATCTGCGAGGGGGGCGCCCGGCAACGGGCGATCCTACCTTAACGGAAGAATCGATCCATGAAGCAGACGCTGCGGTTCCGGAAGAATCTCAAGCAATGGCGAAATCCGTTGTGCGGAATCGTGTTTATCGGGATTTCCTTACTACTGGCTTGCGTCGCATTCTGGCTTGCCGGGCTGGCTCCAGATTCTATCAAAGCTGTCTCCGATAATGATGGCGTCGCATACGCACAGTCCATAGCGATCCGAGCACTTAGCTTCATATTGGCCGTAGCTGCCGGCGGCATTTTTTCATTCTACCTTATATTTGCGCGCAGAATTGGAATGGTAGGCGTCGTCGCGGAACTCGATGAACGCATAAGCAAACTGGAAGAAGATGGAAACCGAGCCTAACCGAAGCGCCAGGGAGAAGACGGTTGCTTGTCACGAATCGTGCTTTTCCGTGCGTAGCACGGGCAGGGTTCGCGCCAGGCAAGCGTCTCCATCAGCTTGAGCGTTGATCTAGCCAAAGAAAACATGAAGACGCGGAATGCAATCAGTGAGGATCTGCCGGCGATTCTCGATCTCTATCGCGTCCTTCAACCCACCGACCCTATTCTGGATCCGCATGACGAGACCGTTCGGAGGCACTGGATGATGATCTTTCACGATTCGCGCCTGCGTTACTTCGTGACGGAGTCGGAGGGGGGAATCGTTTCGTGCTGCACGCTGACGCTAGTCCCGAATCTCACCCGAAGCATGCGGCCGTATGGTATTATCGAAAACGTGGTGACCGCGCCGGATTTCCGAAAAAGAGGATGCGCCACAAGCACTTTGCGCGCTGCGCTTGAAGAAGCGTGGCGGGAAGGTTGCTATAAGGTTATGCTTATGACCGGAAGTATAAGAGAAGAAACGCTTCGATTCTACGAGAAGGCGGGATTTCAGCGAGGCATAAAGACAGGATTCGTAGCTTATCCGAATGAAGAAAGAGGCTGACAAGCGATGGAGTGACGCCGATTGCCTGTCACGATCAGTGCTATTTCCGGGCTGCCGCACGGGCATCGATCGCGCCAGTCGACCGTCTCGCTCATCCTAGGCGGAAGCAACCCATGCGGATATTAACCCAACCTTTCGCCGTATCCATCGCGCGTCCTGACGAGGAGCCCGGTGCGGTGGTTCCGCATGCCGGGATCCGCGAGGGGATCGCCCGGAAATGGGAGATCCTACCTTAACGGCAAGGCAGGAAAAATATGGAACGTCAGGTCTTCTGTAGACGTATGTTGGAGGCGACCGAATGCGCGGTTGCCTGCGCTCGAGAGCTTGTTTCGAATCGGCTTCCGGAGCGAGTTCGCTATCTGGTTCACCTCAACCAGTCCTATGACGGCAACGAGCTTGAAGACGGCGAAAGAGTCTTTCCCGAAGATCGCATACGATTTGTAGATCCGATCGGTCCGATCGACATGGAAAGCACCACAGGCATCTTGTGGCGCGACGGTCTAATCCCGGAATGGATCGATATCGCTGTGGTTGATGCCGATAGCGAAACGACTTACGTCGAACTATTATGTTGCGGGCGTTTCACGGCGTGTGATCGGCATCTCTACCATCGCAAGGCAGGTGTGCCTCCGTTCTCGCCAAAGAGTCCCGCCGTCCCCATGGACTGGAACAAGGGTGATCCAACTTTTGATCTCCATTGGCGGAAGAGAACGAGCGGTGATGAAAAGTGAAGGAGCGACAAAGCGACGTAGCGAAGCCGGTTGCTTGTCACGTTCAGTGCTATTTCCGCACCTCGTGCGGGCACTGATCGCGCCCGGCAACCGCACGGCTCGGTTTGAGCGTTGGAAATAAAATACAATGAGCGAGTATCTGCTGACTTTCGAATTGCATTCGGACAAAAAAGCTAAGCAATTGGCAATTCATGGCTCCGCTGAGGGCTTGGAGGCACTGGCGAATTCGCTGCTGCGACTAGTTCGAAACACCAAGAAGGACTATTTCAATCATGATCATCTCATGACACAAGAATGGGGCGGCAATGAGCTCACCTCGACGCCGCAGTCCGAAGACTCAGAGCTCCTAAATCATGTGAAGATATACTGTTGGAAGGGCTCTGAATTTCAAACATAGAATATGGATCCCATTTACCCGGGCGTTGGCCGACTTGAAGGACTGGCTGAAACGCAATCGCCATACCCGCCTGCGAACGGTGGCCGCCGGATTGAAGGCGCGACTGCTGGGTCACTACAATTATTATGGGGTGATCGGCAACGCGACGGGACTGGGCGCCTACTGGATTGCGGTGCAAAAGCTCTGGTTCGGGCGGCTCAATCGCCGCAGCCAGCGGCGAATCCATAACTGGACAGGTTTCAATGAAATGTGGCAGAATTTGGCCATGCCCATCCCGCGAGTAGTCGAGAAGCCCTGCGTCCCGCCCGGAAGCAACCCATGCCGGTATTAACCCAACCCTTCGCTGTGTCCATCGCGTCTCCTGACGAGGAGCCCGGTGCGGTAGTTCCGCACGCCGGGATCTGCGAGGGGGGCCGGCAGCGGGCGATCCTACCCTAAGGGCGGAAATTATGAGATCGCTGGTCGCTATTTGTCTGTTGGGTGTTCTGGCCGGTTGCTCCTCCGGGCCGGGGACCTACTGCCGGTCGGCTTGGGCTCCGACTCCTGATCGGATCCGGGAAGCTTACTCTCTTATCGAAAATCCATACCAAAGAGGCGGCCTCGCTGCTCATGCGTATGCCGAAGGATTTCTTAGGGCCTACTCGTTAGGCCCAGCAGCGGTTGGCACCTTGCTTTCGATTCCAGCCCAATTCAGCGACCGAGTTGAAGCAGGAGCATTCCGCGCAGGATGGGAGGCTGGTGGTTTGCTCGCTTGGAGCCGCCACTTCAGCCTTCCTCCCGTTAATAAAGAGAATAAAACTGATCCTAACGGCGAGCGTTGGCAGGAATACTCAGGATGAGCCCGCGGGACCTCACACCTGCCGAAAAGGAGCTCATCGAGCGTGAGTTTGTTTACAAGCAGGATTTGCTCATGGCCCGGCGTCGGAACGGAACCCGGATATTTGTGATCGGCCTCCTATTCGCTTTTACTTCGGCCGCCTGCGCCTACATCGGCGCCCTTTTCTGGCTTTCGTTCGTAGCCCGTGTGCTCTGGTTGCTGACGATAGCCGCATTTTTGATCTACCTTGAGGCACCACTGCCGTATTCGCGAGGAGTGGGATCAAGCTCGGCCATGAATCCGTGGAGGGACTCACTCAGCGAATTGAAGGAACCGGCCCAGGTTGTTCAGGCGGCTGTTTTGCTCGGTTCGTTCACTGTTTTCCGCCTTTTGGTTGGGGCCGCCTTGGCATTCATGAAATGAAGACGGCGCCTGACCAAGAGCACTGTGGCCGATGCGGGTGCGGTGCAAAACTATGGTTCAGGCAGCTCAATCGCCGCAGCCAGCGGCGAAGCTATAACTGGACAGGCTTCAATGAAATGTGGCAGAGTCCGGCCATGCCCGTCCCGCGAGTCGTCGAGAAGCCCTGCGTTCCGCCCGGAAGCAACCCATGCCGGTATTAACCCAACCCTTCGCTGTGTCCATCGCGCCTCCTGACGAGGAGCCCGGTGCGGTAGCTCCGCACGCCGGGATCTTCGAGGGGGTCGCCCGGCAGCGGGCGATCCTACCCTAACGGCGGAAACAATCCCTCAATAAATGAAAACATCAATGAAGTGCTCAAACTGTGGTGCGGAGGTGACAAACCTCACGATGACGCCAGCTAAAAAACAATGGTTATGGATGCTGCCGATTATGTTGATAGGATTTTATCCCATGCTCCGCATGTCACTCTTCAAGGCGGATTACTCGCAGCACTTGCTCGTGAAAGATACTGAGCGCGTGAACGCGGAGCGAGATGTTAAGGTAATCGGCCGCATAGAGAATAGCGGCAATAAAACATGGACCGGCATTACAGTTGAGGCGGAGTTCTATGCCTCCGATGGCCGTTTTATTGATGAGGAGAGCGTCTACCTTCGCAGTGACATCCGCCCCAAGGGTAATGAGCATTTTAGTATTAGTATTCGGCCGTCATCCGAGGCAATTAAGGCGCCTGATACTAAAATGGTGGTTAAGGTTTCGTCCGCACGAACCGACCCGTTTTAAACGCACGTATTCAGAATGGAGAATTGGCCTCAACAAGGCGATGGAGCGAAGCCGATTGCCTGTCGCGACCAGTGCTATTTCCGGGTTGCCGCACGGGCACTGATCGCGCCAGTCGACAGTCTCGCTCATCTTGGGCGGAACTTATATGGCAACATGGACAAAGGCGACTAAGTGGCTGTGGCTCGGAAGAATCGGGCTGCAATATACCGAGGCCATTACGTGCGAATTATCGCCCGGCGAGGCTCGGCGCCGAGTCACCGACTACTTCACTTCGAAGCTATAACTGGACAGGTTTCAATGAAATGAGGCAGAGTCCGGCCATGCCCGTCCCGCGGGTCGTCGAGAAGCTCTACGGCCAACCCGGAAGCGGCCCATATTAACCCAACCCTTCGCCGTATCCATCGCGCGTCCCGACTAGGAGCCCGGTGCGGCAGTTACGCACGCCGGGATCTGCGAGGGGGCGTCCGGCAACCGGCGATCCTACCTTAAGGCAAAGAAATGAAAGCCATTGCGTTCGATCTCGGAGACACACTCGTCGAGTATGCGGGCGTTCCGCTTAGCTGGGAGGCTCATTATCCGGAGGCACTTGGGAATCTCGCAGCGTTTCTGGGACTTACTACAACTCCTGATCGGCTCGCTCGAGCTTGCGCTGTTCTGCGGCGCTATAACACGCGTATCAGTCCACGAGAAGGGGAAGTCTCTTTCGCTCTCATCCTCGGCGAGATCATGAAGAGTTTCGACGCGACGGTCGAAGCTGATGAAGTCGTATGCGCAACGACCTTCTTTA
>CAMLQS010000151.1 GCA_946482165.1 uncultured Verrucomicrobiota bacterium | reverse complement strand
ATGTAGTAGTAGGCGCCGGGGGAGATGGCGGTGGTGTCGGTGTAGGTGGCGTCGATGCCGTTCAGCCCGGCGGCGAGGGTGACGTAGGGGCCTCCGGGGTTGGTGGCGCGTTTGATGTTGTAGCTGGTGGCGTAGGCGGAGCCCCACCAGGAGAGGACGACGTGGCCGGCGCGCTGGACGAGGGAGAGACTCGGGGCGGAGCCTTGGGCGACGGGGTCGCGGGTGAAGGTGAGGGTGCCCCAGCCGAGCTGGTCGCCATTGCCGCCGTTGCCTTCGGGGCGGCCGTATTCGGCCTCGGCCTTGGTGAAGGGGGCGGCGAGGCCGAGGCGGTTGACGTAGTGGTTGTAGAGCATTTCAGCCCAGGGGCGGTGGCTGGGGCGGCCGGCGGGCGATACTCCGGGCTGGATCTGCCAGGTGCCGTTCACGCCGGTGCCCCACATGTAGGAGTCGTAGGGGACGTCGTTGCCCGAGTTGTAACGGGTGACGTATTCGGCGGCGGAGAGGACGCGGTTGTCGCGATAGCCGTAGAGGTCGGCGCCTTGGTTCCAAGCCATCTCGCAGATGGCGCCGAGGAGGGAGATGCTGAGGGTGGTGTGGCCCTGGTCGCGGCCGGACTCCTGCATCTGGCCGAGCTTGCCGTCGTGCATCTGGTAGATGACGCGGTCGAGGGCGCCGTTGCCCGCGCCCGTGTAGATGTAGGCCATGGCGCGGTCGTGGATGTCGCGGCGGTCGCAGAAGACGCCGATGGCGAGGGCGGAGGCCATGTTGCAGAGATCCCAGTTGCTCCAGTAGTTGGTGATGGCGGCGCCGTTGTGGTCTTTGCCGCCGTCCTTGCCCCAGAGAAAGGTCTCGTTGAGGGAGTAGAAGTGGGCGATGAGCCAGTCTTGGAAGCGGGTGATATCCGCCGGTGCCCAGCCTGGGTAGGTGCGCATGATCTCGGCGATGTTGGCCCACTGGTAGCCGTGGATGCCGGCGGCGAGGAAGCGGTCGGCGCTGCCGGTGAGGGAGGTCATGGTGGACGACCAAGTGTTCAGGAAGCGGACGGCCTCGTCGGCGTAGCGGGTGTCGCCGGAGACCTTCCAGCGGAGGGCGCAGGCGTAGGCGTGGTAGATGTCGGTATACATCTGCGCGACGTTGCCGGGGCGGGTGATCTCGGCGGCGGCGCGCGTGCCGGCCCCGAGCTGGGAGTTCCAATCGTTGGTCAACGCGTTCCAGCCCGAGAGCCAGGGCTGGGCTCCGGCGTCGACCTTGGTCTTCATCCGGAGGAAATCGGCCTCGGTGTGCAGGAGGCCGGGGTGGACGAAGGTCTGCGCCGAGGTTTTGGGCGCGAGGGTCAGCGCCAGCAGGGTGACGAGCAGGAAACAGACGGACAGAAATGCGGATGCAACCGGACGGAGCGGAAGCGGGACGGGCGTGGATGAGGGGCGGGTCATGATGGTCTCTGGTCGTGTGCGACGTGAGCGTCCGAGGTGCTGCCGGCCGAGGGGCCAAGTGCAGTCGCGGCAAGATAGGGGGATGGGGAGCTTTGTTAGGGAATACGCGGGGGCGAATTTCCGTCGAAGGACCGAGTTGCTTACCCAGTTAGCCAGTCACCCATCGGTTCCATGTAATGATTTTACATTAAATAGGATGCGCATGGAAAACTGAAATCTTCGCCGCGGCCGGCGCCTTCAGCTCGTCGTAAACCTGCGGAAGCAAATCCTCGAACGCCAAGTCATCGTCGCGATCCGCGGCGTTCGATGGTGGGGCGAGATCGTTCATCGAGGTGGTGAACGAATAGCCGGGACGCGGCGGAGGCAGAAGGGGAAATTTGACCTACGCGTCCCGCTCCGGCGCCCGGCCGAGCCGCCTTTCGGCGGTTATCGTCCAAGGGGCGGAGCGCAACGGCTGGCGAACGTTGGCGGCGAGGATGCCGGTGTAGCGGCCGGGCGCCTCGATCCGCTCGTAACGTCCGATGTCAGAATTCGCCAGCGCCCTGGGATTGAGCTGATGCGCAGCTCGAGTTCCTCGCCCGGATCGCGGAACACCTTGGAAAAGCCGCGCAGGGTCGGCGGCGCGCGGCCGCGCCGCGCGTTCCGCGTTGGTTAACGCAAACGCCCGCGCGCGTCTATCCGTCAGCGTCGGCCGCTGCTGCGGCTCTGCCAGTGGGCGCCAGGGCGGCCTTTTTGGACGAAGGGGTTGGGGGCGCGGTCTTTGTCGCGTTGCTGGCCGCCGCTGCCTTTGCCGCCGGTGGTGCCGGGGAGCGGGGCGCGCGGGCCGGCGTCGTCGGGGCGACGGTGCTCGGCGCGCTGCGGCTGGGCGGAGGTCGGGCGTCCGTCGGGACGGTGGCCGTGATGGCGGGCTTGATCGCCACCACCACCGCCGCGGGGACCGCCACCGCGCGAACCGCCGCCGAAGCGTTGGGTGCGGAAGCCGCGGGGGCTGTCGCCTCGGCCGCCGCCGCCGTCGCCGCCACCTTGGCCGGGGAGCGGAGCGGGGGCCTTGGCCTTGTAGTCGAAGCCTTCCATCGTGAGCTGCGGGATGGTGGCCTTGATGAATTTTTCGATGGCGCGGAGTTCGCCGGTCTGGTCGGGCGTGACGAGGGTGAAGGCGTCGCCCTCGGCGGCGGCGCGGCCGGTGCGGCCGATGCGATGCACGTAGTCGTCGGGAGTGCCGGGGATGTCGTAGTTGATGACGTGCGTGACGCCGGCGACGTCGAGGCCGCGGGCGGCGATGTCGGTGGCGACCATCACCTCGAGCGTGCCGTCCTTGAAGCCGTCGAGGGCGGCCTTGCGCTGCCCTTGGCTGCGATCGCCGTGGAGGAGGGCGACGCTGTGGCCCTCGGCCTTGAGCTTGCGGGCGATTTTGTCGGCGCCGTGTTTGGTGCGGCTGAAGACGATCACGCTCTTGTAGTCGGTCTTTTTGAGGAGCTCGAGGAGGAGCGGGAACTTGAGATGGTGCGGGACCGGGTAGATGGCGTGCGTGACGGACTCGTTGACGGAACGCTGGCGACCGATGGAAACGGTGGCGGGGTCCTTGAGCGCGAAGCGGGCGATCTCCTGGATTTCGGGCGGGATCGTGGCGGAGAAGAAGAGCGTCTGGCGGTTCTTTGGGCAGAGGGAGACGATCTTTTTGACGTCCTTGATGAAGCCCATGTCGAGCATGCGGTCGACCTCGTCGAGGACGAGGACCTGCAGGTGGTCGAGGCGGAGGATGCGTTCGTTGAGGAAATCGAGCAGGCGGCCGACGGTGGCGGTGACGATGTCGGCGCCGGCGAGGAGGTCGGCGCGTTGTTTGCCGTAGCCGACGCCGCCGTGAAGGATGGCGCGCTTGAGGTCGGTGAACTTGCCGAACTCGGCGAAGCTTTCGTCGACCTGGGCGGCGAGTTCGCGCGTGGGTTCGAGGATCAGCACGCGAGGGCCGGGCTTTTTGTGCGGGCCGAGGCGGTTGAGGATGGGAAGGGCGAAGGCGGCGGTTTTGCCGGTGCCGGTCTGGGCGGAGGCCACAAGGTCGCGGCCGGTGAGGACGATGGGAATGGCCTGCTCCTGAATGGGGGAGGGCGTGGTGTAACCTTTGGCGGCGACGGCGCGGACGATACTGGAATGAAGACCTAATTGGGCAAACGGCATGGCCGGTATAAAGCGGGGCCGACAGGGGCGGACGCGAGGGAAAAGCCGCGTCGCGCCGGTGGCGCGACGCGGAATGACCAATGACCGGGCGCGGGCTGGCGAGACGAGGGTGCTTGTGGAGCGGGCGGGGATCGGGCTGGACGTGAGCGGTTTGGCGGCGGAGCGTTTCCGCATGGTTCGAGTCTTTGTTTCCGGCTGTTACGACATCATCCATGCGGGGCATGTGCAGTTTTTTCGCGAGGCGCGCGCGCTGGGCGATCACCTGACCGTGTGTTTCGCATCCAGCGAGGTGCTCTGGATACACAAGCAGCGGCGGAGCTCCCTGCCGGACGAGCACAAGAAGGCGCTCATCGAGGCGTTTGATTGCGTGGACGAGGTGGTGGTGGGACGCGGGCTCGAAGAGGGCATCGATTTTCGCGAGGACTTCCTTCGCATCCGTCCGCAAATCCTCGCGGTCACGGACGACGACAAATACACCGGGTTGAAGAAGGCGCTGTGCGACGAGGTGGGCGCGCGCTATGTGAAGCTCCCGAAGACGCCGCCGCAGTTTCAGCCGATCTCGACGACCGAGATCGTGCGGTGGATCAAGGCGCCGCAGGAGGCGCCGCTGCGGGTCGACTTCGCGGGCGGCTGGCTGGATGTGCCGCGCTACGCTCGCGCCGGGGCTTTCGTGGTGAACTGCGCGATCTCGCCCACCGTGTCGTTGCGCAGCTGGCCGTTCGAACGCAACGCGGGCCTGGGAGGAAGTGGCGCCTGGGCTCTGCTCAACGGCAAGTGCGGCGTCAGCTCGGAGCTTGATCTTGGCGTGGGTTGGCAGGATCCGGCGGTGATCGCCGAGACCGGCCTTTGCGTCTGGAAAAGCGGGCCGCGGCCTGAGCTTGAGATCAAGACCTCCGGCGAGATGCTCCGCGGCCGCCTCGCGATCTACTGGACCGGTTCCCATCACGATACGCCGGGCAACGTGGGCAACACGCGCGACTACGACGCGATCGAGCGCGCGGGCCGCATCGCGCGAGACGCGGTGTGGAAAAACGATTTCGCGCAGCTCGCCGAGGCGGTGCGCGTATCTTACGCGATGCAGATGGGCGAGGGCATGCAGCCTCTGCCCGGCGACCCTTCGGCGGGCGCGGGAGGACAGGCGGCCCTGGGCGGCGTTTCGCCCCTCGCGTGGAAATACTGCGGCGGCGGACATGGCGGCTACGCGGTCTATCTCTGCGCGACGCCGGCCGACCGGGATCGCCTTTGCACGCAGCCGGGATTCCGCCCGGTCGAGCCGCATCTGAACGCGACGGGGGGTTGACTCCCGGACGGGGCGCGGCGTGCGTGTGCGCATGGGCAAGCTCGCGGGACAGGAGAGTTTTTCTTTCGACGGAATCGGGGGCGTCGCAGGCGCGGAAAACGCGTGTGCGCCCAGCCGTCAGCTGCGCCTCGTCGCCACGCCCGGCAGGCCGCTGACAAAGGCGCAGAAAAAATTCGATCGGCTGCTGCGCAAGGTCGAGACCCTGCGCGCCGAGCGAGGGCGGACGACCGCGCGTTGGGATGCGTTCGTGAAAATTTATCAGGAGCGGATTCATCCGGAGGAACGGCGGATGCTCGCGCGGCGGAAGCAGGTGGTGCTTTTGCTGGCGGCGCAGTGGCGCAAGCCGAAGGGCTTGGGGAAACTTCAGCGCGAGCAACTGGCGGCGCTGCTCGCGGGGCAGCTGCGCACGCTGGCGGAGGAGGGGCCGGAGTTGATGGACGAGGAGTTGCGCGCGCTTTGGTCGGAGCTGCAGCCGGCGCGGGAGCCGGAGGAAGAGGAGGGGGCCGGAGACGGAGCCGACCGCGGCGAAGCTGCGGATCAGGCGGCGATGCCTCCCGAGCTGGGCGAGTTGATCGATCAGCTCGGGCTGGATCGAAAGGCCTTCCGCTCCCGTATGTCGCCGGAAGAGATCATGCGCGAAATCGAACGGCAGATGCGGGATGGCCCGGGGGGCGCGCCGTCGGGCGACGATGACGGCGAGCGTGGCGCGACCGGAGAAACGAGCGGGAAGGGGCGTGAAGCGCGGCCGCGCTCGTCGCGTCAGGAGGCTGCGGAACGCAAGGCCGCCGAGCGGGCCGCGGCGCGCGAGGAGGCGCGCAAACGGACGGTGGTGAGCATCTACAAGCAGCTGGCGAAAGTGCTGCATCCGGACCTGGAGCAGGACCCGGCGATGCGGGAACGAAAGCACGCGCTCATGCAGGAGCTGACCAAGGCTTACCGCGAAGGCGATCTGCACACCTTGCTCCGGCTGGAACTGGCTTGGCTGAAGCGCGAGGAAGGCGACTTGGAGCGCTTGGGCGACGAAAAGGTGGGCATCTATTGCGAGCTGCTGGAGGAACAGGTGGAGGAGTTGCAGGCGGAGATCCGCGACGTGCCGTTTTCGCCTCGTTTCGCGGCGGTGGCGCGGTTTGCGCGACCCTTCGGCCAAGGGCCCCAAAACGTGGAGTCGATCTTGATTTCGATTCGCGAGTTGAGCGAATCGTTGCGCCGCTTCCGCGACGAGATGAGCGGGCCCCGATCACGCGAGTCGTTGCGGGAGGCATTGCGGGAGGTGGCGGCCCAGCGGCGCGAGGCGGAACGGTGGAGTTCGTTCATGGACGGGTTCTAGCCGGGGGGACGGAAGCGTTTTTTAACCGCTTCCTTTTTTCGGCGAGGGCGGCACGCTCGGGTCCATCATGGAAAAACGTCCGTTCAAAGAACTCGGCCTCTCGCCGGAAGTGCTCAAGGCTGTCGACAAGATGGGCTTCGAGGAAGCCTCGCCCATCCAAACCGCCGTCATCCCCTTGCTGCTCGAAGGGCGCGACGTAGTCGGCCAATCCGCCACGGGCTCGGGCAAGACCGCCGCGTTCGGCATCCCGGCGGTTGAGCGCATCGATCCGGCGTTGAAGAAAGTGCAGGCGCTGATCCTTTGCCCGACGCGCGAGCTCGCGGTGCAGGTGGCGGAGGAGATGGCCAAGCTGGCTTTCTTCAAAAAAGGCGTGCGCGAGGTGCCGATCTTCGGCGGCCAAAGCTATGAGCGCCAGTTCCGCGCCCTGGACGCCGGCGCGCAGATCGTGATCGGCACGCCCGGTCGCGTGATGGACCACATGGAGCGTGGCACGATCAAGCTCGATAACCTCAAGATCGTCATCCTCGACGAGTGCGACCGCATGCTCGACATGGGCTTCCGCGACGACATCGAGCGCATCCTCTCGGCCACGCCGGCCACAGGCAGGCAATCCTTGTTCTTCTCGGCGACCATGCCGCCGCCGATCAAGCAGCTCATCCAGCGTTACACCAAGGATCCGGCCTGGGTGAAGATCGAGGCCCACGCTCAAAATGCGCCGAAGGTGGACCAGGTTTACTTCGAGGTGGACCGTCGCTCGAAGGTCGAGGCGCTGACCCGCCTGATCGATCTGAACGATTTTCGTTACGGCATCATTTTCTGCGCGACCAAAAACATGGTCGACGAGCTTTGCGAAATCCTGGCCTCGCGCGGCTACGCGGTGGATCGCCTGCATGGCGACATCACCCAGGCGACCCGCACCAAGGTGATGGACCGGTTCCGCCGCCGCGGCTTCGAGTTCCTCGTGGCGACCGACGTGGCGGCGCGCGGTCTCGATGTCGACGACCTCGAGGTCGTGTTCAACTACGACCTGCCGAACGACGCCGAGGATTACACGCACCGAGTGGGCCGCACCGGTCGCGCCGGGCGCACGGGCAAGGCCTTCACTTTTGTCAGCGGTCGCGAGATCTACGGCTTGCAAAACATGATCCGCTACGCGCGCCTGCCGCTGCGCCGCGAGCGCGTGCCCTCGCTCGACCAGGTGGAGGAGGCGCGCGAGAACGTGTTTTTCGAACGTTTGCGCGCCACGCTCGATGCGAAGCAATTCCGTCCGCAGGACCGCATGGTCGACCGCCTGCTGGAGCAGGGCTACGCGAGCACGGACATCATCGGGGCGCTGATTTATTTGATGAACGGCGGCCAGCCGGGTCCGGCGGGCGGAGGCACGGATGAGGACGTCCCGCCCCAGGTGGTGGAGACCCCGAGGCACTCGCGTCCCTACGACGACGAAAGCCGCCCGCCGATTCCCGTGCCGACGCCGCCCGCTTCCAAGCCGGCCAAGCACAAGGCCGCTCCCAAGTTCGAGCCGGCGGCTGGCCAAGGAGACGGCTTTGGCTCGGACGCGTCTGCGCCCGCGGCGCGTCCCGGCAAGCAGAAGTTCGAGCGTCCGGCGCGCACCGGCCGCGATGCGGGATACACGACCATTTACCTGAACGTGGGCCGCAAGGCGCTCGTGACCCCGGCCGACGTGGTTGGGAAAATCGCCGGCGTGACGCGACTGCCCGCCGCGGTCGTGGGCGCGATGGATATCCACCAACGGCACACGCTCGTCGACGTGAAGAGCGAAGAGGCCGAGCGGATCGTGGCCAAGATGACCGGCATCCGCGTGAAGGGCGTGGCGCTCACGCCCGCGATCGCGACGGACGCGCACCGCGCCGAAGCTCAGGACTGAGCTGCGGCCTGCGATAAAACGCGGGTGGCTCCGCCCAACCGGGCCGCCGGGCGAATGTTCGTAATACGAACATTCGCCGCTGGCGGCGGGCCCGGCGCTCCCGCGCCCTGCCACGAGCCCCGAGATTCGGAAAGACCGGCCTCAGCCGAGGCGTTCGAGGAGCTTGGTGGCGGGCGGGCCGACGCGGCGCGTCGTGGCGCCTTCGATCCAGCAGCCCTCGACGAGCAAACGGACAGGTGTGCTCGGAGCGCCGCGCTCGCCGCTGTGGAAGAGGCTCACCAGGAGCTCCACGGCGCGTCGGCCGATCTCTAGTTCCTGCTGGTCGATGCCCGACCAATCGCGATCAAAGACGCGCGAGAGCGTGGCGAGCGAGACGTCCTTCGGAACGGAGCGGCCGATACTCTCGAGCCAGGTCTTTACCTCGCTGACGTGGCAGACGATCGCGGTGGGCTTGTGACGCTTGAACCACGCGAGAAACTCGTCGCGGGCGTCGGCGATGTTTTTCGGCTCCTCCCGGCCTTGGATGAAGAAAATCGGCAGGCGTTGCGCCTCATCCTGCACGGACTGGAAAAAATGGTAGGGCGACTCGAACGTGTGGTTTGCGCGGCGCAGGGTTTCGGTGGCGGCGACCATGCCGATGCGGGTGTGGCCGAGTTTGGCGAGTTCGCGCAACGCGCGGAGCGTGGCGTTGTGCTGGTGGCTGCCCACCACGTGGAGGCTGGGGGCGGCGAGCGAGTAGCCGATCGCCACGCACGCGAAGGACTCGACGTCGAGATTGAGCTCGGTGCCGGAGAACGGCTGGGGCGGGAAAATCAGGCCGCGGATGCCCCGGGCGAGCAGGACCTCGCGGGCCCGGCGCACGGTCATGCCCGGTTCGGCGAGCCAGAACTCCTCGAGCTTGAACCCCATTTGCGTGGCATGGCGGAGCGCGCCCTCGTGGCAGCCGGCGATGTTGACCAGCTCGCGCCCCTCGCGCCGGTCGGGAAAGTTGTTGATCCAGGCGAGCGTCGATTGAAACGCGGCCGGCTGGTGTTTCCGCCGGTAGTTGCTTAGCGCGGTGAGCATCGGGTCGGGCGCGTAGCCGAGCTCCTCCGCGATGGCGCGGATGCGCGCGCGCTTGGACGCCTCGACGTAGGTGTCGTTTTTCAACGCGCGCCACGCGGTCGAGACGTGGACGCCGGCGCGGGCGGCGACCTGCTTGAGAGTGACTCGAGGTTCGAACATCGGGAGTAGGCGGACCGTGGTGGGTGAGACAGTTTGCAGTCTCGCGCGCGCCGGGAACTTTTGGCCACCGTTTTCCTTCGAGAAAACGCCGGCGCGGGTCTTTCGTCGCGGAATGGGAACGGTCCGCCTCGGCATCGTCGGCTTGGGAAACATGGGCGCGGCGCACGCGCGTCAGATTTTGGAGGGCAAGATACCGCGCCTGCGGCTGGCGGCAGTCGCCGACCGGGCGACCGGGAAGCTTGGCGAATTTCCAAGCGTCAAGGGGTTCGGCAGCGCGACCGAACTCGTTGCGTCCGGACTTGTCGACGCGATCCTGATCGCCACGCCCCACTACGATCACACGCCCATGGGGATCGCGGCGTTGGAAGCGGGGTTGCATGTATTGGTCGAGAAACCGATTTCGGTGCATCGCGCCGACTGCGAACGCCTGCTCGCGGCTTATGCGGGGCGCGAGGGGCGGCAGGTGTTCGCGGCGATGTTCAACCAGCGCACCGATCCCGCCTATCGGCGGATCCGGGAACTGGTGAGGACAGGCTCCCTTGGCGAAATCCGGCGCGTGAGCTGGATCGTGACCGACTGGTTTCGCACCGAAGCCTATTACGCTTCGGGGTCCTGGCGGGCGACGTGGGCGGGCGAAGGCGGCGGGGTGTTGCTCAATCAATGCCCGCACAATCTCGATCTCCTCCAGTGGATTGTCGGCATGCCGACGCGCGTTTTCGCCCGCTGCGTTTTCGGCAAATATCACGACATCGAGGTCGAGGACGAGGTGAGCGCGCTGCTCGAATTTCCGAATGGAGCCACGGGCGTTTTCGTGGCGTCGACCGGCGAGGCGCCCGGATGCGCCAGGTTGGAGATCGTGGGCGAGTGCGGCACGCTCGTGTTTGAGGACGGCAAGATCCGCCTCCGCCGAAACGAGGTGCCGATGGGCGAGTTTTCGCGCGTGTCGCCGGAGCCTTTGGGCCGGCCGGCATCCTCATTGGTCGAGATGCCGGCGGAAGACCGCGGAGGTCAGCATAATGAGATTCTGATGAACTTCGCGGACGCGATTCTCGACGGCGTGCCGCCGATCGCCCCGGCCGTGGAAGGCGTGCGCTCGGTGGAGTTGGCCAACGCCATGCTGCTCTCCACCTGGCTCGGCCGAAGCGTCGCGCTGCCAATCGATGGCGATGAATATGCGGCGGAGCTCGGCAAGCGCATCGGCGGGTCCGTGGGCGGCGGGCGGGGCCGACCCTGAAAACGTTCCCCCACGCGGTGCGCTCGTGGGGGCCTCGTGTTCCGCTAGGCTTCGGAGACCATGCCCGCCCCCTTCCTGCACGAAGACTTTCTGTTGAGCACCTCCACGGCGCGACGCCTTTACCACGAGGTCGCGAAGCCCCAGCCGATCTTCGACTACCACTGCCATTTGCCGCCGGATCAAATCGCCGCGAACAAGCAGTTTAGGAACCTCGCGGAGATCTGGCTGGGCGGCGATCACTACAAGTGGCGCGCGCTCCGCTCGGCCGGCGTCAACGAGGACTTGATCACCGGATCGGGAAGCTCCGACTACGAAAAGTTTCTCTGCTTTTGCCGCGTGGTGCCCCGGCTCGTGCGCAATCCCCTGCATCATTGGTCGCACCTCGAGCTCAGGCGTTTCTTCGGAATCGATCTTCTGATCAACGAGGCCAACGCGCCGAAGATCTGGGAGCAGGCCAACGACAAGCTCGCCACGTCCGCGTTCTCGACGCACGGCATCCTGACCTCGAGCAAGGTCGCGGTGGTTTGCACCACCGACGATCCGGCGGACTCGCTGGAGCATCACCTCGCCATCGCGAAGAGCGGTCTCAAGACGCGGGTTTACCCGACCTACCGGGCCGACAAGCTCATGGCCGCCAACGCGCCCGCGGTCTTCAACGCCTGGTGCGA